>JAWVEM010000001.1:0-3276 GCA_033856735.1 Blastocatellia bacterium
ACGGGCGACATACTCTCGTAGTGTACAAGACCTATCGCGCAACTGGTGAACCTGAGTGTAGAGTTCAAGCGTTCAAGCTTTAGCTTGGCCTGCTGGTCGCTGGATTTTCGGGAGTCTTTGACGTAAATAATTACTCATGCCAAGAAATCATTCGTTCGATTTAACTGCTATCGCCCACCAGGCGATGGTCGCCAATGGCTTTGAGCCGGACCTCCCCCGCTCAGTACTCGACGAACTGAAGTCACTTCAAACAAACGCTGGGCCTGATGATTTAGAGTCTTCGACGCAAGACCTGCGCTCGTTATTGTGGTCATCGATAGACGATCGCAAATCTCGCGATTTGGATCAGGTTGAGTATGCCGAACGGTTGCCCGGCGGCGATATCCGCGTGCTGGTGGGGATCGCAGATGTCGATGCGTCAGTGCGGAAGGGATCGGCTATCGATCAACATGCGGCGACCAATTGCACCTCCGTCTATACCGGCGTTAGAACTTTCCCGATGCTGCCCGAGGAGTTATCGACCGACAAAACTTCTCTCGTCGGCGGCTCTGATCGGAGTTCAGTTGTAAATGAAATGATCGTCGCCGCCGATGGCGCTGTGAAATCCAGCAATATATTCCCGGCGTTGCTACACAACTACGCTAAACTTTCGTATGAGGCAGTCGGGGCCTGGCTCGATGATAAAGGTCCGATACCGCCTGAGGTTGCGAGCGTGCCGCGGATGGAGGCTCAGATTCGTCTTCAGTTCGAAGCCGCACAGCATCTCCGGCAGTTGCGTCGAGAACACGGCGCGCTTGAGTTGGACACAATTCAAGCCTCTCCCGTAATGGACAACGCGGGCAAGGTCATTGAACTTTCAGTGACAGAAAGAAACAGCGCGCGCGACCTGATCGAGAATTTCATGATCGCTGCGAATGTGGTGATGGCCCAGTTTCTGGAAGCGAAGGGCGTGCTCTCAATCCGCCGGGTTGTGCGCACTCCGGAACACTGGCCGCGAATTGTCGAGATTGCCGATTCGCTCGGGGAAAAACTGCCGGCTCAACCAGACTCGCGCGCTCTTGCTGATTTCCTGGCGCGTCGCAAAACCGCCGACCCTGATCACTTCCCGGATCTTTCGCTGTCAATCGTAAAGCTGCTTGGTCCTGGCGAATACACAGTGCAAAAACCAGGCATCGCCAGTGAGGGTCACTTTGGTCTGGCGGTTTCTGACTACACTCACTCGACGGCGCCCAACCGGCGCTATGCCGACTTGGTTACCCAACGCCTGGTCAAGGCTGCCCTCAGCAAAACCGCCGCGCCTTATTCTGAGTCTGAGTTAACTGCGATAGCCGCGCACTGTACTGAGCGCGAAGACGCCGCGCGTAAGGTTGAACGCAAGATGCGCAAAGTCGCCGCGGCCGTGTTAATGCAAGACCGCATCGGCGAAGTCTTTGACGCGATCGTGACAGGCGCGTCGGAGAAAGGAATCTACGCGCGCATCATTAGGCCACCGGTGGACGGACGCGTCATGCGGGGAGAACAGGGGCTGCGCATCGGAGAGAAGATTCAGGTTAGGTTGCTCTCCGCTGATCCGGAACGCGGCTTCATCGACTTCGGGCGACTCGGTAGTAGGTGAACGAAGTGAGCAAAACTCTCTTAACGCAAAGGTTCGCGCGAAGAGCCGCAAAGGAATTTTCTTCGCAACCTCTACGTGAACCCTTGCGTCCTTTGCGTTTGAATCTTGTCAACTGAAGATCAAGGCCGCGGCGGCTCACCGGACGGCTTCACAACTATCGCCGGGATGTTCGCATCGCGGACCATCTGATTAAACGCGGGCACATCACTCTTCATGATCTGAGCAAACTTCGACAGTTGCGAATTTATCTCTCCGGCCAACTCGTCATAGACCGCATAAGACTGTTCGTTCGGCGGCGATTCTGATTGCGAGACCACGCCTCCCAGCGCCGCCAATTTATTGTTAAGCCGGATCGGGAAGTTCAGCGGATCCTGACTGCTCTGGTTCTGGGTCTGATAGAGCGCCTCCTCGACTTGCGTCAGCTTCTTCTTCAGAGAATTGCCGGAGTCAGCAATCGATCCTGGCCCAACCCGCTTCACGAGATCGTCGATCTGCTTTTTCACGTCGCGAATCTGAATGATCGCGTTGTGCGTCTCGTTTAGTGTGTCGCGAATCTTTAAGGACAGATCGAGTTGCTTGCCATATTCCGCCGCTGTAGTCGTCAAACGTGGATCGGTTTTGACTTCGAAGTTCTCGGTCTGGGTTGCGCCATCGACGGTCAGCTTTACCTGATACGTTCCGGGCACGATCTTGGGGCCGCGAGTCTCTCCGGACCACAGGATCATTCCGGGAAAACGCACCGCATCGGCGTAGCGCATGTCCCACACAAAGCGATTCAAGCCAGGGTCAGTGGACACCTGGGCCGCAGCGCCGCCGAAGCCTTCACCCTCACCGGCTGGCGCCTGTGCCGGAGTTGCGGCGCCGGGAACACCCGCGCCTGTGCGCGGCAATCTTCCGGTGAACTTGCGGACGGACTTACCGCTGGAATCAAAAAATTCGAGCACGACATCCGTGGTTGGTTTTGCTTTCAGCGAGTAATAGACGACCACGCCACTCGCGGGATTCCTGCCAACCGTGGCAGTTGGCGGTAACTGAAACCCTCCAAAGCCAGGCATGCGATAAGCCTCTTTGGGTTTGAAGAGATGAGTGTCGCTTATTGCTTTGAATCCGCCCGAATCCATTACTTGGTGGAGCATTGGCAGATCGTCAAAAATCCAGAACGCGCGGCCCTGGGTCGCCGCTACCAACTCCTGCTCGCGTTTATGAATGGCTAGGTCGGTGATCGGAACAATGGGCAAGTTCAACTGCATCGATTGCCAGTTCGCCCCGTCGTCGAACGAAATGAACATGCCAGTCTCAGTGCCTGCGTAAAGCAAGCCACGCTTGTTTGGATCCTCGCGCACTACCCGAGTGAAAGCGCCATCAGGAATGCCATTGGTGATCTTCTTCCAGGTCTTGCCATAGTCGCTCGTCTTGTAAAGATAAGGTTTGTAGTCGTCATGCTTGTACATAGTCGCCGCGACATACGCCGTGGCCGGATCGAATGGAGAAGCATCGAGCGAGTTGATCTGAATCCACTCCGGCATAATGTCTCTTGGCGGTGTGACGTTGGCCCAGTTCTTTCCGCCATCCCGGGTCAGGTAGATCACTCCATCATCCGCGCCGCTCCAGATTGTTCCCGCCTGCACCGGAGATTCCATCACCGTAAAAATCGTGTCGTA
>JAWVEM010000002.1:0-3281 GCA_033856735.1 Blastocatellia bacterium
ACGGGCGACATACTCTCGTAGTGTACAAGACCTATCGCGCAACTGGTGAACCTGAGTGTAGAGTTCAAGCGTTCAAGCTTTAGCTTGGCCTGCTGGTCGCTGGATTTTCGGGAGTCTTTGACGTAAACAATTACTCATGCCAAGAAATCATTCGTTCGATTTAACTGCTATCGCCCACCAGGCGATGGTCGCCAATGGCTTTGAGCCGGACCTCCCGCGCTCAGTACTCGACGAACTGAAGTCACTTCAAACAAACGCTGGGCCTGATGATTTAGAGTCTTCGACGCAAGACCTGCGTTCGTTATTGTGGTCATCAATAGACGATCGCAAGTCTCGCGATTTGGATCAGGTTGAGTATGCCGAACGGTTGCCCGGCGGCGATATCCGCGTGCTGGTAGGGATTGCAGATGTAGATGCATCAGTGCGGAAGGGATCGGCCATCGACGAACATGCCGCGATCAACTGCACCTCCGTCTATACCGGCGTTAGAACTTTCCCGATGCTGCCCGAGGAGTTATCGACCGACAAGACTTCTCTCGTCGGCGGCGCTGATCGGAGTTCAGTTGTAAATGAAATGATCGTCGCCGCCGATGGCGCCGTGAAGTCCAGCAATATATTCCCGGCGTTGCTACACAACTACGCTAAACTTTCGTATGAGGCAGTCGGGGCTTGGCTCGATGATAAGGGTCCGATACCGCCTGAGGTTGCGAGCGTGCCGGGGATGGAGGCTCAGATCCGTCTTCAGTTCGAAGCCGCACAGCATCTCCGGCAGTTGCGTCGAGAACACGGCGCGCTGGAGTTGGACACAATTCAAGCTTCTCCCGTAATGGACAACGCGGGCAAGGTCATTGAACTTTCAGTGACAGAGAGGAACAGCGCGCGCGACCTGATCGAGAATTTCATGATCGCTGCGAATGTGGTGATGGCCCAGTTTCTGGAAGCGAAGGGCGTGCTCTCAATCCGCCGGGTCGTGCGCACTCCGGAACATTGGCCGCGCATCGTCGAGGTTGCCGAGTCGCTCGGCGAAAAACTGCCGGCGGAACCAGACTCACGCGCCCTTGCTGACTTCCTGGCACGTCGCAAAACCGCCGATCCCGATCACTTCCCGGATCTTTCGCTGTCAATCGTAAAGCTGCTTGGTCCTGGCGAATACACAGTGCAAAAACCAGGCATCGCCAGTGAGGGACATTTCGGTCTGGCGGTTTCTGACTACACTCACTCGACGGCGCCCAACCGGCGCTATGCCGACCTGGTTACCCAACGCCTGGTCAAAGCTGCCCTCAAAAGAGCAGCGCCGCCTTATTCTGAGTCTGAGTTAACGGCGATAGCCGCGCACTGTACTGAGCGCGAAGACGCTGCGCGTAAGGTCGAACGCAAGATGCGTAAAGTCGCCGCCGCCGTGTTGATGCAAGACCGCATCGGCGAAGTCTTCGACGCGATTGTGACAGGCGCGTCGGAGAAAGGAATCTACGCGCGCATCATTAGGCCACCGGTGGACGGGCGCGTCATGCGAGGCGAACAGGGGCTGCGCATCGGAGAGAAGATTCAGGTTAGGTTGCTCTCCGCTGATCCGGAACGCGGCTTCATAGACTTCGGGCGAGTGGGCGGTAGGTGAACGAAGTGATCGGAAATTTTTTAACGCAAAGGTTTGCGCGAAGATCCGCAAAGGAATTCCTTCGCGACCTCTGCGTGAACCTTGGCGCCCTTTGGGTTTGAATCTTGTCAACTGAAGATCAAGGCCGCGGCGGCTCACCCGCCGGCTTCACAACTATAGCGGGGATGTTCGCATCCCGCACCATCTGATTAAACGCCGGCACATCACTCTTCATGATCTGAGCAAACTTCGACAGTTGCGAATTTATCTCTCCGGCCAACTCGTCATAGACCGCATAAGACTGTTCGTTCGGCGGCGATTCTGATTGCGCGACCACGCCTCCCAGCGCCGCCAATTTATTGTTAAGGCGGATCGGGAAGTTCAGAGGATCCTGGCTGCTCTGGTTTTTAGTTTGATAGAGCGCCTCTTCAACCTCAGTAAGCTTCTTGTTCAAAGCCACGCCGGCATCCGCGATCGGTTTTGACTGACCACCGACACGCTTCACGAGATCGTCCACCTGCTTTTTCACGTCGCGAATCTGAATGATCGCGTTGTGCGTCTCGTTTAGCTTGTCGCGAATCTTTAAGGACAGATCGAGTTGCTTGCCATATTCCGCCGCGGTAGTCGTCAAACGTGGATCGGCTTTGACTTCGAAGTTCTCGGTCTGGGTTGCGCCATCGACCGTCAACTTTACCTGATAAGTTCCAGGCACGATCTTGGGACCGCGAGTCTCTCCGGACCACAGGATCATTCCGGGAAAACGCACCGCATCGGCGTACCGCATGTCCCACACAAAGCGATTCAAGCCGGCGTCAGTGGACACCTGGGCCGCAGTGCCACCGAAGCCTTCGCCCTCACCGGCTGGCGCCTGTGCCGGCGTTGCGGCGCCCGGAACACCCGCGCCTGTGCGCGGCAATCTGCCGGTGAACTTGCGAACGGACTTACCAGTGGAATCAAAAAATTCGAGCACGACATCCGTGGTTGGTTTTGCTTTCAGCGAGTAATAGACGACCACGCCACTCGCGGGATTCCTGCCGACGGTGGCAGTCGGCGGCAACTGAAAGCCTCCGAAGCCAGGCATGCGATAGGCCTCTTTGGGTTTGAAGAGATGCGTGTCGCTTATTGCTTTGAATCCGCCCGAATCCATTACCTGGTGAAGCATTGGCAAATCGTCAAAAATCCAGAACGCCCGGCCCTGGGTCGCCGCTACCAGTTCCTGTTCGCGTTTATGAATGGCCAGATCGGTGATCGGAACAATGGGCAAGTTCAACTGCATCGATTGCCAGTTCGCTCCGTCGTCGAACGAAACGAACATGCCAGTCTCAGTGCCTGCGTAAAGCAACCCGCGCTTGTTCGGATCCTCGCGCACTACCCGAGTGAAGGCGCCATCAGGAATGCCATTGGTGATCTTCTTCCAGGTCTTGCCATAGTCGCTCGTCTTGTAGAGATAAGGTTTGTAGTCGTCATGCTTGTACATAGTCGCCGCGACATACGCCGTGGCCGGATCGAATGGCGAAGCATCGAGCGAGTTGATCTGAATCCACTCCGGCATAATGTCTTTTGGCGGTGTGACGTTGGCCCAGTTCTTTCCGCCATCCCGGGTCAGGTAGATCACTCCATCATCCGCGCCGCTCCAGATTGTTCCCGCCTGCACCGGAGATTCCATCACCGTAAAAATCGTGTCGTA
>JAWVEM010000003.1:0-12913 GCA_033856735.1 Blastocatellia bacterium
CGAGCCGATAGTGCGCAGTCGTCACCTGGAATTTGTTGTGGGCCAGGTCAGGATTAAGGGCGATAGATTTCTTGAGCGCTTCTATGGCCTGATCGTGCTTCTCTAACTCCTGATAAGCCTGGCCGAGCTGAAAGTAGGGATCCGGATTTTCGGCCTGGACTCTGGATGCGTTCTTTAGAAAGGCAATGGCGAGCTCCCATTTTCTTTGGAAGATATAAACAATGCCGAGATAATAGTTCGCAAAGAACTCGTTCGGGTTTGAGACCAACTCGGTTTTGAACTCTTGCTCGGCGTCGGCCAGACGTGAGGCGCCTTCGTTCATTAGATAAGCGAGCGCCAGGTTGTCGTGGACGCGCGCCAGAGTGGGATTGAGCGCTATCGCCTTCTTGAACTCATCGATTGACTCCGGCAGCCGGCCGGCAACTCGGAACGCGCGGCCCATCACGACATGAAGCTCCGGCCGATCGCCGAGGTGCTGAATCATCCAATCAAAGACTTGCCTGGCATCTTTGAATTGGCGCTGTTGCAGGTATGCTATTGCCAGCGTGAAACCAGTGTCGAAATCATTGGCACCGAACTCCAGGGCCGCTCTAAGTTCCGCGGCAGCCTTGTCGTATTCACGAAGGGCAAAATAGGTCTTACCCAGCAGGCTGTGGGCGGTGGAATTTTTGGGATTGAGGGCGATAGCTCTGTGCAAGGGTTGAAGAGCTTTGTCGAATAGTCCGGCCTCGAAATAAGTGCCGGCGAGCTCTGACAGAGTTTCATCGGCAGCGGGTTGATAGAGAGCGGCGGCCTCGAGAGCTGCGATGGCCTGTTTATGCTTCTGCTGTGCCGAGTAGATTCTTCCCACCGCTCGGTATCCCTCGGCCAGGATTGCAGTGTATTCGGCTTCCGCTCCAGCGAAATTGCCCGCGCGAGCTTGCGCTTCCGCAGCCTCAGAATGTTGTTTGAGTTTATCTTGCGGCGATTGAAATACGAGAGGTAGAAGCAAAAGCGCGAAAAGTCTCAAACCTATATTCATCGCTTTGTTATCTTACGAGCTCAAAGACCTGTCGTTGTTGGGTTCATCAAGTTAGGTCAAAGCACCGGTCCCCTTCCCCGGGGAACGCACTCTAGCTTAATCACTTTCGCAAATCCAGCTTATTTTCAAATGGGGATTTCTGCTGGTACGCACGTCCGCGACAGCGTTAGACACCTTCCAGGCAAAAACAAGATTCAGCAGCGCTGGGAGATATCATTGGGCCAGGTTCGAGGTTAAGCTGAGAGACACACGACTTGACGGCGCCGACCCTGAAGGACTGAGTTCGCCTCGTAAAAGTTTCAAGCCCTCGACTAGCGCCGGGAAATCAACGAGAGCTTCCTTCTTTACGCCCCAGGTGGTGAACAAATAGCCGAGCAGTTTTTCACCGGCGTGCTGCCGGCTGTAGTTGACCAACGCTCTTGTAGCATCCACCTTGTTCCAGCCGGCCGGCAATACTCGGAAACCCTTTTCGATGAACATAGGAATCGAAGGGTAGTTCTCCCTCAGTTCGTAGTGCCATGGGCAGATAATAATGTCTTTCGGGATCAGGTCGATTGCCGCGGCCGTTCCGTTGTTCGAGGCCTCCCACTCGCCCAGGTCGTACTTCCTGCCGTCGATCAAACGATCGCCCCACATAAGCATTTCGACGTGGCGCTTGCGCACCAGGTGAGCGTAAAGATCGTTGACGGCTTTCGCAAAGAGCACTCCCACGTCTTTCCCCTTTGTCGAAGGCGAGAGTTCAGAGCCGAGCAAAAAGACCTCGTCCATTCCGACGTGAAAAGCGTCGGCACGAAACGCGTCAATTATCTCGTCCATCAACTGGAACACGACTCGCCACACCTCGTGGTTAAGCGGATCCCATTCACGGCAATAGACGCCCTGGTTGTTGGGAAACGCTCCCGGTGTCATATCGAAGGCAGGATAGACGGTTAGAAGTGGAAAAGTTTCATCCTTCCAGGACTGATGACCGAGTGATTGAAACTCAGGTATCAGCCTGATGTTGAGTTTCCTGCAGAGCACCGCGAATCTTCGCGCGCCCTCTGGTGTGATCGGATTTGTTCCCCTGCGCAGTTCAGGGTGAGACTTGAACGCGAAGTTATAATCAACCTCGAGAATTATTACGTTAATTCCAAGGTTCGCGAGGTTTTCAAGCTGCTGCCCCAGCGCATCCAGCGCCGTATCACTGTTGTAGTCGAGGAGGTGTAAGGCCCGCCAGGGTTGTGTGCGCCTCGATTCGACCCCGGCTCCCGCAGGCGTCGAGGCGGCGCATATCATAAGGAAGAGAACGACGCTGAAGAAACGTACCATGGCATGCCCCATTTCTGTAGATCAGCTTTTTATTTCGTCGTGGTGAAGACTAGTGCGCCGGGAGGGAATGGTCAAACGGCAAGCTCGACTGTCCAGGCGCAAGCAGGAGCCAGGGACAAGCAAAGGGCACAGCCGACGAATTGTTCAGATTGCCAGCCTGACGGACAAGGTTAGGAGATCAGAAATGCAGAGAGGTCCCAATGACCCTTTAGGCGTTATTTGGCGTAGCGGGTAACGAGGTCGGACGAGGCAGGTCATTGAGAGTGTTGCGTAGGCGTCGTTGGAAAGTCTATCAAGCGCTTCGTTATTAAAAAGATATTCCAACGAGGTAACCCACTACCCGCAAGTCTTAAAAGATGATGTCGAAGCCCCCGCTAAAAAATCGATGGTAAGAAGAAAAGAATTCGCCGAACTGTGGATCGTCAGTATTGGAGCGCACATCGCGCGGATTGAAATGATTGGTTGCGTTAAAAACGCGTAGCGATAATCGCACGCCATACTTCTTTGTCACTTGAAACTCTTTCGCTATTTCCGCGTCGAGTGAAAGGAACGTGGGGAACCGCGTCTGGTCCGAATTGCGGATGCCGACGAAATTCTGTTCGGCGTCGCGGACTGAATACGGAAAGCCTGAACGCACCTCGAAGATGGGCGCTATGGTAATCCGGCGCGGCAGATTGATCGTGCCCCAGGCAAGCAAACGGTTCGGCACGTCGAACGGCAGGTTGGAATACTGGTTTTGCCGGATCACGGGCGCGCCAAAGTCGCCAAAGTAGCTGTTGAAATCATTGAGATCGCCGCGGGACCGCGATCGCACGTAAGAGACAAAGAATTGATCCTTGTGAGGCAGGTGGATCCGCGCGGTCAATTCGAGCGCGCGGTAGGTGGCCTGCCCGGCTGAGCGAAGCACAATGCCGCTCCGACCCCTGAAGTCGAGTTCAGGATTGACGATGTAAATATGATTCGTGCGACTCCCCGTCAGGTTTGTACGCAGATCCAGCCAACGAGTAACAATCTGATCCAACTGAACGTTCCACTTTAGATTTTCGGGAACAAAACCTGCATCACCGCCAGCTTGTTTTCTGAAATCAAGAGGCTCGATCGGCGAGGTATCCACTAAGACGTTCACAAAGTGGTGGCTGTCTATTACCGTCACGCCATCCGCGGCATACTGCGTCACGACTCGCGAAGGATAGCGCCCGAAACTACGGATGTTCAGCGGGACTTTGTCGTAGAAGAGCCCCACGCCACCGCGCAAGACAGTGCGGTCGCTCTTAAACGGCGACCATGCAAACCCGGCGCGGGGCGCGAGGTTGCTTTCCTTGCCGATCCTTTGATCTTCGAACCGTAGCCCGACGTCAAAGCTTAAATTTGGCCGCACCAGCAACCGATCCTGCCCGAAACCGACATACTCGCGGTTCTGGGCCTCGATGGGTCGAACTCCTCGGAAAACGATTCGCTCAGCAAGCGTATCGTCCTGCCGCACAACATTGACGGGGCGTGCGGAGTAATTGAGGAGACTGTCGACTTTGTTAAAGTCGAAGCCAACTTTGACCTCGTGTGTCGCACCCAGAATGTGTTTTGCAGGTGAAGTGTAAACCTCGAACCACTCCAGCCGATGCGAATGTCGTGCCTGGGTCGCGAAATAGTTTCCCTGCTCAACCGTGGGAGTCAGGGTTTGCTCGCTCTCACCCTGTCCCCAAACGTCGGCGTCAAATCGCTTGAACGAAAAGGCAGACTGCAGGAGACCTTCCCCAACCTGGTAGCGGTCGCGCACAGTGACGACAAAATCTTTCTGTTTGTAGTTTGGGGTTACGGGTTGTGGCCGAAAGAAGTCCAGGTTGACAAACTGATCGCGCTGCGGGAAATAGCCGAAGGTAAAAGTCTGTGTGTGGCGATTGCTCAGGATCAGGTCGAGTTGCGAGAAGTAGCCCTGTGCTTCGCTTTTCGTTTCATTAACCGGAAATGGCAGGCCGCGCACGGTTTGCTTGGCGATAGAATACGAGGCCGATTGGGACAGGAAGAGCCGGTCTTTGATCAGCGGGCCATTGAAGTTCACCCTGGGTGTATCTTCGGCGACTCCGCGGACGTGTCCGCCCTTAAAGCGCAGATCCGGAAGAAAATCATTGACCTCGAAATGCCACTGGTCTTTGCCACGACGGGTCTCGACCGCGGCCACGCCCCCGGTAAACGCACCATACTCGGCCGTGTAAGGATGCTGAAATACCTGCACCGATTCAACAGAATCAATCGGCAAATTGAGCCGGAAGTTTCCGCTGGCAGGGTCAGAAGCGTTGAGACCATTTATCAACAACGTGCTCTGCTGTTCCGTCGCTCCCCCAATGCTGATCTCGCCAGTTGCGGAGCGCACCACTCCGGGAATTAAGGGCAGCGCTTGATCGACGCGCGCGGCAGCCAACGGCAGACGTTGAAGCGATTGGCGTTGCAGAATGCCCGCGGCCGTTGATGAACCTGCCTGAACATTCGTTGCTTCGTCAGCCGGAGCCGCAATGGTTACATTCTCGGTTACCGCGGCAATCTTAAGCGAGATTGAAACTTCCGTAATCTCACCATCTTTGACGACGAGATCGTGCTGGTTGATAGTCTCGAATCCAGGACTCTCAACGCGCAGAGCGTAATTACCAGGCACGAGGGCGGCTGGAAAAATCGCGACGCCCAGTTCGTCGGTCGACGCGGTAGCGGCATCCTTGGCGTTATTGTTAGCAGGGCTCAGAGAACAAACAGCGCCGCTTACTGCGCGTTGCTGCGCGTCGGTAACCAGGACGCGTACGCCTGCGCTCCCGGTTCGAGGCTGGGCAAACCCACCACCAACCACGAATAGGCAGAAGATCGCTAAAACGAGGCAATGCTTAATAAAACAAATGGGGGACATGGGCCTTGGCATTTCGTAATTTATTATAGATTCATTCGCGGAGAAAGAGATTGGATTATTTACCCGAGATCCCGAAACTGTTATCGCCGCTCAAGTAAATACACCAAAGTAGACTGAAGGCCGAATGAAATGTCCAGCTTAGCATTCTGATCAGGGCCGCGGCTCAGAGTGATAAGCCAGTCTACACGTTGTCGGCTCTTTCCACCGCCTATCATACCGCCATCGGTCGTCAGGGGGTAGTCTGCCGAGCTTGATCGAAGTTAGAATGTTGTGCGCGAACGATGGATCGTCGCTGGGGATACTGTTAACTTCTTCGTCCCCCAGGCGGCGAACGCACCGCTGGCGTCTGCACCGACGGATAAGAGTTTCTGACAAATGCCATTGCGACTCAATCTTCAGTGGAAAGTCCTGCTCCTGGTGGCAGCCACGATCATGTTAATCGTGTTGGCCTCAACCTATCTGCACGGGCTAATCACAAAATCACTAAGTGAGGAAACTCGCTACAATAACGCTATCAGACAAGTCACTACCGTTGCGAAACGGACGCAGACCTACAATTATTTCAACCGCCCGTCCGATCTGCTTCAAGAAATCGAGTTCCTGGCGAACGCTCGGCCAGAGTTCATTCAGCTCGATGTTTACCAGAATGTGCCGGGCGGAGAGAAGCTGGTCGCTACCACGGCGCCCGCCGCACCGCGCCTCCCTTATCTCAATGAGCAATCAAAGGACAATGAGCTTGGTGAGATGGAACGGCCGTTCCCTGATGTGACAACGATGGAGGTTGAGCGCGATGGCCAACGCCGCTGGCTGATTACAGTGGCGATGGACGAAAGTGGACGCGAGGGCTATGTCACTGCGCTGGTGCAAAAGAGCTCGTCGTCCAATTTTGTGAGTCGGCTTCAATTTCAACAGAACATTGTGCTCGCCGGGGGATCGATTGTATCAATTGCGCTGTTATACCTTTTGTTCGCGATCTTCTTCCGTCGTCCCGCGCAGGACATTGCTTCAGCGATGGCCCAGGCCCGCACTGGCGATCTATCAGCACGAGCCACGGTGCGCCGGGATGACGAACTTGGCACGATCGCAACCGGGTTCAATCTAATGATTGACGAAATCCGATCGCGCGATGAAGAACGTGAAAGACTTCTGTCGCAGGTCAGCGGCTTCAATGACGAACTACAACTCGAAGTTGAACGGGCCACAACGGAATTGCGCACCTCAAACGAGGCGCTCTTCGAAGCGCAGCAGCGTCTGGCTCGGTCGGAGCGACTGGCCGCCGTGGGCCAGATTGCGGCTTCTTTGGCTCATGAAATCGGTACGCCGCTTAATGCGATCTCAGGCCATCTGGCATTGCTCGCGCGCAAACATCCTCACGATCAGGACACGCGGCGGCGGGTCGAGATCATCAACTCGCAAATCGATTCAGTCGTGAAGAGCATCAGGAGTCTGCTGGCCCGGACTCAAAGGCCGCGGCCCGAGCTTCAGCCACTCGATCTGAATGCCTTGATCCGGGAGTTGCTGTGGCTGGTCCAACCCACACTCGACGCGCATGACATATCGGTCACGGTCAATCTCGATAATGATTTGCCCCTCATTCCGGGGGATCGCGATAGCCTCTTGCAGATCTTTCTTAATCTGACAAGCAACAGCGTTGACGCAATGCCAAAGGGCGGCGAGCTGGAGATTACGACCCGATTCGATCGAATTTCCCGCAGCGCGGAACTGCTGTTTTGCGATAGCGGCGTGGGCATCGAACCGTCTGCGATTGCACACCTGTTCGAACTAATGTGGACGACGAAAGAGGCGGGTAGTGGCTTCGGGTTGGCCATCGCCCACGAGATTGCAATCGAACATGGTGGAAAAATCCAGATAGTTCCTGAACAAATTAAGGGTGCCGCGTTTCGCCTGTCGTTGCCTATTAACGCCGAAGCGTCGCCGGATTTGGAGGTGGTAGCCGATGTTGCCTAACCAACCTCGACTGATGATAGTTGATGACGATCCGGTGACCTGCGAAATGCTGTGTGAGGTTTTTGCAGCAGAGGGTTTTGCTTCCCGTTTCGTTCAGAGCGGCGATGCCGCCGTGTCATTGCTGGCCGACGAGCCGCTGGACGTGCTCGTAAGCGACATTCGCATGAAGACACCCTTTGATGGTTTGGCCTTGCTTGATCATGTGCGGCAACGATACCCGCACCTGCCGGTGGTTCTGATGACGGCATTCGGATCGGTTGACACCGCGGTCCGCGCCGTAAAACAAGGCGCGTTCGATTATGTAAGTAAGCCTTTCGACATTGATGCGCTGGTGGCGACGGTGCGGCGGGCGCTGCTGGCAAAGTCAATCGTACCGCCGGAGCGCCCCATCGATGCCGATGAGCAATACGCGCCGGGCTTAGTCGGACGCACGCCGGCAATGCTGGAGGTGTACAAAATGATTGCGCGCGTCTCCGACTCGGCGGCGTCTGTGCTGATTACTGGAGAATCAGGGACCGGCAAAGAGTTGGTAGCGCGGGCTATTCATGTGCATGGCGAAAGGCATCTGGCGCCGTTCGTGGCCGTGAACTGCGGCGCGCTCACCGAAACCCTGCTCGAATCAGAATTGTTCGGCCACGTGAGGGGATCCTTTACCGGCGCGGTGGCAAACAAACCTGGGATATTTGAACAAGCGCAGGTCGGTACTGTCTTCCTTGACGAGGTCAGTGAGATGAGCACCGGATTGCAAGTGAAGCTGCTGCGAGTTTTGCAGGAGCGCGAGTTAGTGCCAGTAGGCGGCAGTTCACCAATCACCGTGAGTGCCCGCGTCATAGCCGCCAGTAGCCGCGATCCAGAGACATTGATGTCAAGCGATAGTTTTCGGCACGATCTGCTTTACCGCCTTAACGTAATAAACATTCAGCTGCCGCCGCTCCGGGATCGGCGCGAGGATATTCCTTTGCTCGCGGCGCACTTTCTGCGAAAGCATACTTCCAAAAATCGCACGCCGCCGCAACTGGATGACGTCGCGCTCTCATATCTCACAAACTACCCGTGGCCCGGTAACGTCCGGGAACTGGAAAACGCAATTGAGCGAGCGATTACGCTTAATCAACGGGCACCGATTACGCCTGCGGATCTGCCGCGAAAGATTTTCAAGCCGCTCGCGGGGGCGTCACCGGCAGCCGCTGCTGATGGAATCGCGGCCTTGTTCGCCGGCTTACCGTCTGCCGAAGAAGTGCAGCGACGCTATCTGCTGCACGTGTTGCAGGCGACCGGCGGCAACCGAAAGAAGGCGGCCGAAATTCTGGGCATCAACCGCAAGACGCTGTATCGCATCGCGGCCCGCTTTGAGATCGATCTCCCGGGTGGAGCAGAAAAGATTTCGTCTGAGTAGTGAGTTCTTAACGCCGAAGGCGTTACCTAACTTAGCCCAGGGTATCACCCTGGGGCAGATTCGATTTTATTCATTACTACGCTGAAAGCGTTGAATAACCTTCTCTACAATTGGGGAACCCTTTTAGGGTATAAACCCTCACTGACTCGTTTCCCGGCGTGGTACGCCGGGCTGGATTATTTAACGCCTTCGCCTTACTCCGATGCCATGACGAGTTTTGACACGGGCCTTTGAAAGGGTAGCGACATACTTGACTCCGCGCGGGCTTCTGTCGAACTTCGATGCGGCCGCTGCAATGGCTCTGCCACTCTGATGCGCGGCAAGTCTCGGACTTGCCGAACCGTGGCCCATTAATCTGAACGGTCTCTGACCGTGACGGGTCGCAGACCCGAATGAAAAAGAAGGTTCGCCGCCGGCAAGTCGCAGACTTGCCGCGCATCAGAGTGGCAGAGCCTTTGCCGTAATGAGTCAAGTATATTAGTGCCGTTTAAACGGTTGGCCGTCCTGGTTGCTCTACAAGTCACCTGGCTGAAGCGAGGTGCTAATGAGAACGGCCGCGAGGATTCAAACTGCATCACTACTCATCAGCTTTTCCTCTCAAGTCTTGCTCGTGCTATCCTGATTTCGAACCCCCCTACCAGATTGTCGAATGTAGCGGCCCACAGCGGGCCCACCATAACAGAGGTTAACTATGCTCAGAATCCGAGACTCTCGAAACATGTTGGCGTTCGCCCTCGTGCTTGCGCTTCTACTAATCAGCGCCTGCAAGCCGATGAGTGAATCGAATGCGAATTCAAATGTGAATACAAACGCGAATACGAATTCATCCGCCGGCGCCAGCAATCTTAACGCAAATTCCGACAGCGCGAACAATGGCCCGACGATCAATACTCGCGAGCCGGATAAATACAGCGCGACGCTGACTTTCAGCCTTGAAACTGAAGGCGGCGACAAGGCTATCGGCATTCCATCTCTCGCGGTACAGGTGGCGCGCAACGGCGACGATCGCCGCGTCGAGTTCAAACTGCCCGACGGTTCGCCGCTGGTTTATCTCGATCATAACAACCGGCACTACGTAATTCTGCCGGCGCGAAAGCAGTATGCCGAGCTGACGCAGGAAGCGACCGGCGTGCAATTTCACAAATTGATCACGCCTGGACAGTTAGTTGAGGACTTGAAAAAGCTTAAAGGCGTCGAGCGTGTTGGTGAAGGACCGATCGACGGCCGGAATGCCGATAAGTACCGCTATAGCGCCTCGACTAATACGAACACCAAAGCCGGCGAAGTGAAAGCCGAAGCGTTTGTTTATGTCGATAAAGAAACAGGACTGCCCCTGCGCGCTGAAATGTTGGCGGAAAGTTCGGGTGATGTTAAAGGCGTGAAAGCTGCACGGGTTGTTTCAGAGATGAAGGACATCAAAACTGACGTGGCGCCGTCCCTGTTCGAACCGCCGGCTGGGTACGAGCAGGTAGCGCCTGAGAAAGTGCGGCAGCAAATCGATGCCCTCACCAGCGCGGTGGCATCCATCTTAAAGGCGATGATGGCCAGTGCCGTCACTTCGTCGTCTCCAGCACCGGCGGCATCGGTGACACCCCAATGACCAGAAATATTCTAATACTGATTGGCGGGCTGTTACTCGGGGCAATAGCGACCGCATATTTTTTGGGCGCGCCGAAGGGGCACGCTCTGCCGGGCGTGCTGGTGAAGCCGCCCGATCAGGGCGCCGATACGTCGGCAACGGTCGCCGTGACAGTAGACGAAAAGTTTTTCGATTCGCTGTTGGGTACGATCTTTCAGCAGCTCGGGCCGCCCCAACTCAAACTCTCGCAAAATCAAAATGAGGATCCGCAGCAGCCACAGATCCGGCAAGTGGCTTTTCAAAATTCATGCAGCGATGTGCTCGTGCTTAACCAGGAGAGCAACGGCGTTAAGACCGGAGTCCGTTTTGCAGGCGGCAAGATTACGGCGCCGCTGGCTTTCACCGGCAGCTACAGCGTCTTAACCAAGTGCGTGCAGTTTAAAGGCACCGCCAAAGCCACCGTCGACCTCTCGTTCGATTCTGCGCGCCAGACAGTGTTTGGGCAGTTGAATGTCGAGGACGTAACCCTCGACGACGTGCCGCCAATTATCAGCAGCTTAGTCACGGCGTTTGTCCGCAAAACAATCGCCGAAAAGCTAAACCCGTTCGAGGTGCTCCAGGTTTCGCAACTGGCCCTCTCGCTCAAGGTTGAGGCGAGCGGCGGACTGCTAAAGGCGCACATCAAGGACGTTCGTGCTGAAGTTCAGGAAGGGTCACTCAAGCTTTATCTGACCTATGACTTCAGTGCCGAAAAGAAGTAAAGCAAACCGAGAGTTTGCTTCCTGGTCTAGAGTTCAAGCTTTAGTTTGTAGTCGGCAAACAGCAACCTAAAGGTTGAACTCTGAACCCAAACTGAACCGCTAACCCAATATCCATCCTTTCGCTTCGCCCGCGCGGCCGCAAAAAAAGTTATTCCAGGCATGAAATGTTTTGCCTTCTGTTCCCATTCACCCAGCGAAGAAGGGAATCAGCGCTCCTGTTGCAGGAGACGCCAATAATGAATGGAGAACAATCATGACTAAGAAACTTTTTGCGATAGTGCTTCTGTCGTTGACACTCGCGGCTTGCGAGCCGAGCACCGACAACAACTCGAATGCCAAGCCAAACACGCCAGCCGCGTCTACGCCGGCCCCGGTCACGCCTTCGCCCGAACCGACCGCGTCGGTCAAGCCACAGGTCAAAGCCGGGGACAAAGTCAAAATCACGATCAATGGAACCGCGACTGATGCTACCGTGGTCAGCGTTGACGAGAAGGCCGGTAAGGTCACGGTCAAGGTTCAGGGCCAGAAAGAAGATAAGACAGTCGCCATTGCCGACGTAATAAAGTAGTAGTAGCGCTATGGTTTGGAGTTCCGCCTTTAGGCGGCTCATTATTGGACAATGAGGTCCCGCCTGAAGGCGGAACTCCAAACATCCAAAGCGGTGTTGCGCTACGCTTGCCACCGCACCCCAAAGATATGTCGCCTGCGAAAACACTGCGCATACTCAAGCAGGAAGAATTTGATCGGCTGCTGGAGTGGCTCGCTCCTGATCCGGGGATGGCCGGGCTGATTTATGAAAAGATTCGTTGGCGGCTGGTGGCGATCCTGGCCTCGCGCGGTTGCACCTGCCCGGAAGAATTGGCGGATGAGACCATCGACCGGGTGGCGCGCAGAGTAATCCAAATTCAGGATTCGTACGTGGGCGACAAAGCCATTTACTTCCTGGGCGTCATGAACAACGTCCACCACGAATACCTTAAACGGCCGGTGCTGCCGCGTTTGCCGGAACCTGACGACGACGGGGAAGCAAAAGAAAGAACCCATCTCTGCTTAGAAAAGTGTCTGGATAAGCTGGCGCCGAATCCGCGCCGGATGATCGAACAATATTACGCGGCGGACAAACGAGCGAAGATCGATTTGCGTAAGCGGATCGCGGCAGAACTCGGGATTGGCATCAGCGTCTTGAGACTGCGCGCGCTGCGCATCAGAGATAAGCTGCAAACCTGTATCGAGCAATGCCTCATGTCAGAAGCCAGACTGTAAAGGAGGCGCCAATCTATGGTTGAAGATGGTAACAACGCGATTGAGTTCTCCGACGATGCAATCCGCCGGTTTCTGCTCGGCCGTTTGAGCGCCTCAGAGCAGCCTGCGTTCGAGCAGCGCTTGTTTTCCGAAGACAGCCTCGACGCTCGTGTTCGTCTGGCTGAATTGGATCTGGCGGACGACTATGCTTACGGGCGCCTCAACCATACCGAGCGCGAACTCTGCGAAGAGAAGTTCCTGGTGACCAAGGATCGCCCGCGAAAGGTGGAGGTCTCAAGAACCCTGCGCGAGCGTTTCGCGATACCAGCGCCTGTCGAGGAGACTCGAACTTCATTCATCGAGCGATTGCGATCCCTGCCCGACTTCAATCGGCCGGCGTGGCGATACACGTTTGGGGTCGTGATCTTTATGCTTTTGATGGGTACGGTGTGGGTGGCCGTGAAAAAGGAGAGCCGCCTTAAGGACGAGATTACGAAGCGGTTCAACCCCCGGCGCTCTCCGACTCCGACTGTGCCGGCGGAGTCGAATCATCCGGCAAATAGCTCGGTAACGGAACACCAGATGAGTCCCTCACCAATGCCGGTCCATGATCAGTCTGCCCCGGCGCAACCGGCAGTCGTAATCGTGGCCCTAACGCCCGCAGGGTCGCCTGATAGCGATGCGCCATCAATCGATCTTCCTAAAGACAGCCAGGACATCGTGCGTTTGCAACTCGCCTTGAAGGTTA
>JAWVEM010000004.1:0-8950 GCA_033856735.1 Blastocatellia bacterium
AGATGACCATCAGGTCCGTAGCGACAACCGGAGAGAACACGAGATAGAACCAGTTCAGCGGAAACAGCAATCCACCCTGGGCCGCGCCCAGCAGCGGCATGCCGCTAAAAATGTAAGGATTCCAGAGCGGCAGATGTCCCGACCGCACCATCTGGGCCGCCGCCACCCGCAACGGAACGTTGAAAAGCATGCCGTCGTCAGGACCCAGCACCAGATGATTTCGGAGCGCCGGCAGGAAATAGAAGATCGGCGCGAGCGTAACCGCGAACGCCGCGAGAGAGTCAGTCTTTATCCTCCAGCGAGGGTTGAATGGACGAGTCATTGAGTCAGGCAGCTACCCCTGAAACGAGGCCGGTTGCTCCGCGACGAAATTTGGCGCGAGTGCTGAGTTGGGCGCGCGCTCGGCGCGCGAGACTGATTTGTGTTGCACTGCTCGGCATCATGAGCGCCCAGATGTTGGCGGCGGTCTCGCGCAAAAGCATCAGCACCGACGAGGTGGTACACATTCCTGCCGGATATTACCACCTCGTTATCGGCGACTTCCAATTCCTCAATCAACACCCGCCGATGTCGATGATGATCGGCACATTGCCGTTGCTCTTCATGCAACCAGGCGAATTGTCTGAGGCAGAGCGGCAAAAGATCCCGCGCGATGATGCGTTCGTGTTCGTCGTGAGCCAGCGTTTTTGGAGCCCGAACGAATCGTTCTATCGGGCTGTCTCTTTCTGGACGCGCCTACCGATGATCGCCTTCACGATGATCTTCGGCATAGTGATCTTTCTCTTCGCCCGGCGGCTCTTCGGAGAACGCGCGGGAGTGATCGCGCTCGCGCTGTTCACGCTCGAGCCGACGGTGCTCGCGCACGGGCCTCTGGTTCATACGGACATGACCTCCGCATTTGCTCTCCTGCTGTTAGCTTACGCCGTCTACGTTTATCTCACGGGTCCGTCCCTGCGCCGGGCGATATATCTTGGCGCGGCGATGGGTCTGGCTCCGCTCATGAAATTCTCGATGGTTGCGGTGGCGCCGCTCGCAGTGTTCGGCGTGGCAGCGCTGCTGATCTTTGCGGCGAGGTTAAGACTGACTCGCCGCGCCGTGTTCACCCAGGCCGCCGCGATCGTCTTCGTCTCGCTCCTCGTTATTAATGCCGGGTATTACTTTAACCACCGGTCTTTCACTGAAGCCGACAACCAATGGATCGTCGCGTCGTTTCCCACGCGGTCCAGTCTGTTTCTTTCCAGTGCGCACCTCTTGCGATACATCGTGCCGACCGATTTTTTGTTGGGCACCTACTGGCAAATCTGGCACAGCATGGTGGGCCACGATGGTTCGATCTTTGGCCAGCAGGGCAGGTTCGGCTGGTGGTATTACTTCCCTGCCGCCTTTGCGTTAAAGACCACCATCCCATTTCTGCTGACTTCGATCGCGGCGATCTGCTGGGGACTTTGGCGGATCTTAACGAGACGTGACTGGGCTCCGGCCTTCGTGCTCGTGCCGTTCCTGCTGTTCACGGCGCTCGTCATGGAGAGCACAATCAATATCGGCGTGCGCTTCTATCTGCCGGCTTATCCGTTTCTCTTCATTATGTCCGGAGCCCTTCTGGCCAGAGTCAGCCGGACGCGCACACGCCAATTGTTTGGCCCGGCCATCGTCGCGGTGGTGTTGGGTTGGTGTGCGGTTGAAGTCGTCAGGACTTATCCCAATTACGTTCCGTACATGAACCAACTGGCGTACTCGCGTCCGCACTGGTGGTACTTGTCCGATTCGAATGTTGAATGGGGAGACAGCATGCCCGAACTCGCGTCGTACCTCCATGCGCGGGGAGAAACGAAAGTGCGCGCGGCGATGTTGGGCGCGTGGCCGCTGGGCCGCTACGGCATCGATTTTGTCGATGCGCTGGAGCCAGCCACGCAACAGCCCGGGACGAAGTACACGGCAATTGGCGCCAGCTTCCTCAACGGATCGACCGTCCCGCTCGGCCCGCCCGGCAGCGGTCGCGAGACGGAAGCCCAACGAGTAAATTATTTTGAGGAGTACCGACACCGCACACCGGAAGCGATCATCGGCAATTCCATTTACGTCTTTCGTATGCAATGATGCGCCTTCTGGATTGGAGTACCGCCAGCAGGCGGCAAGTGCATGAGAAAAGCAACTCCGCCTGAAGGCGGAACTCCAAACTACTACGCACGCACGAGCCGGCGCGTCCGCCGGCGACACTCGCAGAAACCTTCGATGAATTGGTATGTCGTCGCCGCGAAAAAAAACCGGGCCTGAGATGCGCTGCCTCATAGTCTTGCCCACCTACAACGAGATCGAAAACCTCCGAGGCATTATCGCGGGCATCCAGCAAAACGCTCCCGCCGCGGACATCGTAGTCGTCGACGATGAGTCTGAGGATGGTACGGGAGCACTCGCGGATGAGTTAAGCCGGCAACAGCCGCAAAAGATTTTCGTAATCCACCGGCCGCGCAAGGACGGACTGGGACGCGCGTACGTGGCTGGCTTTAAGTTTGCGCTGGCGCGTGATTATGAAGTGGTGATGCAGATGGACGCGGATTTTTCTCACGATCCGAGTTACCTGCCGCAGTTCCTCGAACAGATTCGCGATCACGACCTGGTGCTGGGTTCGCGTTACGTCAACGGCATCAGCGTCGTCAACTGGGACCTGAAGCGTTTGATACTCAGCCGGGCCGCGACGGGTTACGTGCGTTTCATTACGCGCCTGCCGCTGACCGACGCGACCAGCGGCTTCAAATGTTGGCGGCGTGAAGTGCTGGAGGCAATCGATCTCGAAAAGATTTTTTCCAGCGGCTACCTGTTCCAGGTCGAAATGTCCTATCGGACGTACCAGCGGAAATTCAGGATTGCGGAAATCCCGATCATCTTTGTCGAGCGCCGGCTCGGGCGCTCAAAGATGGACTTGGCGATCATCGCCGAAGCTATCCTCGGCGTCATTCGGCTGCGGCTGTGGCGTTGATGGTGGCGGAATCTCTGAATAAGCACTTTCGGCGCGTAGCGTCGCTGTTGAATTTAGCCCGGCCTTTCAGAGTCTGTCGGAAAAACCCGTCTCTGTGGTTCTCTGTGCCTCTGTGGTGAATGTTTTTCGCGGCAATTTCACCACAGAGACACAGAGAACCACAGAGGTTACACAGAGAAATATCTTTTTCCGACAGCCTCTTCAAGGGCGGGGAGAGATCAGCGAGGTATTTGCGTCGCATAGCGACGCCTGAAATTCGTGGAATTCAATTGTCGCTACGCGACGAGACCGAATAACTACCAGCTCCCCGGCGTTGAAACGCCGGGCTAAACTCAGGCCGACGCCTACGCGTCGAAACAATGGACGAGTCTTTACCGAGAAACACTCCGGAAACGATTGAGGTCGCTGCGTTGTGGCGCCAGCTCGCAGCCCTCAAGCAATTCGTCCGGGCCCATCAAGCCGAGGCGCTGTGTTCCTGCCTGCTGCTCGTCATGGCGGTGAACATGTTCGCAGCGATCTCACGCAAAGGCATCACCAACGACGAGATCGTTCACATCCCGGCCGGCTACTATCATCTGATCGCCGGTGATTTCCAGCTCAACAACGAACATCCGCCGCTCATCAAGATGTGGGCGGCCTTGCCGCTGCTCCTGATTCAACCGAACGAGTCGCCACCGACTGCCGAAGAGAAACAAGGAACCTTCAACGGACTGACCTGGAGTTACGAACACCGCTTTTGGCAAAGTAACCAATCACAGTTCGAGAGAATTCTGTTCTGGAGCCGGGCGATGATGATCGTTCTGACAGTTGTTCTGGGCGGTCTCATCTTCGCTTTCGCGCGCTCGCTCTTTGGATCGCGCGCCGCCGTGATCGCCGTCGCGCTCTACACTCTGGAGCCGACGGTGCTCGCCCACGGGCGTCTCGTCCACACTGACCTGCCCGCCGCGCTCGCCTTCCTGTTTTTCTTTTTTGCGCTGCGAATTTATTTGGAAGCGAGAACGACCCGCAATGCGCTGCTGCTTGCGTTGGCCAGCGGTCTGGCGCTGCTGACAAAGTTTTCGATGATCGTACTGTTGCCGGTGCTCGGATGTCTGGCGCTGATCGGTTTCGCTTTGGCCCCGCGTCTCGATGAAAGGCGCAAGCGAGTGCTGCTGCATGTCGGAATTATGGTGTGTCTGGTCTGGGTGATGGTCAATGCTGCCTATCGATTTCAGGGCCCGCCCGTCGTACCGGGCGACGTGGAATGGGTGGAAGCGCGATCGCCCGAGGCTTCTGACAAATGGCTGACGTTCTTCCACCTCGGCTCGCGGATCGTCCCTACTTACTATCTCTTCGGCCAATACAACGTCATGCTCCACAATCGTGATGGACATGCCGCTTCACTGCTGGGGCAATATGGCACTCAGGGATGGTGGTATTACTTTCCAGTGGCGTTTGCACTGAAAACGTCTCTGCCGTTTTTGATCGTTACGCTCGCGGCGCTGGGGTGGGCACTTTGGCGATTGTTTGGAAGAAGGGACAAGCGCATTCTCTGGCTGCTGATCCCGATTGCGATCTATGCCGTGCTCTCAATGACGAGTCACATCAACATCGGCATCAGGCATTTTCTTCCGGTATACCCGTTTCTTTTCATCGCCGCCGGCGCGTTGATCGAGCGCCTGCTCAGAGTGCGATATGCACGTCATCTCGCGATTGCTCTGGTTGTGCTGGCGTTCGGCTGGATGTCGGCTGAAGCGTTGCGGGCCTATCCGGATTATCTTCCCTACATGAATCAACTCGCGTCAGCGCACCCGCACTGGTGGTACCTGTCGGATTCCAATGTCGAGTGGGGCGAGGACGGGCGCGCCCTCGCCGATTACCTGCACGCGCGCGGCGAGACCGAAATAGTCGGCGCGCTGGCTGGTGGTTGGGGTTCGCTGCAGCAGTACGGAATTACTTATCATGAGATTTTTCCAAAGCCGGGTGTGACGGTGCCGGATACTCGCTACGTGGCCATTGGCGCGAGTTTTCTCAACGGCTCGACCATCTATGTGAGCGCCGATGAAAATGGCAAATCCATCTCAGACGAACAACGCGTCAACTACCTTGCCGCATACCGCACGCGTCAACCGGAAGTCGTCCTCGGAAACTCCATCTACGTCTATCGCGTGAAATGATCGCGCGCGGCGCGCATTTGCCACGCGGTCCAGAGCAGAAGCACTGCACAGATCAAGAGCGGCGCGACCAGCCAAGGCGCGAGGGGAAAGTAGTGCACGCCGCCGCGGGCCAGCAGCGCCAATTGATCTCGCAAAGCATTCCGGCCGTCGGGACAGCACATCGATCCCTGCACCGCGCCCAGAAGGTTTATGGCGAACGAGGCTACGCTTATCAGCAAGACAATCAAGCCCGCCAGACGCCGCTCGGCTTGAGTCGAAAGATAGCTGAAGCCGGCGATCCCCAAGCAGGCAAAAGGCATTGCCGGCAGCAGGTAGCGCGGGCCGAATTGACAGTCTCCGCCGGTCCGGATGTTCAGGATGTAGACTGCCAGGACGACTAACATCGCCACGAGAGTGAGAAACACTGGCGTGCGTTTCAAAGTGTTCGGATAATACGAAAGCCCAAATAATCCGGCCACGAAAACTGGCGCATAGACAACCAGCATGGTCGAGTACCAAACAATCTTGTCGCCAAAATTCTTCGCGCTGAACTGGAAAAACGTGTCCGCGAACATGTGCGCGCCGGCGACATTCGGCAGCAGGAACGGGTTGCCAAAACTGACTGCGTCGTAGACAAAGAGCGGCAAAAGCCCGATTACGATTGCTGTCAGAAAGAATGGAATCAACTTCCAGCGCCGCAGCCAGAGAAAGTAAATCGCGCAGACTATCGCCATAAAAAAGACGAGCATTGAAGTAGTCACGGCCAGACCAAGAAACAATCCAGCGCCTGCGGACTGAATAATCTCGCCGCGCCCATCCCAACCTCGGCGCGGGAGATGGAAAATCAGATAGAACGCGATGACGAGATAACCGGTGGCGAGCGCATCGTGATGTGCTATCCCCGAGTACGCGAAGACCGTCGTCGCCAGTGCATAGGCGAAGGTCGTCAACAGCGGCCAGAAGAGCGACGGTGATTCATTTGCCAGCTTGCAAACAATCCGGAAAACTGCGACTGCGGATAACGCCAGCACCAACGATGTCGTGAAAAAAGTGACCAACGCAGAGGTCAGTAGGTAATTGTCTTTGTACCGCAGCCCGAGTTTGCTTAGAACCCAGTAGACTACGGCGCCGGCTAGAAACTGACCCGGTTGCTTAGCCGCGTACTTGTGACCTTGAAACAAGAACACATCACCCTGGGGAAATAGTTCCGGAACATCTGAGCCTTCCAAATAAAATTGATGACGCTCGACGATGGCTTCGACCCCGATCTGCTGCAGGTTGAACTTCGACAGGTTGTCAGAATTGATCGCCGCGCCGTAAGCGAGCCAAAGGACGAGGAACAGCAGCACTTGAAGCCGGGCGAGAGACGGGCGGCGGAGACGCTGCGTGAGGGTTCCAGGTTTTTCTTTGTCTTCTCGCATCACCCTATTCTTCACTTTAGGTACCATCGGTCTGTTAATGTAAGACTGGTGAAAATCAAAGACTAAAGGAAGTTCCGATCAAGTCGTCAACTGCCTGGTGTATTCCTCGCCTCGTAGAGGCGAAATATTTATAGACTCCGCCGGGGCCTCATACACCGCTCCGTAGGAGCGGAACAGTCTTTTGTTGCGCTCCTACGGAGCGCGGCAAATAAACCAATCGCCGGGCTATAAATATTTGGCTCCTACGGAGCCAGGGCAAACGCGTCTAATGATAGCAACCCCGTTGGGGTTGCGTTCGTTTCCACAGCTCGATCCCAGGCTAGCCGCGCGACGCGGCAACCCTGGGCTGTGTGGCATAACCGCTTCGCGGTTGTTAGTATCGGGTGCGATTTTCGCAAGCAAACCTTCGTCGAACTGACGGATGAAAGGTTGAAGGCCCATCGCTTCAAACTTCGAGATAGATAGCCAAGACAGCGGGCGCGACTTGTTCGCCTCAAGGCGGGACTCCCAACGAAGCCGCTACCGTATTCCCCTCTTGTTCGCCCTCGTGCTTGTCGGTGGCGCAGCGCTTTACACCTGGCGCCTGACGCGCAACCCGGCCGGCTTTTTTATCGACGAATCGTCGGTCGCGTATAACGCCTACACCATCTCACAAAGCGGCCAGGATGAGTTCGGAAATTCCTGGCCGCTCTTCTTTCGCGCTTTTGGCGACTATAAAAACCCGGTTCACGTTTATTTGCTGGCCGCGCTGTTCAAGCTCACCGGCCCCAGCATACTCAGCGCCCGATTGGTTGGGGCGATCGCGGGCGTCGCCAACGCTTTACTGCTGGGGTTGTTGGCTGTGCGCGTTTCGCGCCGGCGTAGCGTGGGCCTGCTCGTTGCCGCGTCGGCATTGTTGACTCCCTGGCTGTTCGAATTGAGCCGGGTCGCTTTCGAAGTCGCTCTGTATCCACTGATCGTGACGCTTTTTCTGTTATGTGTGCAGCGCGTTTCGATCAAAGCAAAGTGGAGTTGGTTCGACGTGGGTCGCCTTTCATCAGCCCTGGTGCTGCTGACGTATACCTATTCGATCGGCCGTCTGTTCGCGCCGCTGCTAGCTCTTGGTCTCGTAATCTTCGCCACTCGCGCCCGCTGGTCGGGCATCCTGCGAACCTGGGCGATATACATTCTGATGTTGCTGCCAATGATTGTTTTTCAACGACGGCACGCTGACGCGCTGACAGGTCGATTCAAACTAATTAGTTATCTCAAGCCTGAAAGCTCAGCTATCGACATCGGCTGGCAGTTTATCAAACACTATCTCGTTAACCTTAATCCGGCAAAGCTCCTCGTCAGCGGCGATCCAAACATCTATCAGGTCGCGCACACGCCCGGCACACCGGCCCTGCTGGCGGCAACTATGTTTCTGGCGGTCATCGGTGCATGGCTGATCGTACGACAGCATCTGAAGAATGCCTGGTGGCGTTTCATTCTCTACAGTCTGGTTGCGTCAATCGTTCCGGCTTCACTAACGGCCGACTACTTTCATATGCTGCGTCTGTCGGCGCTGCCAGTCCTGCTCATCGTGTTAACCGTGCCCGCCCTTGCATGGCTATTTGAATTGAGCAGACACCGCCGTGAAGCTCGGGTCTCGCTGATGGTCCTGATGCTGCTGACATTAATACAGGGCGCGTTCTTTCAATGGCAGTATCACACCGCCGCGAGCTCGCCCTGGCGGCGGCATCTTTTCGACGCCGACTATCCACAGCAAATTTTTGATAAAGCCGTCGCTAATGGCTCCCGGCCCATCTATCTCGCCGATGCGATGACGACGCCCTACATTCAGGCTTACTGGTACGCGACTTTGAAAGGCTTCCCCTTGTCTCAGCTCGTTCGTCTCGATCCGGAAGAGTCCCCGCCGGCGAACGCCCTCGTCGTCTCAACCGAAGATAGTTGCGCGCACGGGCAGATCCTTTCCCAGGCAGCTCCCTACACGCTGTACCTCGCGGACGCACATCCGCGACCTCGCATGCCATTGCCGGACCCCGCGTTCCGAGCTGAAATCAGTGTTGCCGAGGTTCCCGCGACTGTGCCGAAAGCAGAGACGCTAAAGCTGCGCGTGCTGATCAAGAATACCGGCGACACGCTTTGGCCCGGATGCGAGCGCAGCGCTGGAAAGTTTCAGATTAGTCTGGGCAGCCACTGGTTGAATGGGAACGGCCAGGTCGCGTCGAAAGAGGAGGGCCGGAGCCCGCTGTCCATCGACCTTGGGCCAGGCCAGGAAACCGCGCTGTCATTTGTCGTCGGTGCACCGGTCGAGCCCGGCGATTACCTGCTGGAAATCGATCTGCTGCAGGAGGGCGTGTCGTGGTTCGCTTTGAAAGGATCGCGGCCGTGGCAGGGGCGCGTAACGGTTGTTGACCACTAAAGAGCGGGTG
>JAWVEM010000005.1:0-3160 GCA_033856735.1 Blastocatellia bacterium
ATCCTGAACACGTCGGCTGCCGGCGACCTGGTGCGTTTTGTGCTGGCGCCGACTGATCCGGCTAACCCAAATTCAGTCGTCCGGATAACCGAATTCGGCGTGCCGATCTCGCTCGTCAATCTCAACGCTTTCACCTCAACTACATCGGTGAGTTCGGCCCTGGCGGCTTTGAATGGGTTGCGCCCCGATCCGGCGAAAGGTGAAGTTGAGCAACTGATTCCGGTCGGCAACAGTTTCTATCACGGTTTGACGCTTGAGTTGCGTCATCGCTTCAAGCCCGCGAAAAACGGCGCGGCCTTTTCGTTCCGCGCCGCCTACACGCTTTCTTTTCTCCGGGACGATGGCATCGTCAACACTTCCGACGCTTTGGTGGCCGGCGATTTTCAGGGAGAGCGGGCGCGGAGCTTGCAGGATCGCCGTCACCGATTTACTTTCTCAGGCACGCTCGATACGCCAAGATTTCTCGGCAAGCTGCACGTCTCGCCCGTTTTACGGCTTGCGTCCGGCGCGCCCTTTAATATCGGGCTGGGCGGCGCGGATCGGAACCTTGACGATGTGGGCAACGACCGGCCCATCTTTACCGGCGACACCAAAGTGCTTAAGTGGCGGAGCCCGGGCAAGTCGTTTGACGAGTCAATTCTTAATCAGTTCGTTCTGCCGACGATTGGCCAGTCGGGAAACCTGCCGCGCAACGCCGGCGCCGGCCCGGGAATTTTCATTTTCGATCTGAGCGTGACCCGCGAATTCAAAATCACTGAGAAGATCAAATTGCGTCCGGTAATCGAGTTGGACAATGTCCTGAACAAAACCGTGTTCAGTTTCGGCAGCGAGTTCATAGACTTCAGCGCCATCGGCCCCACATCTTCAGCCGCTACCAGGCAGGCCTTCCTGGATTCATTTCTGGTCGCCACCCGTACCCTGCGCCCACGCCAGATTCGTCTGGGCGTGCGGCTGGATTTCTAGTTAATGGAGCGCGGACATCCTGTCCGCCTGAGCGCGCAGCACGAACGATGCCCTCCGAAATAAGCTTTTGGGTGAGGCTGAGCGGGCTTCGCCGGCTGGCGGACAGGGATGTCCGCGCTCCATTCGCCAAACAAAAAGCCCCTGCCAGCCGGGCAGAGGCTTTTTCGAATTCAGCTTGATAACTCTTTACTACTTAGTGAACTCGATCACGAGTTCCTTTTCGCAGAAATCAAACTTCGCTGCGTCGGATTCCTCACCATCACTCCAGACGGCTTTGAAATACCATTCGCAATTTCCCTGGTCGGTCGACTTGTCCCACACCAGCTCGTCCGTCGCACCGGCGGCGATGCCATCGCCGATATCGAAGTAGCCCCACTTCTTGCCATCCTCTGACACCTGGATCTTTTTGATGGCTAGCTTGGCGTTATTGTGGACTTTGAATTTGTAGTCGACGTGGGTCGTAGCAGAGCTCACCGTGAAGCTCATCATGAGCAGGGCGATGGCAAGCATGCCTACTTTCCCAAAATTTCTGTTAATGCGCATTGATCTATTTCTCCATGTTTCATGAATTTGAACTGACTGATTGTGTCGATTGGAAGGTCGGGGAGACCGTTCGACCGGTAGATGATAAGGGTTGAACCGGATTTGCGCAACGTCGGGAGACTTGCCAGAGGAGGTTACTCGCGTGGTGATGGTTCTTACGGCTGGAAATGGCCGCGATGGGCCACATAAAGTTCTTGTAATACTTGCACTCGTCCCAATTCCCTCCTGATCCGATCATGAATTACCCCCTAGCGTCATTCCCGGTTTACGGTTTTTCGGTTTCCGGTTTACGATGCAGACATGAAATATAGATTATTGGGACGCACCGGATTGAAAGTTTCCGAGCTTTGCCTGGGCACGATGACCTTCGGCGACAACTTTCTGAACATCGCCGTCGTCGATCAAGCCGGCGCCAATCAGATGGTGGCGCGATCTCTGGATGCGGGAATTAACTTCTTTGACACGGCTGACGTCTATGCCTACGGCCAGTCGGAAACGATCCTGGGCCAAGCCCTGAAAGAACGTGGCACAGAGCGCGACAAAATAGTAATCGCGACGAAGGTCCGCGGCGCGATGAGCGAAGCCGCGATTCAGGGCACCGGCGACGTGAACAACGTCGGTCTCTCGCGGCAACACATCTTTGCTTCGGTCGAAAAGAGTTTGCGCAGACTCGCCACCGACTACATCGATCTCTACCAGGTCCATGGCTGGGACATACTGACGCCGTTGGAAGAGACCCTGCGTGCCCTCGACGATCTGGTGCGACAAGGCAAAGTGCGTTACGTCGGCTGTTCGAATTGGTCCGCGCGGCATTTGATGAAAGCCGTGGTGTTGTCGCAACAGAAAAACTGGGCCGGCTTTGTCTCGCTGCAAGCGTATTACTCTCTGGCAGGACGAGATCTCGAACACGAACTGCTGCCGCTCTGTCGTGAGGAGGGCGTCGGCGTTTTGACCTGGTCGCCTTTATCCGGCGGATTTCTTTCGGGCAAATACCGGCTCGACAATCCCAATCCGCAGGGCGCACGGCGCACAAACTTTCAGTTTCCCGCGATCGACGAAGCCCGCGGCTTTGACGCGGTCGAAGCGCTTGATGAAATCGCAAAACAAAAAGGCGCGACTGTGGCGCAGGTCGCGCTCGCCTGGTTGCTGGCCCAACCCGGCGTCACTTCGATCATTATCGGCGCGAACAAGATGTCGCAGCTGGAAGACAATCTGAAAGCGGCTGACCTGGAACTGAGCGCAGCCGAAGTTGAGCAGCTCTCCGCCACCACCGCGCCAGCCCCGATGTATCCCCAATGGATGATTGAGCGACAGAACGCGGGGAGAGGTAGTGAGCAGTGAGCGTTGAGCAGTGAGCGTTGAGCAGTGAGCAGTGAGCAGTGAGCAGTGAGCAGTGAGCAGTGAGCAGTGAGCAGTGAGCAGTGAGCAGGCGGACGTTTTCAACCTCGTAGCGGTTGCAGAAAATGGCCGGGGTTAAGTGCGAAGCACCCCATCCCGGATCAGAAAGATTTATGTCTTTTCAAGAGTCCGCTTTAGCGGGCGACAGAAGAGAAGCGAACGAAGACAGTTATTTAGCACCTTCCCACACGCAGCCGGCCATTCTGCTGGCCTTGCAGGCTTCCTCGCATCGCCCTTTAGTCAGGGTCTGGCCCAG
>JAWVEM010000006.1:0-5322 GCA_033856735.1 Blastocatellia bacterium
CTCGGCGCGATGCGCCGGGCCTTGCCCGACTCTGAAATCTCCTGGGTTGTCGAGCGCCGATCATCTGAAATATTAAAAGACAACCCGATTCTGGATCGCCTCATCGTAATCGACACGAAGGCGCTGAGGCGCGGGCTGATGTCTGGGGAGACGCTGCGGGCACCGCGCCAGCAGTTACGTCTGCTACGCGCCTCCGCCTTCGATCTTGCTCTCGATTTCCACGGATTACTAAAGTCGTCGTTGGCCGCGCGCCTTTCAAGGGCGCAGCGCGTGTATGGCTTTGCCCGCGACGCGTTGCGCGAGCCTGCCAGCCGTTTCCTGGTTCACCAAACAGTATCGATCCCTCCGGGTTTACACGTAATTAGAAAAAATTTGATGCTGGTAAAGTCAGCGTTGGGCATTTCTGTTCCCGACGAATCTGCGGATTTTGAATTTCCCATCGCAATCGATCAGTCCCATGAACTCGAAGCTGCGGAGGCCGTTCGCGATACCGAAGGCCATTACGCGATTTTGAATCCGGGCGGCGGGTGGCCGACAAAGCTCTGGAGCGCGGATAAGTTTGGCATCCTGGCAGACCAACTGTGGACTCGTTTTGGATTGCACTCGCTGGTCACTTATGGCCCGGGAGAGTCTGGCTTGGCTGAGCAAGCGCTGTCGGCATCGACTTCGGGGAAGGCTCGAGCGGTCTGTCTTTCGTTGAAAGGTTTTTTTGCCCTCGCAAAGGGCGCACAGGTGTACGTCGGCGGCGATACAGGGCCGACTCATCTGGCCGTGGCGGCGCGCACGCCGTTGGTCGGACTGTTTGGCCCGACCGAATGGTGGCGTAACGGCAGCCCCAATCCTGACGACATCTGTGTTGAGCGGACGGACATCGATTGCCGCGCCGATTGCCACAGACGCGCCTGCTCGAAATGGATTTGCATGGACATTGAGGTAGAGCGGGTGATGCACGCAGTGACGGATCGACTGTCTCGAGTGAATCGAATAGCACCGGTGGAGTTGGTAACGATTGGCTAAACCTGGCACATGGGTGCAGCGCTGGCGCGTGCCGCTCGGATTCTTTTGCGCGGCAATTTTCTTTTTGCTGAGCCGGCCGAGACCGTTTACGCTGGCGATTGGCGGCGCGATCGCTTTGCCGGGACTCGCTTTGCGCGCATGGGCCACGGGTCATCTTAGAAAAAACGACGCGCTGGCTGTCACTGGACCCTACGCTTACACACGGAATCCGCTCTACCTCGGAAGCTTTCTAATCGGCGTCGGCTTCACCATCGCTTCCGGCCGATTGGTTTTGGGAATTGTTTTCGCTGCGTTATTTCTGGGCATCTATGTTCCCGTCATGCGCGTCGAATCGGCGACTCTCGCGAAATTATTTGGCGAGAGTTACGAAAGATACTTGGAAGCAGTACCGTTATTCTTACCGCGACTTTCCCCTTATCACGATCGAATTGAAGGCAGATTCGATGTCGCACTCTACAAACGCTATCGCGAGTATCAGGCCGCCATGGGATTGGTGATTGCCTGGGCGCTGCTTGCATTGAAGGCTTTTTTTTCAAGCAGGTTCTAAAACCGGGGGTTCGTTTTTGAAATCTCGATTGCAAAAATTCCTTTTGACCGGCCTAGCCGTCGTGTCGCTTTTTCTCGCCCTGTCCGTCAATACCGTTTTCGGCCAGCGGGCGCAGCACGCCGCGGTTCCGTTCTCCAACGGCGAGGAACTTGTCTATCAAGCCGAGTTCAACAAGGGACTGCTGCACGGAGTTGACGTCGCTGAGTTCCGCTTTAAGGCGAATACCGAGCCCGTTTCAACCAGAGGCTTGTCCGAAGACCCTCTCATCCTTCGTTTGGTCGGTGATGTCACGAGCAAAGGCCTGTTTCCCAGGATTGCCGGGTTCCGTTTTCATGAGCATGTCGAATCGGCGGTCGATCCCGATCCGTTCACAGTGCTGCGGACCAGCAAGCTGGAAGAACAGGGAAAACGCGTGCGAGCCAGCGAGGCAGTGTTTGATCACGAAGCGCGCAAGGTCACCTGGACAGAGCGCGATCCTAACCAGTCACAAGCACCCCGCATCAGCGCGCTGGAATTTTCCGAGCCGATACAGGACATTCTGACCGTGATTTACTTTCTGCGGACGCAGAAATTGGAAGTCGGAAAATCGTTCGACGTTCCGGTGAGCGACTCGGGCCGAGTGTTTCGCTTCGCGGTCGCGGTAGTCGAACGAAAGCAAATGAAGACAGTCCTCGGCACGGTCGGCACCGTGCGGGTCGACCCCTCGCTGTTTGGCGCGGACGGCATGGTCCAGACCCGGGGCTCGCTTTCAATCTGGATCACCGATGATAGCCGCCGGCTTCCGGTGAGGGCGCAATTGAAGGTCGACATCGGAACCTTCGATATCAAACTAAAGCGCGTGAGCTATAACGGTGGCAAAGGTCCGCGCTAATAGCTAGCTGCATCCTTCCATAGCGTTTCAGCGTTTCCCTTGCCAAACGGAACCTCGCAACATTCGCCGCTGATCATCGGGCACCGCGGTGCCTCGGCGCTGGCTCCTGAAAATACTCTTGCTGCTTTCAAAAGAGCTCTCGAGGGCGGCGCCGCTGGAGTCGAGTTGGACGTTCGTCTGGCCGGCGACGGTGTCCCGGTAGTCATTCACGATGCGACTCTGCGACGAACCGGCCATTGCGAAGGAGTTGTCGCGCGAATGACTTCGGCCGAACTGGCACAGATAGATGTGGGCAATTGGTTCTATGGCAAACATCCAAAGCTCGAGCGAACCGAGAACAGCCGGCAAGTTATTTCGACTCTCGATCAAGTCTTCGATTTCCTTAAGCAGCGTCCGACCAACTCCGAGGTCATCTATGTAGAGATGAAGACCGATCAAGCGGACGAGACCTATATCGATCTTGTTGAATCAGTCGCTCAGCTCGTCAACGCTCATCAGCTTCAGAGCCGCGTGGTTGTCGTGAGTTTCCACTTGAAAGCGCTCGCCCGGATGAAAACGATTGACGCTTCGATTACCACCGGAGCTTTGTTCGAGCCCAGACGCAATCCCGTTCAGACAATGCGGAAACATCCGATGATTACGGCCACTCTCGAATCCGGCGCTGAACAGATTCTGATCCATCGATTGATTGCTACTCGACGACTGTTGGCTTTGGCCGCGGAAAATAATTTGCTTCCCGTGGTCTGGACCGTCGACTCCCCCAAATGGATGAGCCGGACTGCGGATTTCGGAATCCACGCCTTGATCACCAACAATCCGGGGTTGATGGGAACAGGTATCTAACTCCCTTGCCGCTCTCATTAGCACCGTGGCTTTAGCCGTTAATTGGGAGTAAGCCGTACGCGGCTTTGCCGCTTGGTGTGCGGAAAGGCTCCGCCTTACCGATCAAGTTCACTAAGATTTTGAGGCTATGCTTCCGATTCAAGGCAGAGCCTCTCAACTTTCTTGTAGGGACAGTTAACGGAAAGGCCCAGCCTTTCCGCACATCAGGCGGCAGAGCCGCGCACATACTCTTCCATCAACAATCACGCTGCACCAACACCCGGCTAGTCCCGACGTGCGAATCGATCACGTCTCATGTATCATCGTCCGTCTCGTTAATCCAGCAATTATTTCTCGGAGGTAAACTGTAAGAATGCCGGTACAGAAGGGCGCGGAAATCGCGCCGGCTAAAGGTAAGTTGGGCGTGTTGTTGGTCGGGCTTGGCGCTGTCAGCACGACTTTCATCGCGGGCGTCGAAGCAATCAAGAAGGGTCTGGCTGAACCAATAGGCAGCTTGACGCAGATGGGCACCATCCGCCTGGGCAGGCGCACGGACAATCGCGTACCGGCAATCAAGGACTTCGTGCCATTGGCCAGGCTCGAAGATCTGGTCTTCGGCTCCTGGGACATTTTTCCGGATTCGGCCTTCGAAGCGGCGACGCATGCCGGCGTGCTGGAAAAAGAATTGCTCACGCAACTGCGCAAGCCCCTGCAAAAGATCATGCCCATGAAGGCCGTCTTCGATCAGAACTACGTCAAGCGTTTGACCGGCACGAATGTTAAGACGGGTAAGAACAAGCTCCAGCTCGCGCGCCAGTTGATCGATGAGATTGCCGACTTCAAAAAGAAAAACAAGTGCGATCGGCTGGTGATGATCTGGGCAGCCTCAACCGAGATCTTCATGAAGCCGCACCCGGTGCACCGCAACCTGAAGTCGTTCGAACAGGCGATGCGCGACAATCACAAGGCGATTCCGCCCTCGATGATCTACGCCTACGCCGCGCTTAAATCGGGAGTGCCCTTCGCCAACGGCGCGCCCAATCTGACCGTGGACGTGCAGGCCCTGATGGATCTGGCTAACCAGGAAGGTTTGGCGGTTTGCGGCAAGGACTTCAAGACGGGACAGACGCTGATGAAGACCATCCTGGCTCCCGGCCTGAAGGCGCGGATGCTGGGATTGCACGGTTGGTACTCCACCAACATCCTGGGCAATCGTGACGGTGAGGTACTCGACGATCCCGAGTCTTTTAAGACCAAGGAAGAGTCCAAGCTCTCGGTGCTCGAATACATTCTGCAACCCGATGTCTATCCTCAGCTTTACAAAGATTTCTCGCACGTCGTGCGCATTAACTACTACCCGCCGCGCGGCGATAATAAAGAAGGCTGGGACAATATCGATATCTTTGGTTGGCTCGGTTACAAGATGCAGATCAAGATCGATTTTCTTTGTCGGGATTCGATTCTGGCCGCCCCCATCGTGCTCGATCTGGCTCTGTTCCTGGACCTGGCCCAGCGCACCGGGATGAAAGGCGTTCAGGAATGGCTGTCATTCTATTTCAAATCGCCGATGACCGCGCCCGGCCTCTATCCGGAACATGACGTCTTCATCCAGTTAATGAAGCTCAAGAACACTCTGCGTCACCTGCGTGGGGAAGATTTGATCACCCATCTGGGCCTGGAGTATTACGACTAGACACGATCGGTCGCTGCCCCCAGCACAAAACAACGTTTCAAGAGAGGTACAATCCCTTTCGGTGTAACCTTCTCCGCTCGCCCCACAGGTTTCCGGTTACGAACACGAAATGTCAGCAGTGTTGTGCCGCGAAATGTCAGCGTGTTTCTGTCTTTCGAACGCCAATAGAAGAATAAGCACAAGCCCACCCCGAATATTTTGGGTGACATTTCTTTCCTAGTCGTATATATAGCGTAAGCGGCTGCGGATGCGCTCGTATCGATGCCCGGGAACGGGCGAACTTCAAGGTTGAGTTGCGCATCAATCAAACGAACGGATCGTTCTTTGCATTAGGGATGGCTTGGAGGATCCCGAGCGGCGAATAAGAGCTGT
>JAWVEM010000007.1:0-5264 GCA_033856735.1 Blastocatellia bacterium
CTCGAGACTATAGAAGCAAACAACGAACTCCAGTCGCTGCGCGAAGCCGAGCAACGCGAGATTGCTGAGATCCTCTTCGCGCTTTCGGAACAGTTGCGCCGCGAGCTGCCGGCAATCAAGCGCGCCGCCGAGGCTGTTGCTGAACTTGATTTCATCAACGCCAAAGCCGCATTTGCTGAGAGATTCAACTGCGTGGTTCCCGAAGTAGCAGGCGACACAAGTGCCGCCTCTAAACACTATAATCGTTTCGAGCCGGGACTTGTCCCGGCAGGCACTCTGGAATTCGTCGACGCCCGTCACCCGCTCCTTGAAGAAACATTACGCGCCGCCGGAGCGACAGTCGTGCCGGTTTCTTTCAAGCTGGATGAAGAACATCCCGTCATGGTCATCTCGGGCGCAAACGCAGGCGGCAAAACTGTCGTGCTCAAGACTGCCGGGTTGCTTTCTCTCATGGCGGTTTCCGGTTTGCCGGTCCCCGCGAAACAAGCGCGTGTTCCCTTCTATCAATCCGTGCTGGCGGACATCGGCGATCACCAATCGCTGGCGGCAAATCTTTCGACGTTCACTTCGCACGTGGCAAACATCGGATCGATGATCGAGTCATGCGAGGCGCCGGCACTGGTGCTGCTGGATGAAGTCGGCACCGGCACCGATCCCGAAGAAGGTTCGGCGCTCGGCGTCGCCGTCGTCGATCACTTCAAAAAGAGCGGCGCTCAAGTGCTGGCGACGACGCATTACGCGGGCCTGAAGATCTATGCGGCGAACGAGCCAGGCGTGCTGAACGCCAGTGTCGAGTTCGATGAAAAAACCCTGCGGCCAACTTATCGTCTGCTGGTGGGTGTGGCCGGGTCTTCGTCGGGTTTGGAGATTGCGCAGCGCTTCGGAATTCCGCGCGAGGTGATCATTAATGCTTCCCGGCAAGTCAAGGAATCTTCCCGTGATTCGATGGAGTATCTGCGGCGCATTAAGCGTGAAGCTGAAGAAGCCGAAGGGCTGCGCCGAGCCCTCGAAGAAGAACGCGCTGCCGTCGCCGAAAAGTTTGCTTCGCTCGAAGAGGAAGCCGAAAGGCATGAGCTTGGGCGCCAGGTCCAGTTTGAACGGCAGCTCTCAGTTTCAATAACTGACTTTGAAGAGCTGAGCCGGGAACTGTTGGCAAAGATCGAGGATCGCGCGGCGCGTTTGAAAGTAGAGCGTGAAGCTGAACGCCACGTGGCTGAGTTGAAGCGCGAAGCGCAGCGTGCGGCGCAGGCCGCGGCGAAAACGGGGCGCGCGAAAGTGCTGACTCAAGCTGGGAAGTCTCAGAGTCAGGAGAATGGCTCGCCCCTGCAGCTTCGAGGCGTTCGGGTTGTTCGCGACGGGAAAGTAGTTGGCGATGGAGGCGCGGAGAGAATCAGCAAGTCGGAATTGATTGTCGACGAGCGGACTGCGTCCGCTGGCGGACAGGATGTCCGCGCTTCGGATCGCGCTCTCAAGGTTGGCGATCAGGTTCGGCTGCTTTCGTTCGGGTCCGTCGGAATAATCGATGGAATCAAAGGCGCCGACGTCGAGGTACGTGTCGGCTCGCTCCATCTGCGTGAAAAGGTCGAGAACCTTGAACTCGTCGAAGATGCCGGGAACAGACCCGCCCGCGCCATCCGGGGCAGTAGCCCGACCACGAAGGAGGGCGCCGCATCCAGGACTCGGGCCGGACTAAGACGCGCAGCGCAAACAACTGAGGTCCACCTCCGATCAAGAGCCGCGGACTCTGACATGGCCACCACTGCGGAACTGAAGCTCATTGGTAAAAAGACGGACGAAGCTGTCGATCTGGCAGACAAGTTTCTCGACGAGGTTTTCTTGAACGGCGTGACCGAAGTCCGCATAATCCACGGCCATGGCACCGGCGCGTTGCGCCGAGCGATTGCAGATTTGCTAACCGGCCATCCACACGTCGCAAGCTTCAAACCAGCCCCACAGGATCAAGGGGGGGCGGGCGCGACGATGGTCGAGTTGAAGCAGTAACTGGAACATGAACAATCCTGACTTTGAAAAACTGCTCAGCGCGGTAATTCCGATTGCCCAGGCTATGCTGAAAGACCTGGGCGCGTTCATCCCGTTTGGAGCTTTCATCACCAGGGACGGCGAAGTGCAACTTGCGGGCGGCGAAGGCAATCCCTCGCATCTGGAGACCGCTGAGATCGTGGAAATGTATCTGGAGGCTTTTCGCGAGGCAGCGGGCGAGGGCAGCTTTACCTCCACGGCCTTATGCGTTGACGTGCGCATACATGCGCCCGGCGCGCTGGAAAAGACCGATGCAATTCAGATCATGCTGGAAGATTCTGGAGGCGAGGCACTGAACGCGTTTATGCCTTATGAAAAGCAGGCACAGGCCGACATAGCATATGCTCCGCTTTTCGCAACTCCCGCTGATCCTCGTGTGTTCACTAAGCTTGCCTCCGAGAAGGAGCAGTGACGCTCTCTTCGACCATCGTCACGCTCGGTTGAATGCGGTAGAATTGCCTGCGAGTGCGCGAAAGGAGGACTATGACAAAAGAAGAGATAGTCAGAGAGGCTAGAGAACTACCATTCGCCGAAAGAGAGGCTGTACTTGAAGAGATCGCACGGAGTATTCGAGAAGAAATACAGCCGCTTAAGACGAGACTCTCAATAGTGGATCGGCTATATGGAATTGCCCGGCCCGATGGTCCGATGCCTTCGGATGAAGAGCTGAAGGAGGATTACATCAGGTATCTCACGGAGAAGTACTCGTAATGCGCGTGCTCCTTGATACTGACGTGGTGCTCGATGTTGTGTTAGCTCGCGAACCATTCGCTCAAGAGTCGGCGCAACTCCTCAAGCTGCATCAGCAAGGAAGGATTGACGCCTATATCGCTGCTATCACTCCAATCAACGTCTTTTATATTACACGGAAGATCAAAGGTGCTCAGACAGCACGGAATGCGGTAGAACTACTCCTCATGTCTCTAGCAGTTTGTCCATTGAGTCTCGCTGTACTTGACGACGCGTTCAAGCTCGCATTTCGAGATTACGAGGACGCGGTCCAACACGCCAGCGCTGCCGCGAGCGGACCCGATACAATCGTTACTCGCGATACAGATGACTACAAGAATGCTACGCTGCCGGTCTTTTCTCCAACGGATTTCCTCAAAAAGCTGGAATCGCAACAGCCCTAAACACTCGTGCGTTTTCCACAAACTTTCATCGACGATCTGAAACGACAAGCGGACATCGTTCGCGTCGTGCAGGACTATGTCTCGCTGAAAAAGAAGGGCTCGAATTGGATGGCCTGTTGCCCCTTCCACAAAGAGAAGACGGCGTCATTCTCAGTCAGTCCCGCCAAGGAAATTTTTTATTGCTTCGGCTGTCACAAGGGCGGCAACGTCTTTAACTTCGTGATGGAGATGGAACGGATCGCCTTTCCTGAAGCGATCAAGATCGTCGCCGAGAAAAGCGGTGTGCCGCTGCCCAAGCTGGTCGAAGATAGCCGCTTTGAAGCTCGGAAGCGTGATTCTGATCAAGTGATCGAATTGAATCAGTGGGCCCTCGGCTGGTGGGAAGACCAACTTCAGAGCAAGTCTCCAGCGGGCCGCGCCGCCCGCGAGTATTTGGATCAGCGGGGCATCACCGAAGAGACGCGGAAAGCCTTTCGACTTGGTTTTGCGCCCGACAGCTGGGACGCGCTTTCAACTCACCTGCGCCAGAAGGGCGCGAGCCAGGAGCAGATCGAGAGAAGTGGCCTGGTCGTCAAGAAGGATGAAGGAGGTTCGTACGATCGTTTTCGCGGACGGCTCATGTTTCCCGTAATCGATGCCCAGGGCCGAGCAATCGCTTTTGGCGGTCGAATATTGGGCACGGAAGGTGAGCCAAAGTATCTAAACTCCCCGGAAACGACGGCCTATACCAAAGGAAAGCATTTGTATGGGCTCAACCTGACGCGTGATGAAATTCGCCGCCAGGGCTTTGCCATCCTCGTCGAGGGCTACCTGGATCTGATCGTGCCGTACCAAATCGGGGTGCGAAATGTGGTGGCGAGTCTGGGCACGGCGCTGACACCCGAGCAGGTGAAGCTAATCGCCAGATTTGCGCGTAAGGTGGTGGTGAACTATGATGGTGATCGCGCGGGTGTGCAGGCAGCTAAACGAGCGATCGAAACGATTCTGGCAGAAGATCTTGAAGTCAAGGTGCTGGTTCTCCCGGACAACGCCGATCCGGATGATTTCATCAGAAAATTCGGCGCAGCAGAGTACCAAAAACGCCGAGGCGAGGCACAGCCCCATATACAATTTGTGATCGATCAAGCGGTACGGGATCGTAACCTTCACAGCCCGGCTGATAAGGCTGCGGCAGTTGAGGAAGCGCTCCCGTTTGTTCGCGCTGTCCGCAACCGGATTCAAAAACGCGAATATTTTGATATTGCGATGGATGCGCTGCGCGTACAGCCGGAACAGCGTCGCGAACTCTGGCTGCGAATCAGAAGCGGCGTCAGTACTGACGGCGCGTCCGTTCAGGAACTGGTCAAGAGGAGCCCGACGAGCCGGCCCACGGTAGCGGAAGAAAGGCTGCTCGAGCTTTTGCTGGCCAATAAAGAGTTGCGTAAGATTATCCTGCCGCGACTTGAGACCTCGGATTATCAGGATCTCGCGTCCGCGCCTCTTTTTAGCGCTCTCGCTGGTCTTGATCAGGCGGACAAGGAAGTCGAATTCGATACCTTGAGCGAAGCAATCGCGGACGATCCCCGAGCCAGCGAGTTGCTGACGCGGTTGATGATGGCCGATACGCCGACTGAGTCTTTCGACGAGTCGCTGGCCACCGCTGACAAGAGTTTAAAGGCGATAAAATTGCTAAACGTCGAAAGGGCCATCGAAGAGTTGCGAGCGCAGCTGGCTGAAGCCCAACGTGCAGCAGATGACGAGAAGCTTTATCGCCTGGCAATGGAAGAACAGGAATTGAAGAAACGACGCGGCTCTCTTCTGGCTCGCTCGAAAGGAACGGAGACTGAAGTGGTCTAGCGCATCTCCCAATTGCCGTAATAGAACTAGTTGATAAAGGTTCGTGTTACTTCGTGGATCGGTTTCTTTATTCTGCAGCAGACGATCCGCCAAATCACATGAAACAATTTGAATGGTTAACAGGAACAAATAAACGTGGCCATTAGAGAAGAAAAAGATAGAGACGACGTGATGGATCGGTTGCTGCAATTGGGTGGCGACAAGAAATTTCTGTCATATGACGATTTGAATCGCGAACTGCCGGAGAATGTGGTT
>JAWVEM010000008.1:0-3227 GCA_033856735.1 Blastocatellia bacterium
CTGAAGTTGTTCCAGAAGAAATTGCCGAGCCTTCGGTTGAGGAAATCTCGGCTGCCGCCGAGGCTGAGGTTGTTCCGGAAGCGATAACTGAGCCAACCGCGGCAAATGCTTTCATAGCAGAGCAACCTGAAAGTGCCCCAGCAGTTCAGGCTGATCCGGCGCCCCAATTCGCATCTTCCGACGAACCAACCGCCAACGCACAGATTCCGGACGCCGTTCCTCAGCCCGCTCCTCCGGCTATTGAAGCGCCGCCCGCGCCCACCGCCCCCAGCTTTGCTTCACAATACGCAGCTCCATTGGGAGGCGCGCGACGCTATGGCGTCAGCGAACCGGATCTGCCGATCGAAGTGGGTGAAGACGAGCGTCGCTTGCACAACGATGCACGCCGCTTCGCGCGTTTGCTGGTTTCGGAAATCAAACTCTACAACGAACCTAAAGTTAAAGAAGGCCGCAGCCGCAGCGACATTTACGATCGCTTGCGAGAAGACATTGACCGCTCGCGGCAGATGTACGACAAGCGAGTCGCGCCGCCGGTGGCCGCGCGTCACGACTATTTTCATCAGGAGCTGGTGAACACTCTAGCCGAGGGTGATTCGGCAAAGCTGGGAGCGAGCTATCCCGGCGCCATCCTGGCTGCGAACTAAGCACCGATTAAGTATCGTAAAGAAAGGCGGCCACCTCTCGGTGGCCGCTTTTGTTTGCAGTCGTGAAGACAACTCCTATGGCGTGCCGAAGCGCCTCCGATATTCAGCGGCGACGATAAACGCCTTTACCATGTCGGCTTTCTGTACTCGCACCAGCACGTCGTCGCCGGGTTGGGTGAAGCTGTTCAGCTTCGTCAGCCAGAAATCGTAGCCGGTGTAATCGGTGTCCGGCGCGTTGTCAGGATTTCTCCGCAGGTAGCCAAAGAACTGCATCAACACAAACGCTTTGTTGAATTCAGAGTTGACGAGGTTTTGATGTTCGGCAATTTGGCGAAGGACCTGGGAACGGCTCTTCCCGCCGGGCGCCGGGAAAAGAGTATGCTCAGCGATGAGTGTCGCCAACTCACTTGTCGACAGCGGATTGCCGGCGTTGTTATTCAGGGTGGTCACGAACGTCGCGGGCGGAGTAGTGGTCGGATACTTATCAGTAAAACGCTTCAACGTAACAAACTGATCGCAGTAAGCCTGCTTGTTCCTCTCCAGCACTGCTTCCCAACCGTTTTGTCCGACCACCACCCCCGCGCCAATCTGTTGCGTGTCCGGCACAAACTCACCGAAGCGAACGATCGGGACTTTGAGAGAAGGAGCGTGGGCGAATGTCGTGTTGCCATCCGCATCGGCATAGGCTGTCTTGTAGATGCGTTCAACCAGATAACCCGTCTGCTGAAATTCGATTGAAAGGAAGAACGCGGCTGAGACGTTTACACGCTTGGCGTCAATGCACGACTGGTTGGCGCCGCACGAAGTAATCTCGTTGGTCCAAAAGGCCAGGCCACTGGCGTCCGCGGTCCGATTCAAGAAATCGAGATACTGCTGCTTCACAAAAAAGTCCGGCGTATCGATAGGGTTGCCGGCCGGAGCGTTGCTGAGGCAACTCAAGTTGGCCGTAACGAAGTTAGTGATCTCGTTAATCGAAAACTGGCAGAAGGTTGAAGTATTAGACTGATTCTGGGTCGCGACCATGATCGAATTGTCACAACCCGCCTGGCCATCGCAGTGGCTGGCGTTAAAGTTATGCCCGATTTCGTGCGCGGGAATAGTAATGCGAAACGGCGCGATAGTTTCCAGATCTGAAATTCCGTACGCACTAGCCGCGTCGCGACAAACAACTCCGATCCAGGCGACGCCGTTGGGGCCGCCAAGATTTTTGCCGGTCCAAAGATGAGCAACGTCTCGTGGCGTAGTCGTGAAGTTAGTATTCCAATAACTCGTAAACGCATTCAGTACGGCGGACGCTCCCGTGCCATTGGCGCCGAAAGGATCAGCCGTAGTCCACGTATGTTGAAATGTAACGCTGAAAGTGAGACCGACATCGCGCTGATAGATAGCCTGGACCCCGTTCATGATGCCGAGGATATCGTTGTTCGCATTCGCTGAGCCTCCCAGAGCGTTCGTGTATTCAAGGTCAGCTTCAGTCGCGATTTCGACGACTTTCATTGGCGAAAAAACCTCCGGCGCCACCGCGGCCGCTGCTACCCGGGGCGCAATGTCTTTGGCGCTGCGGCTGATTTCTTCATCCAGAGTCCCGCATGAACGGGTTATGTCCGGCCGCACATCGGAAGCTTTGTAGACCAGATAATCATTGGCTCCGGCGGCCGCCGAATACTTGCCGGCGGCTTCGACGAAGTACGAATCCTGCGGAGTGATGATCATTCCTTCGACGCGTTCACCGTCGATGGTGAAGCGCGCATCGGTCCCCGTGGCGCCTTCAACACTTCCCCGGTACGTAGTCACATCCGGCATGGCCACGTCACGCGTCACGCCGTCCGCGCTGACTTCCTGAGCGCGATAATTTGCCGCGCGCAAATCGTTGGGTCTCAGTTGGATTTCAAAGTCGTGCGTGGCTGTTACCAAAGACAGCCGGCCCGATTCCCTTACCCGGTCAGCCGCAGCGTGGGGATCGAGTGTGACGTCTTCATGCCTCGTAAAAACCTGTTCGATGTCCTGCTGGTAGCGAGCCTGGCCGGATTGGGCCCCGGCGGGTAAAGAATAAAACCCCGGCCCTGCAATCAACGCCACGGAAGCCAAAGCCAGGATAACGGGAAAGTAGAGTCGGGAACGAAACCGTGCCCGGACGGCGTTAGCTCGAGGGCGTTTGTTTATACGATTGGTAGCGGAAGCACTCAAGCGCAAGGCTTTTTTCATGTTGACCTTTCGATTTCTTCAGGATTCAATTTCGGGTACGGTAGGGACGAAACGCGGCGAGACGTTACGACGGGGCAGTTGGAATTGTAAGCACTGACACAAGCCTCGTCAATCAGATTCTTTGGAAAGGGGTGTCATTACGTCGTGTTGCGGTGCCAAACCATCCTCTCATTAGCACCTCGCTTCAGCGAGGTGACAAAGGGACGCCACGCCCTGACATGCCGTTAGCCGTTTTAACGGCTTCTCAAGAAAAACCGTTGAAACGGCAGGGACATACTTGACTCCGCGCGGGCTTCTGTCGAACTTCGATGCCGCCGCTGCAATGGCTCTGCCACTCTGATGCGCGGCAAGTCTCGGACTAGCCGAAACGTGGCCCAT
>JAWVEM010000009.1:0-18155 GCA_033856735.1 Blastocatellia bacterium
CGAACCAAAACCCTCGGTTTCGTGCTATTTCGTGTGATCTAGTGGATGGTCTCTTTCGCGTTACTGTATTTCTAACCTTCTGATTGATGACTGAGCCTTCCATTCATTTCGAAATTCAATCTCGTGAAGGCGAAGCGCGCGCCGGTTTGCTCACTACCCGGCGCGGCGCGATCGAGACACCGGTGTTCATGCCCGTCGGTACCGCCGGCACGGTGAAGGGGATTCGTTTTGAAGAGCTCGAATCGCCGGAACTCGACGCGCGGATCATTTTGGGGAATACCTATCATCTGTGGCTGCGTCCGGGAATCGAGACGATTAGAGCGGGTGGTGGGCTGCATAAATTCATCGGCTGGGAGCGCGCCATGCTGACAGATTCCGGCGGCTTCCAGGTTTGGAGTTTGGGCGCGCTGCGCAAGATCAGCGAAGAGGGGACTGAGTTTCGTTCGCACATCGATGGCGCCCAATGTTTTCTCTCGCCGGAGATCTCGATGGAAGTCCAGGCTGCGCTGGGCGCTGAAATAGCGATGGCCTTCGATGAGTGTGCGCCGGGAGAGGCGACCCTGGATGAAGCGCGGCGCAGCATGGAGTTGACACTGCGATGGGCGAAACGTTCGCGCGATGCCTTTGAGCAGATAGTAACCGGCAAGGATGCCGGGGCACCGCAGGCAGGGATGCCTGCGCTCCCGGGTAGGCAGGCGCTGTTTGGAATTGTGCAGGGCGCGTCGCATCTCGATCTCAGGCGGGAAAGCCTGGAACGGACAATTGAAATAGGCTTTGACGGGTACGCTATTGGCGGATTGAGTGTCGGTGAAGAGAAGCCGGTAATGCTGGGAGTGATCGAAGAGATAGCGCCGCGCATGCCTGCAGACAAAGCACGTTATCTAATGGGTGTCGGCACGCCCGAGGATTTGATCGATGGGGTGGCCCGCGGGATAGACATGTTTGACTGTGTGCTGCCGACCAGGAACGGCCGCAACGGACAGGCTTTCACGTCGCGGGGGCGGTTGAATATCAAGAATGCCCGCTATTCCGATGACCAGATGCCCCTGGACGAGGCCTGCAATTGTTCGGTTTGCCGGCGCCACACCCGCTCCTTTCTCAGGCACCTCTATCAATCCGGAGAAATGCTCGGGGGCATCCTTTTGACGCACCACAATCTGGCGTTCTTCCTTGACACCATGCGACGCGTCAGGCAAGCTATCCGTTCTGGCCAATTCGCGAAATTTCGGCGAGAGTACACTGAGCAACTAAGCTCCGGTTTGGGATGAGTGCGAGCCTCGATTGAGCCCGCCACTCGCCTGTTATCGCGGCACAACTTACAAAACTAATCATTTATGTCCTTACTTTTTTTTCAGGGTGGCATCGGCGGGCTGGGCGGCGCGCTTGTCCCGATGTTGTTGATCTTCGGGGTGTTTTATATGTTGCTGATCAGGCCCCAACAGAAGAAACAGCGACAGTTACAGGCGACAATTGCTGAGCTGAAAGCAGGCGACAAAGTGATTACCACCGGTGGAGTCATTGGCACGATTACTGCCGTGCGTGACACGAGTTTTTTCATTAGGAGCGCCGACAAAACGATCCTGGAGATTGCTCGATCTGCCGTGGCCGGCGTTGATACCGAAGAAGAGAAGAAATAGGACGCAGACTACCGGTCTGTGACGATACCAGGAGTTGAAAGACCACAGGCCCCGAGCCTGTGCCACAGGCGTTCATGAAGAAAAGGAACTTACTTCAGCGATCGATTATTATCGGGATCGTTACCCTCGTCGGTCTTTATGTAGTCATTGGACCTCACGGGCGCCGCCCGCATGCCCACGACTTTACGCCTGCCGGCGTCAAAGAAAATCTCGCGCAAAATATTCATCTCGGGTTGGACCTCAAGGGCGGATCGCACCTGGTCATGCGGGTGAAGGTCGAGGAATACCTGAAGCGACTGACCGAAGATAGCGCGACCGCGGCGCAGAATTCTGCGAAGGAAGCCGGCTTTGACGTGAAGGAAGCTCGCGCGGAAACGAGCGGGGGAAACTATCGCGTCGTTCTGCAGGTCGGTGATCCGTCGAAGGCTAAAGAGATTCGCGATGTGGTGGAAAAGAAAGTCGATCTCCGGGACACTTCGGGTTGGTCGTTCTCGCCGTCCGGCAATACTCTTACCTGGACGTTGAGCAGCTCAGCCCAGAGGACTCTCGGGGAATCAGCCACCGAGCAAGCTTTGAGAATTATCGAGAGCCGCATCAACGCCGTCGGTGTGGCCGAGCCAACCCTGCAAAGACATGGCGGCCAGAACTCCCACGAAATCCTTTTGCAGATGCCGGGTATTCAGGATCCTGAACGCGTCAAGCAGTTGCTGGTAGGGCAATCCCATCTGGAGTTGGTTCACGTGGTGAGTCCCCCCGCGACGCAGGGATCCGTGCTGACTTACGCGTCCGAAGCGGAGGCGATTGCTTCCCTTAACAGCGGCGGCAAGATTCAGGCGAATCGCCGCGTGCTGCCTTACTCTGAACGTCCTGAGTTGGCCGCTGGACAGGATGCGAAGGCAGTAAAGAAGTGGGTGGTGGTTGAGTCCCCTGCGATAATCGATGGGGCGCAGTTGCGGAGCGCGACCGCGAACCAATCAAGGGCGGGCGCTGACGAGTATGAGATCGATTTTTCCCTGAAAGATACCGGGTCAAAGAAGTTTGGCGACTGGACCGGCGCGAATATTAACGAGTACATGGGTGTGATGCTCGACAACGAAGTTAAGTCGATTGCGTTCATCAAAGGCCAGATCTTCGATCAAGGACAGATCACCGGAAGGTTTTCGAAACAGTCCGCCGACGATTTGGCGTTGACTCTTCGGTCTGGAGCACTCCCCGCGCCGCTTGAATATCAGGAAGAGCGAACCGTGGGACCCAGCCTCGGTGCTGACTCGATCCGTTCGGGTGTGCGCGCCTCGTTGCTCGGCCTGACGCTGGTCGTACTATTCATGCTGATTTACTACCGGGGATCGGGAATCAACGCAGTCATAGCTTTGCTGCTTAACATGATCCTGATGCTGGCGGGACTGATCATGTTTGGCGCGACCCTGACCCTGCCCGGCATCGCCGGCATAATTTTGACGATCGGCATGGCCGTCGACTCGAATGTGCTGATCTTTGAGCGTATCCGGGAAGAAATACGTTCCGGCAAGACAATACCATCGGCGGTGGAGCAGGGTTTCGGGCACGCCTTTGTGACGATTATCGATACCCACGTGACGACGATTGTGTCGTCCCTATTTCTTTACGCGTTCGGCGTCGGGCCCATTCGCGGCTTTGCTGTAACGCTGGTGCTCGGATTGCTGGTTAACTTGTTCTCAGCGGTTTATGTTTCGCGGACGATTTTCATCTGGCTGCTCAGCCGCAAAGGAAAGCGGGTCGAGTCACTTAGCATTTGAGGGCTTGAAACTCAGGGAAAAATTACCGTGGGCCGCGAAGGCTGGGCGCGGCTCAACTTAACGAAGCATGTTTCAAATATTTCACGACATTAACATTGATTGGCTGGGCAAGCGTCGGTTCTTTATCGGCATCTCGATTGTCCTAATGCTGGCCGGCATGGGTACCGCGTTTTACCGGCACAAGTTCCATCCCAATGGAACCGAAGCCTTCAACCTGGGCGTCGACTTCAAAGGCGGCACGGTCATAATCGTGCGGTTCAAGCAACCACCTCCTGCCGACACGCTGCGCGGCGCAATCGATCACGCGGGTATCAAAGATGCGGTTATTCAACCGGTGCTGGACAAGAAGGGCGAGTTTCTCGTCAAAGTAGCGCACCAGGGATTTGAGGAATCACCCAGTGGTGAAACTCAGGCCGGCGTAGACGCGGCGCGCGCAAAGATCAAGCAAGCTCTCAACACCTTTGGGGCGGAAGCGGATACTAACGTAAAGACGCTGGAAGACGATCCCAAAGCAGCTTACAGGATCGAGGGCACCGAAGCCGTTGGACAGGTGGCGAGCAAGCAATTGCGGAATCAGGCGATAGCCGTCACGATTGCCGCCCTTATCGGGATGCTGCTCTTCATCGCTTTTCGATTCGAATGGACTTATGGCGCGGCCGCAGTCATTGCGGTCTTCCATACGGTGCTGGTGACGCTCGGATTGTTTTCCATCTTTCAAATCGAGATCAACCTAACAGTGATTGCGGCGCTCTTGACGCTGGTCGGTTTCGATGTAAACGACTCGATCGTAATCTTTGATCGGATTCGCGAAAATCGTAAGCTTTATCGACGGATGAATCTTTATGATGTCACGAACCTGTCGATCAACCAGACGCTCTCGCGCACGGTGATTACTTCCGGTCTCGTGTTTCTTTCGGTAGTCGCGATGGTGCTCCTGGGCGGCGAAACGCTCAGACCTTTTTCACTGGCCTTGCTGATGGGCATAATTTTTGGCACCTACGATACGATTGCGGTTGCCGGCCCGATCATGGTCTGGTGGGAAAAGAGAATTGCGGCGGCAAACAAGGCGCCGGCGACAAATGCCCGCGACTCCAATCTTAAATCAAGTCGCGGAGCCTCGCGCTCAGAGCGCACGCGCGACGGGGTCGGAAAGCCATCGCAAGCAGCGTAAGTGGGAACCTGCGGGGCCTCCTCGGGTTCTAATATGCCGTGTTTGTTTTCCGGCAACGGGCGAGGTTAAGAGTTTCGAAAAGGCTGTTTTGCGTCCTGATTTGTTCTTGACTTTGCGAGCAATTGCGGCATAGACTGCAAACGTTGCTGGCCAATTAAATACGCTCGTTATCGTGCCCTGAATTCAGAGGGTAGGATGCACGGTTGTTTGTACGTTGAGATGGCCAGTTTCTTTGTGTCTCGCATAGTGGCTGGGCTCAACGTGTCGGCGCGATGAGTGCGCCGGGCCTCCACTGCATTCCTCTTCTTGTTGTCATCAGCGGAATTTCGAGCGATGGGTTTGACGGCCGCAATTTTCAATAATTGTTGTAATCCCTTACCCATTTGGCACCGATTTGGGAGGACAGAAGATGTTCGAAAATCTGGTTGAGTCTGGCTCGCACAGCAAAGATGTAGCGCGCAAAGGCTCGTTCATTTTAGTGACGCTTGCCATCTATGCCGTGCTGCTTCTCGCGGCCTTCGTCGCCGGCATCTGGTGGGCCACAGCAAATATTGACCAGCAAACGCTCGAGCTGACGGCATTGATTGCGCCGGTTCCGGTCCCGCAGCAGCAGCAACAACAAAAACAGGAAGCGCCAAAGCCTGAGAAGGTGAACATCAACCAAAACGTTGACGTGCGGCGTGAGCTGATTGCGGATGTTACGCGAACGGACTTAGTACCAAAAACCATCGAGTCAAAAGCCAGCGATGTCCCGCCCGTTCGGCGGGGCGTGGTGACGATGGTGGGCACCGGCAATTCGAACGCCGCCGCGCCGGTCGCTCCGGGCACCGGTACGGGCCAAATCATTTCCAGCGGCCCCGCAAAGGTGGAGATAAAGGATGAGCCGCCACCGCCGCCACCGAAGCCAACGCCGCACGCGCCGATATCCGGCGGTGTACTCAACGGCAAGGCCGTGCACCTGGTGCAACCGCCTTATCCTCCGATCGCTCGGAGCGCGCATGCTTCAGGCCAGGTGGTCGTGCAGGTGTTAATCGACGAGAACGGCAATGTGGTCGCGGCGCATGCGACGTCCGGCCATCCGTTGCTCCAGGCGGCTGCGACCAATGCAGCGCGGTCATCGAAGTTTACGCCGACCAAGCTTTCCGGTCAGCCGGTTAAGGTCAATGGTGTAATCATCTATAACTTTGTAGCGCAATAAAGAATCCGGCGCGCTGGTTCGCTCCAGAAAAAACCGAGAGCTGCCAGCGCTCGGTCTTAACTGCCGGTCGGGAATCAATGTAATTAAAAACCTTTTGGAGGAGTTACCGTGACTATTTTGACAAGCATCCTCGGAACGAAAGCGTTTGGCTTGCTTCTCGTTCTCTGGCAAGCAGCCAGCCCGGCGGCCAGTCCTGCTGCCGGTGGCAACGAATTTACGCTCACCGAGATGGTGAAGAACATGGGCGCCGTGGCGATTACGGTGGTGATCATTCTTTTGATCATGTCCGTGTATTCGATCGCCATTATGGTCGAACGTTACCTGACTTACACGGCGGCCAAGAAGCAGTCTCGCGAATTTGCCCCGCGGGTCGCCCAGGCGCTAAAGAACAACCGCATTGAAGAGGCCATCAACATCAGCGACAAGCATCGCAAGTCGCACCTCGCCATGGTTGTTAATAGCGGGCTGCAGGAGTTTCGCGCGCACGAGCAATCAAATGAGATTTCGGGCGACGAGATCGAGGCATCCAAACGCGCACTGCAGCGAGCTATCGCGATTAAGACTGCTGAGTTTCGCCGTGGTCTTTCGGGACTGGCCACCATCGGTTCGACGGCGCCTTTCGTAGGCTTGTTCGGAACGGTGTTTGGCATCATCAACGCTTTCCGAGGAATGAAGAACGCCGAGACGGCAGGTATCGCGGCCGTGGCCGGCGGTATTTCGGAAGCGCTGTTTACAACGGCGCTGGGTCTGGTAGTCGCGGTTCCGGCAGTGTGGCTCTTTAACTACTTTACCGGCAAGGTTGATGGTTTCATCGTGGAGATGGATAATTCGGCTTCCGAGCTGGTCGACTATTTCATTAAGAACCGCACCAAGCAACTGAATCCATAGCGCGCGTCTGACGGGTTAGATCGAGGCGCGGAGCGATCCGCGGCCGACGCCATATCCGTGCAGTTATTGGCGAAAGGAGAATGATTTATGGGAATGTCTGCTGGCGGCGGCGGCGGATTTCAGTCGGAGATTAACGTCACCCCGATGGTCGACGTAATGCTGGTGCTGCTAATCATCTTCATGGTGGTTACGCCGTTCCTGCAGCAGGGCATCACCGTGGCCATCCCGCGCGACTTGAGGAACCCCGACGAAGATCAGGCTATCAACAAGGAATCTTCGGTGATTATCTCGGTGCCGAAGGACGGCGATTATTACCTCGGGAAAAAGAAGGTCAATCTCGACGACCTCAAGGCGGCGGTCGAGAAGGCTCTCGCAAACAAGAAGGAAGAGGACAAGATCGTTTACATCAAGAGCGGCGTCGAGGTCAGCTACGGCGAAGTCGTGAAAGTCATCAACGCCGTTCGCGAAAAGGGTGTCGATAAGATAGGACTGGTTGCCGATAGGAAGAAGAAAGCCGGCGCGGCTGCGACAGCTCCGGCAACCTAATCTTGAACGAATCTCGGAGCGGCGATCGCAAGTCCTGGTTGCTCGCCGGTCCGCACAGAGGATGAGTTTATGGCAATGGCTACCGGGGGTACGAAGCGTGCCGTCCCCTACATCAACGTTACGCCGCTGATCGACGTGCTTCTGGTCGTGATTATCATTTTTATGGTGGTCACGCCGTTGAAGCCCAGTCGCTTCAAGGCGGACATTCCAACACAACGAGACCCCAACGAAAATATTCAGAATCTCAAGCCGAATCCGCTCACGCTGGTTGTTTCCATTACACCGGATCTGCAAATTAAACTAAACCAGGATGTAATGGGTTCGGTTAATGACACGAGCGCGCTCGCCGCTAAACTGCAGCAGACTTTCCAACTGCGGAAGGAACAGCACGCCTACAAGGTCGGCATGGAAACGGCGACGGTGCCTGAAGATCAAAAGATTGAAAAAACCGTGTTCGTAAAGGCGCCCCGTGCCCTGCACTACGGTGATGTGGTAAAGGTGATCGACGCTATCAAAGGAGCCGGCGCCAATCCGGTCGGCTTGCAGGTCGACGATCTGCCGTAGTAAAAGTTTTGACGATATTGCCGGTATTTCTTCCGCCAGGAAGGCTTTCCCGCTTACCGGAAAGTCTGGGCGGCATCTTTCATTTCAAACGGAGCTAATAGAATGAGACTCTCTTGGTCCAGGGTTGGCGCGACGGCGATCCTGGCTTTGTTTGTTGCCGCCGGCGCCGGCTGTACGCTCGTCAATAAGATAAGATCCAAGAACGAGCTGAACGAAACGGCGCGCGCCTACAGAGAAGGACACTTCGAAGAAGCTGAACAGCACGCCAAGCGCGCGCTGTATCTTGATCCCAATAACAAGACCGCTGCCGTCTTCATCGCCCGGGTCATTCATCAGCAGTACAAGCCCGGCGTGGATACTCCGGAAAACATTCAGAAAGCTCGGGATGCAATCGAGGCCTATCGGCACATTCTGGAAAAAGACCCAAACAATGACGAGGCTTATAAGGCTATTTCGGTGCTTTATTCCGCCATCAAGGACGACACGAAACTACGTGAATGGATCTTGAAGCGGGCCACGGATTCATCGATGTCGAACGAAAAGCGCGCGGAAGCGTACGCTATTCTTGCCGGCAAAGATTGGGACTGCTCTTTCAGGATTACCGAACTGCCCGACGTGAAAGTCACTACGAACGAAAGCGGTAAGCCAAGCGTAGTTTACAAGAAGCCGAAGGACCAGAAGGACTTTGACAACGCACAGAAGTGCGTAGTGCGCGGACTTGAGGAAGCCGAGACTGCTATAAAGTTCGACCCCAATAACGAGTCGGCCTGGTCTTACAAGACTAATCTCCTGCTCGAGGCCGCCAAACTCGCCGAGATGGACGGCAAGGCTGACCAGAAAGCCCAGTATCAGAAGCAAGCCGACGTGGCGGCCAAGCGGGCTGCGGCCCTGTCTGAAGAACGTCGCAAGAGAGAGGAAGCAGCCGACCAGTCCGCTGCTACGCCAACTCCCTAACCACGATTTGGTGCCCGGCGCCAAACCAATCTGAACCTCGAATAGGTGACGCAGGCTTTCGGGTCGAGCGTCACCTATTTTGTTATACTGTACTCTGAACTTGGTTCTTTGTACTTCGTGCTTTGCACTCTCCGCCGAAGCACCCCAGTCTGACTGGATCCAACCCAAGCACTAAGCACAAAGAACAAAGCCCGAACTACTATGGTCCGAATCGAAGAAATTTGCGAAAAGGTCAGGCGTAATCATCCGCAGGCTGACCTCAATCTGCTGCGGCGCGCATACCTCTTCTCTGCGCGCGAGCACAAGGGGCAAAAACGCGCCTCTGGCGAATCCTACCTGGTACATCCTTTGGAAGTCGCGAATATCCTGGCCGACATGCGTTTGGACGCCGTCTCGGTTTCTACCGGCCTGCTTCATGACGTGGTGGAAGACACGCTCGCCGATACGGCTACAATTCGCGAGTACTTCGGCGACGAGGTGGCGCACCTGGTTGAAGGCCTGACCAAGATTGCGCACATCAGTAGTGTCTCGCGCGAAGAGCAGCAGGCTGAGAATGTGCGCAAGATGCTACTGGCGATGGTTGACGACGTCCGCGTCGTCCTGGTGAAACTCGCCGATCGTCTGCACAACATGCGGACGCTGGAGTACCTCAGCCCGGAGAAGCGCCAACGCATCGCGCAGGAAACGATGGATATCTACGCGCCGATCGCTCACCGGCTGGGCATGGGCAAACTGCGTGGCGAGTTGGAGGATCTGGCTTTTAAGAATCTTCATCCGGAAGATTACCGCGAGCTCACCGCGCAGATGGAAAAGCGCCGGGCGGCCAACGAAGCCTTTCTCAATGACGTTACGGCCACGATCGAGCACCAGATGGAGGAGGCGGGCGTGCCGTTCGTGCGCATCGAAGGTCGCGTCAAACGTCTGTACTCAATCTGGAAGAAGCTCGGCCGGCAGGAAATTGAAATGGATCAGGTTTACGATCTGGTTGCTGCCAGGGTGATTACTGCCAACGAAATTCGCGACTGTTATGCGGCTCTGGGCGTGATTCACACTACGTGGAAGCCCGTGCCCGGCCGCTTCAAAGACTGGATTGCAACCCCCCGCGATAATCTCTATCAGTCATTACATACGTCCGTGATTGGATCGAAAGGCCAGCCTTTCGAAGTGCAAATCCGCACCGAGCAGATGCACCTGACCGCCGAGGAAGGTGTGGCTGCGCACTGGAAATACAAAGAAGGGAAACGCGGCGCGCGTGACGATGATGAGGCGCTGAAGGTCCTGCGCTCGCTGGTCGAGTGGACCCAGGATGTGAAAGACTCGCGCGAATTCATCGATGCCCTAAAGCTCGATCTGTATCCCAAGGACGTCTACGCCTTCACTCCGATGGGGAAAGTAATTCAACTTCCGCGGGGCGCGACGACCGTCGATTTCGCATACATGATCCATTCGGAAGTCGGCAACACCTGCACCGGCGCGCGTGTGAACGGTCGCATGGTGCCGCTGCGAACGTTGATTCAAAACGGCGACGTGGTCGAGATCATTCGCAGCACTAATGCCCACCCGTCGCGCGACTGGCTTAATTTCGTCGCGACCTCGCGCGCGCGCAACCGCGTACGCCACTGGGTGGCCGACCAGCAACGAACTGAGTCGATCGAAATTGGACGCAAACTGTTCGAGAAGGAAGCCGGACGCTTTCAGCTTTCGGTCAAGAAGATTCTGGGTGACGGCAACGGCGATCTAAAACGGATCGCGAGCGAATATGGCTATGGCCGTACCGACGATCTGCTCGCCGCGATGGGCTACGGCAAGATTGTGCCGCGGAATATAATCGCGAAGTACCTGGGTCCGGAAAAGTTTGAAGCCCTGGACAATCAGAAAGTGTCCCGCCTACGCACCGGCGTGCGCGCGGTGAAGCGCCTGATTACCGGTGACGACGCGATTGTAGTCCGGGGCGTCGAAGACCTGATGGTGAATCGCGCGCGCTGCTGCAATCCCCTGCACGGCGAACAGATTATCGGCTACATCACGCGCGGCAAGGGAGTCGCCGTGCACACCGCGCGCTGCAAAAACGTAAAGCAGTTGATGATTAATCCCGAACGGATTGTGACCGTTGAATGGGCTGCCAAACCTGAGAAGACAGCGTACGCTGTGAAGCTTTTGGCAGTGACTGAGAATCGTACCGGAATGATCGCCGGCATTACCGGAGCGATCTCCGACATGAAGACCGGGATTAGGGATGCGCGAGCTTCAATTGGTCCCGATCAAAAGGGACGGATCGAAGTTACCGTCGAAGTGTTCGACGTGAAGCATCTGGACAAAGTGATGAGCTCGATCAAGAACGTCTCGGGAGTGTTGGATGTGGAACGCTTGCAGGGCGCGGCATAAACAAAACAGGCAGTAGTAGTACGGAGTAAAGTGCGGCTTACTGCTTACTGCTTACTGCTTACTGCCTTCGGTTTCCCATCCGTATCGTAAAGTTCGATAGTGTCTGCATAAGGCTTGACCTGTTCGCCGATCGCGGCCGCGTCGCCCACGATGACTATCGCGGCGGAATCGGGAGTGACATAGCTTTGCGCCACGCGCTGAATATCGGCGGCGGTAACCGCATTGACCTGCTCGCGGTAGGTCTCGAGGTAATCGGGCGGCAGATCGTACATCCTGATGCTGACCAGTTGATCGATCAATCCGTCCTGCGTTTCAATGCGAATCGGGAAGACCCCCGCCAGGTAAGACTTAGCGTTCTTCAGCTCCTCTGCCGTCACGGCCTCGTCGCGAATTCGACCTAACTCATAAAAGAACTCGTGCAGGGAAGCGCCGGTTACCGGAGTTCGCACTTCGGCGCTGGCGCGGAAGGTCCCGGCCAGGCGCCGCGCATCCAGATTTGAGTACGCACCATACGTGTAGCCCTTCTCCTCACGCAGATTCATGAACAGCCGCGACGAAGCATTCGCGCCCAGGATGGTGTGCATCAAGAGCATCGGAAAATAATCCGGACTGGTGCGAGTGATACCTTCATTTGCTATGACGATATTTGACTGCGCCGAGCCGGGACGATCGACCACGTAAACTGATCGTGCGTTTCGCTTTGGCAGTGCGGGCAGATTGAGATTAGGCAAGGCGCCGGGTTTCCAATCGCCGAACAGTTCCTCAATGCGCGCGATAATCGCTTCGCGATCGACATCGCCAACGACCATGAAGACTGCGTTGTTCGGAATGTAAGTAGTTTCCCGAAATTTCACCAGGCCGTCCCGCGTCATTAAGTCCAGCATTTCCGGCGTGGGCGAAAGCCGAGAATAAGGATGCTTCCCAAACACGACTTGTGACAGGCGCTCGGAAGCGAGAAACGTCGGTTGCGCGCGTTGCTGAATCAGCAGTTGTTTGGTGTTCTCACGGGCGAGATCAACTTCATTCTGTGGAAACGACGGATGCAAAGTCACGTCGGCCATTAAATCCAGAATCTCATCCGCATAAACTGAGAGCGATGAAGCCGCCACCGTAGTGAAATCAGAGCTGGATCCAACTGCGATGGTTGCGCCAAAACGTTCGACCTCTTCGGCAATTTGCCGGCTGTTGCGCCTGGCCGTGCCCTCAGTCATCAGGCTCGACATCATGTCGCTCAAACCCGGGAGCTCCTCGGGATCGTTCGCGTCGCCTGAGCTAAAGGCCAACCGAAAGCTGATTAGCGGCAGACGTTTGTCTTCGACGACGACCAAACCCAATCCATTCGCAAGCGTAATTTCGACATGCTCAGGAAGATTCAGTGGCCGGGGCGCCAGCGGCGGCGGCATTTGGCTGCGAAAGGCTTCGGTCTCAGTCATGTAAGGCCCGATCTATTTTTTAGTTTTAAGTTACGAAATCAGTTAGTCGGTTCGCTTGCAGTTTCGGCGGGCGGCGGCGCCAGGACCGGCGCGCTCGTCGCGGAGTTGTCGGGGGCTGCGGGTACTTGGGGCGCGGGGGCAGTCGGTTGTGTGGGCTCGCCGGGTTCCATGGGCGCGGCCGCGGGGACTTCCTGCGGCGCCGGCTGAATTTCCAGCAGCACGCGATTGTCGGTATCGAGATATTTCAAGACCGAATCGCGAATCTCGTCGGCAGTAATTTTTAGATAGTTGCCGAGGTCTGAGTTGAAAAGTTCTGGTTCGTTATCGTACAGGGTGAATTCGGCGAGTTGCTGAGCGCGAAACAATGACGACTGACGGCTGCGCACCGCGCTGTTAAAAAGGTTGTTGCGCAGCTTCTCCATCTCTTCGTAGCTGGGTCCGTTGGTGGCCAGTTCCCTGATTTCCGTCAGGATAGCTTCGCGAATCTGTCCACCCTCGCTATCTGGTTTGGGGATGACGACGATAAATAAGCCCGAGGGCCCGCGACGCTCATCAATTCCACCCTGTATTTGCACGACCGACTCTTCGCCCTTGACCAGCTTCTGATACAGGCGCGCGCTTTCGCCTTCGAATAATAAATGACTTGCCAGAGACAGCGAATAAAAGTCGGGACTCCGACGCTCGGGAATTTTCCAACCGAGTGCAAATGCCGGCACGGGCGCCAGCTTGTCGAGAAAAGTATCCCGATGTTGCGAGACTTCGGTCGGCTCACTCACATCAACGGGCGGTGGTTGCGGTTGCCTGGGGATGGTAGCGAAATACTGTTCGATCATTAATCGCGTCGCTGCCATATCGAAATCCCCAGCGACCGAAAGCACTGCGTTGTTGGGTGCGTAATAGACGCGAAAGAACTCGCGGATGTCCTCGACGGTCGCCGCGTCCAGATCCTCCATCGATCCGATGGTCGAATGGGCATTCGCATGGTTGCTGAAGCACATTTCGAACAAACGCAAAAAACCGTTCACGTACGGCTGATTGTCATAACGGAGTCGCTTCTCTTCCTGAACCGCGGACCGCTGGTTGTCCAGGTTTTCCTGGGTCACACTCAGGGACCGCATGCGATCACTCTCCAGCCAAATTGCCAGTGGTAACTGGCTGGCAGGCAAAGTCTCAAAATAGTTGGTGCGCTCGCTCGAGGTGGTGCCGTTCATTGTGCCGCCGGCGTTTGAAATGTATTGAAAGTGCGCGGCCTTGGGAACGTTTTCCGAGCCCTGGAACATCATGTGCTCGAAAAGATGGGCAAAGCCGGTGCGGCCTTCGCGCTCGTTGCGCGAGCCGACATCGTAATACACAGCCAACGACACAACCGGCACCGAGTGGTCTTCATTCAAAACCACGCGCAGGCCGTTACCAAGACTAAATTGTTCGATGGGGGTGTGTGGAACTTGAAAAGTTTTCTGCACTTACCAACTCGATCCAAACCGCTCGCGCGATTGATTTACACATTATTTGTAGAGCTTCACGAAAGAGTTTACCGCGTAATACCCCTGATTCACAAAGACGCCTGATTTGGGCAATGTCGTATTTCCAGATTGCTGCTCACTGGTAAACGATCCACGAAAACACACGAACGATTGTGTTAGTGCCGCTTGGTGTGATTTCGTGGATCGTTCCAGTTCGAGGGGAAAAACGAAAACCCAAAGCAGGACGCTACGCTGCTCCGCGATCCTCAGGAACAATAAGTGGCACAAACTTTCAGTCACGGGGATCCGGTTTGATAGAACAACCTCGCCGACCGAAGAAGGTGCCACTCGATCAGGCTCAGATACGAGCCTTAATCTTTTTTCTCGCCAACCATGCCGCGTAACTCAGCGCGCAGGCGTTCGATCTCGGCCAACTTTTGCTCGACCCGCTCAAACAGCGCGCCCTGAGTCTTGATACCTTCATCGATCAGAAAAGCGGCGGCCTCAGCGCGGGTACCGAACACGCCGGCCTGGACCAGTTGGCCAAGCTTATGCTGCGCGTCCTGGGACACTTTCACGGCGAGCATATAGTCGTCCTTGGCCGAGATTGCTCGTTCAATGGTGCGGCTGATGTCTCGGCCAATCGCCGAAAGTTGTTCGGGGATGCGCGAGGCCATATCCCGCATTGACGAACTCACGTGGGCACGGTCGTCCGGCTGTTCTACTTCGCCTTCGTGCATGATCAATTCCTCTTTTTTTTCCGGCCCGTCTGGTGACGATTGAAAAGATGTACTCATTAGATAGTGCTCCTTAAACTTTTGGTAACTCTTGTACGATGCTTAGGGGTTACAAGTTCATTCTAAGGAGCCTGCCAAACGACCGTCAAGCGGCCGCTTTGTTTCAGTGAGTTCAGTCAAGTAACGCAGACTGGCAGTCTGCGCTACCTAAGCACATTTCATCATTTCACGCCGCCGCCAACTCTGCGCAGCACGCGGCACAGCGGGAGGCCCTAATCGGAATAGCAGTCAGGCAGTACGGACAGTCTTTCTTTGCGGGATCCGTTTTTCTCCATTTGTTTACCATCTTAACCAGCAGGAAGATCACCAGAGCCACGATTACAAAGTTAACGATGTCGTTGATGAAAGCGCCGTACGCAATGACGGGAATGCCTTTGGCCTTCGCGTCCACAAGCGAAACGGGCACGCCCTTCGAGTGATCGAGAACAAAGAACAAGCTCGCGAAGTCTATTCTTCCCAGCAGCAGACCGATTGGCGGCATGATGATGCCTTCAACGAGTGACGTGACGATCCTGCCAAAAGCCACACCAATAATCACGGCCACCGCCAGGTCAATGATATTTGCGCGGGCGATGAATTCCTTGAATTCTTTGAGCATGTGGTCTCCTTTGTGGCACAGACTTCAATCTTTGATTTTATGACTTGGATCACAGACTAAAGTCTATGCGACTCTCACTGACAATCCTTTGCGAGTTTGAACCCCGCCCTCTCGGCTTCATCCTTATCTTTGAATTTGATCCGCTTGGATTCGGCGACGCTGATTACGGCCGAACAATCGGAGGGATAGTAAAGCTTCGTCTGTTGATTGCCAATCACGACCGCGGCTACGGCCTCGGCAGCGACGGCCGCTTCTTCTCGACGGGTAGCTATCGTCTCCTGTGCGGCATCGTCGCTGATCCTTATGCTGGGACTGCCGGCAATCACTGAAGCCAGCATTGAGAACCCATCGCAGGTCAATTGCCGGCCGCCTCGCTTTAATGGCCATTCGGCGGGCAGAGTGAGCGACTTGCTGAAGCCGGCGACAAAGGCATCGAGAGTCTGCCACTTGAAACTGTTCTCGTATCCAATCCACAGACTGACTAGCCGGCCATCAAGAAAATCCAAAGAGATCGTACGCACATCTGAAAAAGTCGTCTTGTCGAAGCTGGGATCGAAATAGGGATTGATGCTGATTTTGGCCACGCCAAACTGATCCGGGCGGGCCAGTTTCAGTTGCGGTACGCGTGCCTTTGCCTGCTCAAGGGTCATGCCCAGGCGAAAGCCACGCAGTTCTCCGGAGTCGGGCAATTGGTCGATTCTTAAAGCGCAGGTTGGTTGCTGAGCGGAAGCGGCGGCCGCTGAGCACAAGGCCATCAGGACCAACCACAAGGCCCGGTTAATTTTCCAGATCGGAGGGCGGAGCATTGACACCTAAAGATTCACTTTTCGCAATCAGGTCCTTGATCAGTTCAGCCAGTTCGTCCGGATCGAATGGGGTCGAGACATATTCATTACAGCCCGCGTCGATGGCAAGCGAACGATACTCGTTGGCGCCATAGGCGGAAACGGCAACGATCGGAGTCCGGCTCAGGGCCTGATACTCGCGTATTCGCTGGGTAGCGTCAAGGCCGTTCATGCCCGGCATCATCACATCCATGATGATTAGATCTGGTTGCTCGCGCTGGGCGACGCTGATTGCTTCCTCGCCGGTTTCGGCTTCCACAACGCGGTAGCCGTTCTTGGTCAACCACATCCTCATCATCAAACGCGTGTCGTCAAAATCCTCGACGAGCAGGATCGTTTGCAGCCCGTCCGCGGCATGGTTCTGGGCAGTTTCGTGTTCCATTGATAACAAGTGGGGATGGGCAAGAAGCGGCACCCGCAATACGGGTGAAGTAAAACGATATGACAAAGGAATGGACTGGGTCAAATCGGCCAACGGAAAGCTCGCCTCTCCTGGCTCACAGCTAACGCAAGTCCATCGCTGCCTTGAGTCCGTCTTCGACCTGGCTGAGTTCGGTTGAATTCAACTCGCCAATACGGTGCGTGAGCTTAGAGCGATCTAATGTAGTAACTTGGTGACAGAGCGCTACGCTGTCTTTGCCGACACCCGCGCTACCCTGTGGCAACAGCACGGCAGAAGGCCCACGCCCGGCTTGCGCCACGGAAGTTGAAAGCGGGACAACGATGATCGATCGCCACCGTGGAGTCTGATTAAAAGCGTCGTGCGAAATCACAATAACCGGACGCCGGCCCCGTTGCTCAGATCCTGAACGGGGAATGAGATCGGCCCAGTAAACTTCGCCACGCTTCATTGTTCCGAGTCTTCTGTGAGCAAGTGATCACTGGCGGCGACCTCCAGTTCAGTATCCAAGTCAGCATCCGTGCCTGCGTGTTGAATTACGTAAGTGGTGAGTGACTGATGGAGACTTACTCGATCGAGACCGTGTTCACGTCGCGCCAGCGAAGCAACGAATTCCACCACTTCAGCGACTTGATTCTGAGGCAGTTTCTTAATTGTTTCGATCAGTTCCTGCTGCTCCATGCGCGAAATTATAGCACAATGCCGCCGGCCCAATGAGCGTGATATCCGACCTTGAGCAGTGGGGCTATGTGCCGTCGCGGAACTCAATCAAAGTCACTCTTGGATTGTGAAATCGGTTCAATTTAGTTAGCATCGCGCCCATGACTGACAGTACTGAAACTATGACGGGCGAGGAGATCGTCGATCTCTGCCGCCGCCACACGCTATTTGAATGGTCCGCGCAGGCCGCTGTGGATCCGATTCCAGTTGCGCGCGCGAAGGGCATCTACTTCTGGACGCCGGAAGGGAAGCGCTTCATCGACTTCAACAGCCAGTTGATGTGCGTGAACATCGGGCACGGCGACGAGCGCGTGGTCCGCGCTATCCAGGAGCAGGCCGCGATGCTCCCTTACGCGAATCCGTTCATGGCCACCGAAGTGCGCGCGCGCCTGAGCGTAAAGCTCGCCGAGATCACACCCGGAGACATCGACGCATTCTTCTTTACCAATGGCGGCGCCGAGGCTAACGAGAACGCGATCCGCATCGCGCGCATGTTCACCGGCCGCCACAAGATTGCCGCACGATATCGCTCGTACCACGGCGGAACGGCCGGCGCCCTGACGCTGACCGGCGATCCGCGTCGCTGGGCGGCCGAGCCGGGCATCCCAGGCGTCATCCGTATCCCTGACTTCTATCACGGAATTCAGAAAGGTTCTGATACGACTGAGGAAGTGCTGGGCCGGACCGAAGAAGTCCTGCAGCTCGAAGGCCCGCAGACTATAGCCGCGATCATCGTCGAGCCCGTCGTCGGCACCAACGGAATCCTGATACCGCCCGACGG
>JAWVEM010000010.1:0-11364 GCA_033856735.1 Blastocatellia bacterium
ACCAGGTGTACGTTTGCCAGGTCAAAGGCCAGCAGGGTATCACCGCCGGCGATGGCTTCTACTTCCAGGTTGAGCAGGACGCCTTCGCCGGTAATCGGCGAGCCGGCGGCCGGCGCCAACGAAACCAGCAGCATGCCACTCGGATCTATGGACTGCGTCAAAGACGGCGCGGTCTTCGCGTTCGCAAACATGCCCCCCGCGGTAACCGAGTTGATCTTGAGTACGTGCGGATCAAAACGCAGGGTCACCACGGCGAGCCCCAAAGACGCTCCCGTTCTTACCGCTAAAGCCAGTTGGCGCTTCTCGCTTACGCGCATCACACCTTGATCGGGAGAGAGACTCAGTTCGACCAGGCCTGCCGCTGGTTCATTAGACCCGGCGCTTGTGTCGGTCTTCTCGCTCTTGGGCGCCAGATCTTCGACGACCGGACTCAGGGTTACATCCTGCTTAGCGGCAGCAGCAGTTCCGGACACGCCCGTTGTGGGCGACACGATGCTCTTGACTGCTCCGGCTACGTCCAGCTTCGGCGTCGACGGCAGACTAGTTGACGGCGCAAAAGCCAGAGTTTTTGGCTGAGGCGCTGCCGAATCCGTCGACCCCGTTGGCGCTTTCTCTTGCTTAGCCGGCGCAGTTAATGCCGCGGTCTGTGTTTGCGCCGGCGCTGCATTATTAATCTGCGAAGCTTGGACTACCTGCGCTGCGGAAGTCTGGCTGCCATTCGCACTCGTCTGCTCGGCGGCGAGGGCCTGGGGCGCATACGTCACCGCCTGATCGGGCAATTGCAGCGTTACATCCTTGGGAATTTTCCGCGCGGCGGCATACTGCTCTTCACGTTCCGTTTCACGCATCATGGCTTCGAGCGATCCAGTGGTCGGCGAAGTCAACGTTCCGCTCGGTCTCATCTCTTCGTCGCGCGGCGTCACCGCCGGCGCACGCAATACCCGCGGCGTCACTGCGATCACGATGTCGACTTGCCGGTTATCTTTGGTCGGTGAAGAAAAGAACCTGCCGAGAATAGGAAGACCGCTCAGAATGGGCAGTCCCTGCCGCCCGGTCGATTGCACATCCTGAGTCACGCTCGCCAGCATCATGGTGCGGTTGTTCTGCACCCGCGCGGTGCCGGTAATAGTGCGCTCAGTAAATGTCGGTGTCAGCGTGTTGGCGCCACTGACATCCTTCGATTCGATCTTCATCTTGACCTGCACGTCGAGGTTCGGAAAAACCTGCGGCGTAAAGTTAAGTGTCAGACCCGTCGGCTCGTAATTGATTACCGGAAAACCGCCCGAGGGGAATCCCGTCTGTGTGTTGTTCGTGGTGCCCGTCTGCACGCCAAACGGATAGGCCTGGGCTGTCTGCACCGGCACGCGCTGGCCGATACGAGCAGTGGACTCTTCGTTATTGAACGCGTGAATCTGCGTCGAAGCCAGCAGACGAGAGTTGTTCTTGCTCTGAAAAGCAGTTAGCACCGAAGACGGAATCACCAGGGCCGCCGCCGCTGCCGTTGGATTTAGCCCGACGATGCTGCGTAAATCCACGCCCGGACTTGACGTGCTGGTAGTTCCATTCGAGGTGAGTACCGCCAACCCCGGCGACCCGCCCAGATTGAAATTACCGGCTCCCATTTGATTTCCGAACTGTAGCAGGGACGATCGGTTCACTTCGTAGATGTTCACGTCCATCACGACTTCAGCGCGATCCTTGTCGATACTCTCCAACAAATCGCCGATGAGCTTTACGTTCTCGGCCGTGTCCCGGACCGTCAAACTGTTGGTGTCTTTGTCCGAAACGACGATTGACTGTGGCCGTCCGACGGATGCGGGCAGCGCCTGAGTAATCAGCAGCTTCGCTTTGTCCGGATCCGAATTTGAAATATAGAAGGTGCGCACAACCAGTTGCTGGTACTGCTGGCGTCTGGATTGATCGGCGACCAGGATAGTGCGGCGATCGAGCTTTTGAAAGAACAAGTTCTCCTGGAGGAAGATCCAATCCAGCGCCTTGGCGGTGGTCACGTCCCGCAGGCTGACATCGATATTTCGCGGCTGTGCAAAAGTCTGCCGATCAAAAATCACATTCAGGTTCAATTGATCCGACATGGTGCGGATGAACTGCTTCAGGTCGCCGTTGAAAGTAATCACGCGCACTTGTTCCGGCTTTAACGGGACCAGTGGTTCCTGGGATCGCGCGTTTGAAGTCGCGGCCGGCGTTCCCGCTCCGTCAGACTGCGTTGACTTCGACGCGTCGGCGGTGCTGCTCGAGAAAGGTTTTCCTTCCTTAACTTCCTGCAGCCGCACCATTCGTTCCATTTCCGAAACCGCCAACTGATTGACCGGATCGTAACCGAAGGCCTGGCGAAACGCGTTGTACGCGCCGACATAGTCGCGCGCCTCAGCCAGCGAGCGCCCCTGTTGCATAAACGTCTGAGAGGCGTTGAAGATCGCGCGCCGATAGTGGAGTTGATAATCCACGTTCGACGGATCCGAGGCGAGGGCCAGCGTGAACTCCTGCGCGGCTTTCTCCCATTGCTGCGACTGTTCATACTTCATCCCGCGATTGAAGTTGTCTTTGCCTTTCTTACCAAAAGCGCTTACCGGCACTGCCAGCAAGCAGGTGACGATGACGAGCGCAACAATCGAATGCCAACGGTTTCTTGATTTCATAATTAACCCTCTCGGAACGACTAGCCCTGGAAGTGACCCGACAATTCGGGTGTCTTGCTCATTACACGCGAACAGCCGGCACCAGTTCCGCAATGGCAAATTCTCAAGCAAGTCTAGCAGAAAAGCAGGCCTATCTTAAGGGGACAGGAGACTGAGACTGGTCGGAGCAATCTTACCCTGACAGGCCGCGGTTTTGTTTAGCGTTCAACCTTTGAATTGCCGATGGCAGGCGCAAGCTAAAGGTTGAACTCTAATCGTTAGCCGCGCGCCTAATGCCGGCCGCTGAGATTCACTTCCTCAACAAAGGTGACGCGATTGATTTCATGCAACGTCGAAACGCCCGTAAAGACTTTCTTTAGGGCGGATTCGCGCAAGCTGGTCAGGCCCTCTGCCTCGGCGGCGCGGCGCACTTCCGAACCGGGGCGGCGCTCGACGATCATCTCGCGGATATTGTCGCTGAGATCGAGCAGCTCATGAATCGCTGTCCGGCCGCGATAGCCCGTGTGATTACAGGCATCACAACCCACGTTTGTATAAAAGATATTTTCACGTTGCTCTTCCGGATGCAGGCCGGACTCGAGCAGTTCAACGTCGGACGGCCGAGAAACTCGACGACAAACCGGACAGAGCACTCGTATCAAGCGCTGAGCCAGGACGCAATTCAAGGACGAAACAAAGTTGTAGGGTTCGACGCCCATGTTCAGGAAGCGGCCAATCACATCGATGACGTTGTTGGCGTGTACGGTAGTGAACACGAGGTGCCCGGTCAGGGCTGATTGAATTGCGATCTGCGCCGTCTCTTCGTCACGAATTTCACCGACCATGATCTTGTCCGGGTCATGGCGCAGAATTGAACGCAGCCCGCGCGCGAAGGTCAAACCCTTTTTCTCGTTGACCGGAATCTGCGTGATGCCGTGCAACTGATATTCGACCGGATCTTCGATCGTGATGATCTTGTCTTCTTCATTGCGAATTTCGTTGAGCGCGGCATAGAGCGTCGTCGTTTTGCCTGAGCCAGTCGGCCCGGTCACCAGTACCATGCCGTACGGCTCGGCGATGTAGCGGCGAAACTTGCGCACGTCGTCGGGATCAAATCCGACCACGTTGAGATCGAGGCTCTTGAACTCTTCGTTGATTTGTTCTTTGTCGAGAATACGAATCACCGCGTCTTCGCCGTGCACGGTCGGCATGATCGAAACGCGGAAATCGACATTGCGTCCTTTGTAGCGCACCCGAAAACGGCCGTCTTGCGGCACACGGCGTTCGGCAATGTCGAGCTCTGACATGACCTTGATGCGCGAGATTAGAGTCTGGTGATAAGCAAGGTCGATCGGATCGACTTTCTGATACAGCGCGCCGTCGATGCGGTACTTTACCTGCACCTCAGTGTCTCGGGTTTCAATGTGAATATCGGAGGCCCGCGACTCCATCGCGTTATAAATGATCGTGTCGACCAGCTTGATGATCGGCGACATCTCGCTGTCAGTCGCCAAGCGGTCAAGATCGAGAACTTCTTCGCCGGCTTCTGTCTCGCGGACCAGCGAAATGCGAAAGCCGGAAGCTGCTTCCTGCAAAACGCGCTGGGTCGCGTCACCTTTGCGCAGCACGACATCGATCGCGCCGGCGGTGGCCACGTGCGGCACCAGACGCATGCGCAACGCTCCCGACAGATCATCCAGCAGATCCAGGTCAGTCGGATCGGCCATTGCGATGTGCAGCTTGCCGTTTTCGCGATGCAGCGGCACAAATTGATGGCGCACCATCAGGTCGACAGGAAGCTCCCCGAGCAAGGAATAGTCGATCGGTGATTCACCCTCTGTGGGCAACAAATTCACGAAAGGCAGCCGGTACCGAGTCGCCAATTCTTTGGCTTGCCGTATTTCCGGCGGATCAGCCGGCGCCGAGCTGTCGCCAGATTCCGGTATGCCCGCCTTAATCGCATCAGCGGCAGGACTGTCCGGCTGTTCTTCGGTGAATTGCTTCATCTTTGTAGTGCAAGTCGTTAACTTGCGTTCCTCTTCGCCTACAGCGCAGTTAACAACTTGCGCAACATCAGTGGTTCATCATTGGCCCGTGCGAGATCGACTGAATGATCGGTAGATAAATTGCCAGCAGGATCACCACGACGACGCCACCCATTACCACAAGAATCGCAGGCTCAAGGGTGGTCGTCAACTGCTCCAATCGCACCTCTGACTCAGCATCATAGAAGGTCGCCACCTCGTCCAGCATCTCACGCAAACTGCCTGAGCGCTCGCCGATACCGATCATGTCGAGGGCCAATTCAGGCATCCAGTTCGCTGTCTCCAGGCTCTCAGTAAAAGATCGGCCTTCGCGAATCAGCGGCAGAATTGCCGAACTGCGCCGCCGTAATTCCAGGTTCGTGATCGATTCGGCGGCGATCTCCCAGGACTCGACCAGCGGAATGCCGCCCGCCAAAAGTGTCGCGAGTGAACGCGCTGCCTGGGCCGTAGACATCTGCGTCAAAAGTTTCCCGGCCAGCGGGAGTTTTAGCAGAGTCGAGTCAATCAGCAGACGACCTGAAGGCGTGCGTGACCAAATGAAAGCGGCGATGGATCCAACAATCACCAATGGCCCAAACCAGATCGCATTGCCGGTTAACCAGTTCGAGACTCCCAGAACGATCTGAGTCACCGTCGGGAGATCGTTGCCAAAGCCGGCGAACAAGTCTGACATTCGCGGCACGACAAACGTCGTCAGAAAGATCACCATGCCCAGACAGGCCAGGAGCAGAAACGCCGGATACGCGAGGGCGCCGCGAATCTTTCGGCGCAAACCAACCGAGCGGCGCATGTAGCTCACATAGCGCGAAAGCACTTCGTCCAGCGCGCCCGAACGCTCGCCGGCTAAAATCGAAGCCGTGTAAATCCGCGGGAAGATCGCGCCCTGGGCCGCGAAAGCCTGCGACAGCGCCGCGCCGCCACGAATCGCCGTTTCGACTTCTTCCAAAACCGTGCGCAAACGCACCGACGTGGCGCGCCGGCGCAACATGGTTATCGCCTGCAGAATAGGAATACCCGCGCGCAGCAGGGCCGCGAGCTGCTGATTGAAAAGCAGAAAGTCGTTCGCCTTGACCCGGGCCCGCGCCGTGTTGCCGGTTTTGGTGAAAGAGGTCAGGCCGGCAACCTTTGGCGGCGTGATCGCAAACACTTTGAAGCCTTCGCGTTCGAGTCGAGCGCGCGCTTCGTTCGCGGCTAAAGCCTCGACCGTGCGCGTCACAATCTCGCCTCCCGGCGTTCCTAAACGAACAATAAACTCAGCCATAATTCAAGTCGGAGTATATCACGCGGCGATCAGTCGACGGGATTGCTTAGAACTCGTTAAGCAGCGCTTGGTTGCCAACACGCCTGTCGTACCGTCTAGTTGCGGAAAATTGTGTTTCGGAACCGGGAGCGACTGGCCATGGTACAGAATCGCGAGCCGTAGCGAGCGGAAGCAAGACTCAAGGTATGCGGCTCGCGGAATCAACAGGCCAGGACGTTGACTCTTTGTCCCGCTCACTACCGCTCGCGGTTCTGTACTGAGCTATTGATCTTTGAGGTTGATTGGCATATCGTCCGCGCGTCGTAAAGGTCTACCGTCAACTCTTCGAAGAAAATCAACTGAGGGACAGCCGATGGATGCGACCAGTCGGAAATCCGCTGAACCACTGCAGCTCGTGCGCGGCCTTAGTCTGCTCGATGCGACAATGATCGTAATCGGGTCGATGATCGGCTCGGGCATTTTTATTGTCTCCGCCAAGTCCGCGGCGTTGGTGGGCGCGCCTGGATGGCTGCTGGCCGCGTGGGCCCTGGCCGGAGTGTTAACGATCACGGGTGCGCTTTGCTGTGCGGAGTTAGCGGCGATGATGCCGCGCGCGGGCGGTCAATATGTTTTCCTGCGCGAGGCTTATGGGCCCGCCACGGGTTTTCTTTTCGGCTGGTCTCTGTTCTTCGTCGTGCAAACGGGCACGATCGCAGCGGTCGCCGTAGCGTTCGCCAACTTCATGGGCGTCCTCACCAACCGCGTATCCGAGAGCGCCTATCTTATTCACCCCATTCGCCTCGGCGGCTATGCGATTACTCTCTCGACCCAACAACTCGTCGCGATCCTGCTCATAGTCTTTCTGACTTTCGCGAACACGCGCGGCTTGAAGACGGGCAAGCTGATCCAAAACACTTTCACTTTTACCAAGACGGCCGCTCTCCTTGGCTTGATCCTGATTGGCCTGCTGCTCGGTTGGAACAGCAACTCCGCGGCGCAAACGTCTTCGTGGTGGAATCCCTGGGCCAACGCCGGTTGGAATCCCGGCGCGGTACAGCCGGGACTCGCAACTACCAACGGGCTTTGGCTGGCGATGCTTTTGGGATTGGCGATGGTCGGTCCGCTGTTCGCACAATCAGCCTGGAACAACGTCACATTTACCGGCAGTGAAGTCCGCGAGCCTGGACGCAACCTGCCGCGCGCTCTGCTGATCGGGTGCGGCACAGTTGTAGCTTTATACCTGCTCGCCAATCTTGCGTACATCGTGACCCTGCCCTTCAGTGTCTTTCCCGGTTTGCAGAAACCTCCGAACACCGTGGCCACTGAAACGATGAAAGCGGTCATGGGCCAGCCCGGTATGGTGGCGATGGCAATCGCGATCATGATCGCGACATTCGGATGCAACAACGGATTAATTTTGGCGGGCGCGCGCATCTACTACGCCATGGCTCGCGACGGCCTCTTCTTCAAGCGGGCCGGCACTCTGAGTTCACGTCATGTTCCGGTGGTCGCGATAGTGGCGCAGGGGATTTGGGCGTCGCTCCTGACGTTGCCGCGCACGGTGACGGCGGGCGCCAAAGCGGGAGAGTTCAAGTATGGAAACGTCTACGGCCAACTGCTCGACTATGTTATCTCGGCGGATCTTATTTTTTACGCGTTGATGGTCGGAGCAGTGTTCGTGATGCGCCGCAAAGCACCGAGCCTCGAAAGACCTTATCGCACGTTCGGCTATCCCATAGTGCCCGTCATCTATATCGTGATTGCGCTCTTGTTGGTACTCGACCTGGCATACCTGACGCCGGCGACGGCGGGCATTGGCTATCTGCTGGTGCTTACCGGAATACCCGTCTATTTCATATGGAGAAGGCAGGCCAGAGCTTTGTAGCTCGGGCCTGCCTTAACAATTTAGCCACGGATACACGCGGATTTACGCGGATAAAACGATAACGCTGCCCAATTAGCTCGGAGGCCGTCGTTTCCGGATCTGCCTAATCCGCGTTCATCTGCGGCTAATTATTCTGGCCGCGGAGGAGCGTCGGGTGGTCTTTGTCCCGGCCCACCAGGTCCGGGGCCTCCCGGTCCGCCAGGCCTGCGACCCGGTCCTCGTTCCGGCCCATCTGGTCCACTTGGCCTACCTCGTTCCGGTCCGTCTGGTCCACCCGGTCCATGTCCGGGGGCGCGTCGCATCGTCTGCAGTTTCATCTGCTGGTCGGGCGTTAGCTTATTCTTAATCCGAATTGCCAACTCCATGTGCGCGCGCTTGATCTCGCGCTCAGCGTCCAAAATTTTGTCGAGCTGAGACAGCGCCAACTGTTCATTCACCGAATTCGCCTTCATCGTTTCGTGAAGCGCTTCCATATTGTCCTGCAACTGCCACTGCAGTTCGTTAAAGCGCGTCGTCGTGCGATTAATTTCGCCGCGCATAAACGTCTTCTGCTCGTCACTCAGTCCTAGTTCTCGTTGATGCTGCATCACCATGTCCGGCGGAAACATTGCATCGCCAAACGGATCCATGGGCGGTGGCGGCGGCTGCGCTTCCCGGTCAGGCCTCGGCGCTCGCGGCGGTTCCTGCGGCTGCGCCGACACCAGCGCCGCGCTTAAAAGAAACGCGGCGGCGAACACTCCGGCTAACAATCCAATTCTCTTCTTCATTAACTTTCTCCTTCTAATTAGGCCGGACTATTTAAGGCCGCCTATTGAGGTTGATTGGGCAAAAATGATTTCAACTCTTGCACCGTTTGATTTAGTTGCGGCAGCGAGTTGAGCAATTCATCGCTGGATGAAACCAGGAGTGTGGCCGTCGGTGACTTCCAACTCTCGATTGCTTTCGCATCACGCAGAGATTTCCTGGCGGCCGCCAATTGAATGACCTGCCGCCGTGCGACCAACTTCAGGACGCGCGACCGGTTGCTGAAGTTGCGATGAGTTACCGGCGCGGACGCCGAATTCTTTGAAGGCTGTACCACACTAGTCGGGCCAACGGTTGTGATCCAGGGAACACTTGCGACCACCGCGTTATTCTGATTTCGCTGCCCGCGTTGCGACCACCAGGCCAGGGAAACCAAAGCACAAACCAGCAAAGCGGTGGCGGCCACGAATGACAGATTGAACGCTCTGTGCGTTCGCATCGTTTGCGATTGCGCGCGGTTCCACACTCCGGCAAAGCTCGGCGTGGTCTGTTCGTCTGCGAGCCTGGCCTCGCTAAACAGCGCGTGGATTCTCTTTTCCTCTCCAACCAATTCCATAAGAACTTTCCGTCTGTCCTAAAAATTCGCGCAAGTGTTTCTTGCCGCGGTCGTAATGCTGGCGGGCACTTCCGATCGAGATGCCCATCACCTCGGCGGCTTCGCTCAAGCTGAGGTCCTGGTAAAAAACCAGGTGCAATGCTTCACGTTGCCGGCGCGGCAAACTCTTCAAAGCGTTTTGAAACAACGCCTGAGTTTCGGATTTTTCGAAAGCCACCCCCGGTTGTTCCAGCGGCGACACCAGCGTCGTCGCAGCTTCGGAACTGTCAGACCATCTCAGCTTGCGCAAAAGATTTTTGCGATGTTCGCCGATGGCGGTCTTGCGAATCACTGCGAACAACCAGGTCTTCAAACTGGCCTCGCCGCGAAAGCACGCTTTGCCTTCAAGGATCTTCAAATAGACCGTCTGCAAAACTTCTTCGGCTTCGGCGCGATCACGGCGGCAACAATTCAAGGCCCAGCCGAAACTCGCACTGTGGAGCACTTCCAGTTCAGCCTTGAGCTCCCCTATATCCATTCCGTCGTTTGGTCTATTCCCACGGGTGCAGTCCGTGTTCAGTGTATTAGTCGCCCGAGCGAGCGGATTATATGACTCAGATGTGGAAAAGTTCTATGAGCTTCGGCTGGTTGAGGTTTCGGTGGTTCTCTTAGCGCCTTCCGCATGCGCTTGGCGACTTTTGCGTGATCCAAAGCCCGTGAGAAATGTTTCACGCAAAGGCGCAGAGCAGAGCGTAAAGCGCAAAGGCAAATCAGGCTTGTCGTACCTCACGCTTAACCGCTCGCAGCATCACCCGCCGAATCAGGCCGCTGAATGGCCGCACAAAGAACCAGTAGACGCGAAACTTCCGGCGGCTCGCGTCGTCACCACACACGACTCTTGTCTCAGTAGTCAGGATCGTGCGGCCGGGTATCTCCTCTTTGAAACTGAAATTCCAGACTCCTCGAGCCAAGCCGGCGGGGACTGGACGATCAAAATCTTCGCGATTGAATGGTGAGAGATTGCCGGTCGGCAGCCAGAACCTTCCGGTGACTCCGAGCACGATCTCTTCCGGCTCGTTTGCCAGAATACCGAAGCCGGAATCGGTCAAGGTCTGCAGAGTGATCGCTCGTTTTCGCGGCGGCACACAACCCCGACGCAGGATGAACTCTGGCAGGGATCGCAATCCCATCAGCAGCCTGATGATTAACGATCCGCCAAGGTCCGCTGTCCACAGCGCACGATTCACTTGTTCGGTAGATGCATCAATGACGACACTGTGTGTTTCGACAGCGTCCGGATTTGGCGCGAATGAATCGATCAGCATGACGTCAGAACCGCCTGCGGTAGCGGGCGGTTGATCCGGGGCGTCACCAGCCTGGTTGAGCAAAATGCCCGCCCGCTACCGCAGGCGGTTCTGACTTCACTTGGTCCATTCGGAAGCGATATGAAATTCTACTTTTACGGGGACGGTCTGCACATACTCTTCGCCGGCCGTGACCATTGCGCGCTCGACCTTTCTCGCCACCTCTTCAGCTTCGCTCTCATCCACTTCGACAACGATCTCGTCATGAATGATGTTCACAATCCTGCCCGTCGTCGGTCGCAGCTCATCATTCAAAAGCCGCAGGGCGCGTTTCAGAATGTCTGCGCTGGTGCCCTGGATCGGCGCGTTCTTGCCGTTGCGCTGGGTCATCGAAACCTGCTGGCGATCCGACGCGTCGAAGTTGAAACGCACCAACCGCCCTGACGCGGTGCGCGCCTGCTTATCGCTCACCGCCCGATTCGCTGACTCGCGCAAGTAGGTATCCAGCTTTCGATAAGTCGCAAAGTAGCGCCGCAAAACATCCTCCGCTTCGCTTACGCTCATTCCCGTCATCATCGCAAAGCGTTGCGCGCCGATTCCATAGACCACGCCAAAGTTCAAACCCTTGGCAAATGATCTCTGATCGCCAGTGACCTGGTCCTGCTCAACATTGAATACCTGCGCGGCCGTCACGCGATGCAGATCCGCGCCGGAATTAAAAGCATCGATGAAGCCCCGATCGCCGGAACGCTCCGCGAGGATGCGCAACTCGATCTGTGAATAGTCGGCGATCACGAGCCGCCGTCCTTCGGGATAGCCGGTAAAGCACCGGCGGTACTCAGGCGCGTGCGGCACCTGTTGAATGTTTGGATTAGTACAGGCAAAGCGCCCGGTCGGCGCGCCAATCTGGCGAAA
>JAWVEM010000011.1:0-21643 GCA_033856735.1 Blastocatellia bacterium
TCGTCAATCTTTCAAACGCGGCTAATGGAACGATCATCGATAGTCAGGGCCAGGGAACCATCAACGACAACGATCCGGCGCCTTCGCTTTCGATCAAAGATGTTTCAGTTGCTGAAGGTGACACCGGAACAACGCCTTTAGTTTTCACGGTGACACTTTCCGCCGTTAGCGGTCAGACGGTGACAGTGAACTATGCGACCACCGATAACACGGCGACGGCCGGCATCGATTATGAGTCAGCCAGCGGCACGCTCACCTTTAATGCGGGCGAAACTTCGAAGACTATGAGCGTGCTGGTCAACGGCGACACGACCTTCGAACAGAACGAAGTCTTCTTTGTTAATTTGACCACGCCAACAAACGCCGGCATCACGGACGCTCAGGGCCAGGGCACGATCATTAACGACGATGCGGCGCCACCAACGCCGACCTTCTCGATCAATGATGTGAACATCACCGAGGGCAACAACGGCGCCGCGAGTGCTACGTTCAATATTACCCTCACGCCCTCGAGCAATCAGACAGTCACGGTTGATTTCGTAACCGCGAATGGAACGGCGACCACCGCCGGCAATGACTACCAGCCAGCGAACGGCACGCTCACGTTCAATCCGGGAGACACGGCCAAACCGATTAGCGTTACCGTCAACGGCGATCTTCTGGTCGAGCCCGATGAGACGTTCGTCGTTAATCTGACGAACCCGACCGGCGGAGCACTCATTGGCGACAATCAGGGTCTCGGAACCATCAACAACGACGACCTTGCGATGCTCGTCATCAGTCAGATTTACGGTGGCGGTGGGAACAGCGGAGCGACCTTCAAAAACGACTTCATCGAAATATTTAATCGCGGGACGACGACTGTTAACTTGAACGGCTATTCCGTCCAGTACGCCGGTGATACCGCCGCCAGTTGGTCCAGGACGAATCTTACCAATGCGCTCATCGAACCCGGGCAGTATTACCTCATCCAGGAAGCGCAGGGCGCGAATGGCACGTCTGATCTACCGACGCCCGATGCGGCCGGGAGCATTGCGATAGCCACTTCCGCAGGCAAGGTTGCGCTGGTTAGCAACACAACTTTGCTGACCGGCGCGTGTCCGGCGAACGCGAGTATTCTTGATCTGGTTGGCTACGGATCTTCCGCCTCCTGTTCCGAAGGGAGCGCTCGCGCAGCCGCTCCCGCAAACAACGCGGCGGACCTCAGGAAGGGCGGGGGCTGCGTGGATAATAACGACAATGCGGGTGACTTCTTTGTCCATACACCATCGCCCCGTAACGGCAGCACTGTGGCGAACACTTGCACCGGACAGACGACGGACATCGCAATCAGTGACGTCACTGTAACTGAGGGAGATACCGGAACCGTTTCAGCCAACTTCACCATTTCGCTCGTCGCTGCCAGCGCGGCAATCGTGACGGTTGATTATGCCACCGCCAACGGCACGGCGATCGAACCGTCAGACTACAAGGCAATCCCAGCCACACAACTCGTCTTCAATCCGGGCGAGACGTCAAAACTGATCACCGTCCTGGTTAATGGAGACACCCTTGACGAACCCGACGAAACTTTCTTGGTTAACCTTTCCAATGCAACGAATGCCTCCATCCTCGACAACCAGGGTCAGGGCACAATCAACGACAACGATGTACCGCCGACACTGACCATCAACGATGTTTCCTTGAACGAAGGCAATACCGGCTCGACAACTTTCCATTTCATAGTCAGCCTTTCAGCCCCAGCGCTTACCGGCGGCGTAACTTTCGACATTGCTACCCAGGATGGAACAGCTACGACAGCGGGCAGCGACTATTCGGCGAAGAGCCAAACGTCTCAGACGATCGCCGCTGGCAGTACGACCTTCGCTTTCGATGTCACCGTTAACGGCGACACTGACATCGAGACTAGCGAGACCTTCTTTGTGAATGTGAGCAACGCTGCCGGCGCGACCGTGGGCGACGGCCAGGGCCAGGGGACGATTCAAAACGATGATAGTCCCGCCCTCAGCATGAACGACGTGACAGTCACGGAGGGAAACAGCGGCACCACCCCCGCCACGTTTATCGTCACGTTGTCGCCATCAAGCAATCAAACGGTCACGGTGGATTACGGGACGTCTTCGGCCAGCCCAGCTACGGCGGCGGCCGGAATCGACTATGTCAGCACAAACGGTACTTTGACCTTCAACCCCGGCGAGACAAGCAGACCGATAACTGTCTCAGTCAACGGCGACACTACGAATGAGGCGGTTTGCGAAACGTTCTTCGTGAATCTCAGTAATCCGACGAACGCAACTATTTCTGGCAGTCAAGGGCAAGGCGGGATAACTGACGACGACGGAACGAAACTGGTCATTAGTCAGGCCTATGGTGGAGGCGGTAATGCCGGAGCCCAGTATACAAACGATTTCATTGAGATATTCAATCGTGGCAGTTCTGCTATTAATCTCAATGGCATGTCGGTTCAATATTCCAGCGCGACTTCAACCAGCGGCAATTACCAGGTGACGCCCCTCACTAACGTCACTCTTCAACCGGGCCAGTATTACCTGGTCCAGGAAGATGCTACTAACACAGCATCCTGCGGAAATGCTCCATGTGGAATTGCCTTGCCGCTCCCGAATGCAACGGGAACCATCGGCATGGCGGCAGCGGCGGGCAAGGTTGTGCTGGTAAACGGCATCACGGCATTGTCAGCGGCCGGCTGTCCCTCGGGCGCAACGATTCTCGACTTCCTGGGCTACGGCACTTCCGCGAGCACGGGGGCTAATTGCCGCGAAGGTGGCGCGACTACCGCAGCCAATGCGCCGACTCTGAGCAACACGACTGCCGCTCTCAGGAAGCTGAGCGCGTGTCAGGATCTGAATGTTAACGCAAACGACTTTCAGGCTTTCGCGCCAAACCCGCGCAACACGGCTACCGCGTTGAGCCCATGCACTTGCAGCACGAGCTATTTGTCTCTGTTTGTCCTCGGCGGTGAGTCATGGAGAGCAAGCCTGTCCAGGCTCTCGCAATGAAAGAGCCCCGGCCCGGTCCAGGCCGGGGCAAGCCTCTCGGCAAGTCGTCTATGTCGGAAAGGCCCATTCTTCGTTCATGCCCGCGGAGTGGTGGACGCGGACGTAGTAAATAGCCGGGACGAATGCCGGCGACGGATTCTTGCAGCACAAAGCAAATTCCAGCATGTCACAGGACTTGATTGCTTGGTTAATCACCTTGCGGGTGACGCAAACTCGCCTACAGGTCTTGGCATCGTAAATCCACAGTTCAATGTACGACACGTTAACAGTCGTAGGCTTCAGGTTCTTGAGAGTGCCTTTCACGCAATACTCCCCGACGCCGGTGCCGGCGTCGAGTCTAATAGCCACGTTCGGGTTCTGCGCGCACAGTGGCGTTGCGAACGCTAACAATAACAACAGCAGGCTCGATACACGGAAAAGCGTTTTCATGGATGTCCTCCTTAGATCGATTGTTTGAGAGTTGGGGACCGAGCGTCGGTCCGAGTCTTTGACAAGCGTCGTTTACTACTTTCAGACGCCCGATGCAAGAAAACTTGGGGAGAAAGCTAAGAAATGTATGAGGTTGTTTTTAGAGCGGTCTCAAGAAAATTCGATCTGGCGACTATGCTAGCGGACCACGCCGGAAGCGGGACTCGAGGCGCTTGCATATAGTCGCCGGGTCATGCGCCCGGCCGTATAAGCCAAGCGTCCGGCCTGAATCGCGAGCTTCATTGCTTCGGCCATCTTTGCCGAGTCTGCAGCTTCCGCAATTGCAGTGTTCATGAGGACTGCGTCCGCGCCCAATTCCATCGCGATCGTCGCGTCGCTGGCCGTACCGACTCCGGCATCGACGATGATCGTGGCGTCAGGAAGTTGTTCGCGCATGATCCGCAGGTTCGTGGGGTTCTGCACACCGAGGCCCGATCCGATTGGCGCCGCCAGCGGCATCACCGCGGCGCAACCGGCGTCGAGAAGTTTCTTTGCCATGATCAAATCATCGGTGAAGTAAGGCAGGACGATAAAACCTTCTTTGACCAGGGTGCGCGCCGCCTCGAGCGTCTGTTCGTTGTCGGGAAAGAGTGTAGTCTGGTCGCCGATAACTTCCAGCTTGATCCATTCCGTGTTCAGGGCTTCTCGCGCCAGTCGAGCGGTGCGTACGGCTTCCTCGGCTGAATAACAGCCGGCGGTGTTGGGGAGAAGCTTTAGTGACGGATCCAAATGGTCGAGGAACGACTCGCTGCTGCGATCCAGCGGCACGCGGCGCACCGCGATGGTGACCATCTCGGCGCCCGATGAACGATGTGCGGCTTTCATCTCGTCGTAACTTCGATACTTGCCGGTGCCGATGATTATGCGCGACTGAAATGCGTGGCCGGCGACTTCAAAACCATCGGCTAAAGCCGTTACTGCGGTGGACATGAACTAAAGACTTCCCTTCTCAAATCGTAAGACGAACTGTACACCGCGGCGACGGGAAATAAAAATCGCGCAGCTTCAAGTTCTAGCTATTAGTTTGAATCGCCGCGGCCCTTCTCATTAGCAGAGTGACTTTTGCTTGGTGATTAGCGTGGCATCTAAAATGGAAACTGTTTAAAAGACTTCCCGTTGTCTCGGCGACTAAATTCACCGCGCTAAAGCGACGGTGCTAACCAGAGGAGTTCGTACAACCGACCCAGTCTCGATCTACTGCGCCACCGCCGACAAAATGAACAATCTCTATCCGGTCACCTTCCGCTAAAGTCGTCTGCGCCCAACGGTCCCGACGGACCACTTGTTGATTTAGCTCGATTGCGATGCGCGCCGGCGCCAGCGACAGTTCAGCAACGAGATCATCCAAGGTCGATGGCTCCCGCGCTTCCTTGCTCTCACCGTTTAGTTGTATGCGCAATCTTTGCTCTCTCCCTTCAGAAGGATTTACCAGGCACGATAATCCTGCGCAACTCGGCGGTCTCGCCATCCAGGTGGGCCTGGACCAGGACCGCCGCCCGGCCGCTCTCGAATGCCGGGAGCAGAATCGGAATCGAAGCGATGCCCTGGGCGTTGGTGGTGGCCAGCGTCGATAACGGACGGAAAGTCGAACCGAGAGTCTTCACCACGATGCGCGCCTTCTGGGCAGGTTCGCGCCGTTCCCGGGCGGCGCGGCTCACCAGCACGCGCAAGGTCACGGACTTTCCACCCCTGAGATCCGGCTCGTCGAGCAGGATCACTCTTAACGGCTCCAAATCCTTATCAGAGCCTGAAAAGGCGAACGGATCCGGAGCTGCGGCGACCGCTTCGCGCCCGGCAATCGGACTTAAGGTTTCACCAGTTTGGCCTGTGTCGGAAGATTCCGCCGGCGGCTCAGCGACAACTGGCTCAAGACCAGCCGTTGTCTGAGCGAGATCGCGCCGGCCCAGACTCTTCAAATCCTCGATGCGGCCGGCATGCACGGCCGCACAGATCAGTTTGTGCTGACGCGAAAGCCGCTTTGCCAGAATCTCTTCGTCAAAACCCGCGGCAATCAGGTCGTTATAAGGCGATCGCTTGCTCGCCAGGATCGCGCCGCCGGTGTACACCAACGAAAGAATGAACGGCGTCCGCAGTCCCTTGTCTTCGGTCTGCACGTGATAGACGACACCGTCGTACTCGACATCAGTATTAAAGCCAGTAAGCAATGTTCAAGTCGCTATTCAAGTCGAGCGTTGGTTTCAAGAAAGTCAGAGAGGCAGTTCGAACTTAACACAACGATTTTTCTGTGGTCAATCTATTCCAATTCGGACGGTCAAATCGACTGAGCAACGGCTTGACACTCTCTAATCCTTGCCCTACGATCCGCTTGTACAATGATTCTCAAGCTGAAGAGTTAAGCGATCCGATGTCGCACTTGTGTGCGACCGAAGCGGGTAAGAGATGAGTTTCAACCTGGTCGATTACATGCCGGTGCTCCTGATGTTTGTCGTCGCCGCGGGGTTCGCGATCACCTTCATCGGACTGTCGCAACTCGTCGGACAACGCAAGCGCACTCGCACCAAACTGATGCCTTATGAGTGCGGAAAGGATCCTGTCGGCTCAGCGCGCGAACGGTTCTCAGTAAAGTTTTATTTGATCGCGATGCTCTTCATCCTGTTCGACATTGAAGTCATCTTTCTGGTGCCCTGGGCAGTGGTTTTCAAACGGCTTTCGACCCCCGAATATGGTTTGAGCAATGTCATCTTTTTTGAAATGATCGTTTTCATGGTCCTGCTGGCGGCAGGTCTGATTTATGTGATTAAGAAGGGCGCGCTGGACTGGACTGAGGGTGCGCGGCGCGAGGCCGAGGCCGAGGCGCGGCTCCTTGAAGTTGCGGAACGGCGGAGCCCAAACGCCCGCGCAGCTTAGGTTAATTGATTCATGGGACTCGAAAGCATTATTGCCGAATCGCTGCCGGAAATCCTGACGACCCGGCTTGATTCGCTCATCAATTGGGCGCGTAAGTCATCCCTTTGGCCGGCGACTTTTGGTCTGGCCTGTTGCGCGATCGAGATGATGAATGCGACCAGCGCGCGAAATGATTTGGCCCGGTTCGGCTCAGAGGTCTTTCGTGCGTCACCCAGGCAGGCAGACGTGATGATCGTTTCAGGCCGGGTTTCACGGAAGATGGCTCCCGTACTGCGACGCATCTACGATCAAATGCCGGAGCCGAAGTGGGTCATCTCAATGGGCGCCTGTGCCACGTCGGGCGGCGTCTTCGACAACTACGCCATCGTGCAGGGCGTCGACAAGATTGTGCCCGTGGATGTTTACATACCCGGCTGTCCGCCGCGGCCGGAAATGCTGATTCACGCGGTAATGATGCTGCAGGACAAAGTGATGAAGGAATCGATTCGCGATCGCCGGGACGCGCCCGACGAGGAAGCACGCGCAGCGATGACACCCGGCACACTGCCGGTTACTGATGGTTCGACGCTGCGTGACGATCAGCCGGTTAGACCCCAGCCGTACACGATCGCTTCGAAGCACGAGAAGCGCCGTTCGTTCTGAGATTTGATTTCAGGTTTGCGTTATTCAGCTCGGGCGTGTTTGCACTTGTCAGAGATCCCCCGGAACTGAAGACATAGATGGAACCGCATAACAACCAGGAAGGGCTCGCTGATAATTCGACAATCAGTGGCTCGGCAGTCTCAGCGCCGTCGCCAGTAGCGGCGGCGTTACAGCGTGAGCATCCGGAATGGGTCCGCGAAGTAATCGAGGCCCTCGGCGAAACCACCATCATCGTGCCGCGTGAATATATTTTTGCCGCATGCGCTTTTCTCAAGAGCGCTCCAGGTCTCGAGTTCAACTTCCTCGCCGATTTGTGTGGCTTTGATCGCGGTCCTGAGGAAGAGCCGCGCTTTGAAGTCAACTATCATCTGTTCTCGACAACCAAGCATCATCGAGTTCGTCTGAAAGTGATCTTGAGCGAGGACGACATACACGTGCCCACAGTCTCGACTATCTGGCGGACGGCGAATTGGCATGAACGCGAGACCTATGATTTGTTCGGCGTGATCTTTGACGGTCATCCGGATCTCCGTCGCATTCTTTTGCCGGACGACTGGCAGGGCCATGCGTTGCGAAAAGATTTTCCCTTACGAGGTTACGAACCGTACAGTTTGGAGTAAGTGGCACAGACTTCAGTCTGTGATTATGACAAGGAAATTACAGACTGAAGTCTGTGCCACGAAACCGATGAGTACCGCTATAGACATTCCGCCGCAATTCGAAATTGTCGATCGTCCGCTCGACACGCAGATGACGATCTCGATGGGGCCGCAGCATCCTTCGACCCATGGAGTTTTGCGGCTCGAACTAGTGCTCGACGGCGAGATGGTGGTCAAGTCCACGCCCGACATCGGCTATCTCCACACCGGGATGGAGAAGCTGTTCGAATACCGAAAGTATCAACAGGGGATCGTCATCACCGATCGGATGGACTACCTCAATCCGCTCGGCAACAACCTCGCTTACGTAATGGCGGTTGAGAAACTCCTCCAGATCAAAATCCCCGAACGCGCCCAGACAATTCGCGTGTTGATGTGTGAACTGCAACGGATTGCTTCGCATCTGGTTTGGCTGGGCACGCACGCCCTCGATCTCGGGGCGATGACGGTCTTCTTTTACTGTTTCCGCGAGCGCGAAAAGATTTTGAACTTGATCGAAGCCGCGTCCGGCGGACGTCTGACGCCTTCATACTTCCGCATTGGCGGTTTGATGATGGATCTGCCGTCGGGATTCGAGCGGCGAGTCAAACAGTTTCAGGACGATTTTCTTCACGCGCTCGGAGAATTCAACAAGCTGGTTACCGGCAACAGAATTTTTCAGAAGCGCACTCAGGGCGTTGGCTATATTTCCGCTGAGGACGCAATTGATTGGGGACTTTCCGGCCCGTGTTTGCGCGGCAGCGGCGTCGAACTCGACATTCGTCGCGTGAATCCCTACACCGGGTATGAGAATTATGATTTCGAAGTCGTGACTGAAACCGACGGCGATGTTTGGGCGCGCTACCTGGTGCGCATGCGCGAGATGAAGGAGTCGCACAAGATTGTCGAGCAAGCCTTGGCACGTCTGCAGCCCGGGCCGGTTAAAGCGGACGCTCCGAAAGTCGTGCTTCCCGATCGCGAGGCGATGAAGACGCACATGGATGCTTTGATTCATCATTTTTTGATCGTTGCCGAAGGGTTCGACGTTCCGGCCGGCGAAGTTTATCAGCCCATCGAAGCTTCGAAAGGCGAACTCGGCGTTTACATCAAATCGACGGGCGGCCCCAAGCCGGCTCGCGTTCATTTTCGCGGTCCCAGCTTTGTGAATCTTTCGGCGCTGCCGCAATTGGCGCGCGGCGCGATGGTCGCAGATATCGTGGCGATTATTGGATCGCTGGATATTGTTTTGGGGGAGATTGATCGTTGATTGTCGATTGCTAATTTCCGATTGCCGATTAGCGGACAACAATTGGCAATTGGAAATCGCCAATTGGAAATAGACATGAGTCAGCAGCCAGTACAAATTCAACCGCTTTCGCAGCCGGTGCAAATGCCGGATGAGATCGCCACGTTCTCAAAGGAAGTCGAGGCGGAAATCGATCGGCATCTCGCGAAGTATCCGGTGATGCGTTCGGCGATTCTCCCTTTGATGTTCATCGTGCAGAGAGAGCGGGGCTATCTCGATCCGCCGGGCGTGTCCTATCTCGCCAGGCGTTTGAAATTGCGGATCACAGACATCTGGGAAGTCGCCACGTTCTACTCGATGATCCACATCAAACCAATTGGCAAATATCATATCCAGGTATGCAAAACGCTTTCGTGCAAGCTGCTTGGTTCTGACAAGATTACGCAGATGTGCTCAGAAAAGCTTGGCATTAAAGTCGGCGAGACGACCGCCGATGGGCGTTTCTCTTTATCAGAGGTTGAATGCCTGGGCTCGTGCGGCACGGCCCCAATGTTTCAGATCAATTTTGATTATCACGAGAATCTGACACCGGAGAAGGTCAATCAGATTTTGGGTTCACTTTCTTAATTGGTTCGTTTAGAGCGCGGCCTTGTCCGCGCTGGCGGTACAAGTGCCGCCTCTAAACAGATTACGATCACTTATTCACAGTACCCAGTTTACTAACCACCATGTTTATCGGCGCCATCGGTTGTGAACCGCTTCAGCTCAGGCGAGTTCAGCTCGAGAACTCGCAGTCCCTCGAGGTGTATCGACGCAACGGCGGTTATGAAGCAATCAAGAAAGTTCTCGATTCAATGTCGCCTGATGACGTCATCAATGAAGTGAAGAAGTCATCGCTGCGTGGGCGCGGCGGCGCAGGGTTTCCCACAGGAATGAAATGGAGTTTCGTCCCCAAAGACTCGCCCAAGGAGAAGTACGTCGTCTGCAATGCTGACGAGTCTGAACCCGGCACCTTCAAAGACCGCTACTTGATGGAGCGCGATCCGCACATGCTCATCGAAGGCATGCTGATCGCGGCCTACGCGTTGAACGCGAAAACTAACTACATCTACACCCGCGGCGAATACAAATATCTGATCGACATCATGGACGTGGCGCTTACAGAAGCGCGCGCGGCCGGCTTGCTGGGCGAGAAGATTCTCGGCACCGAATTCTCCTGTGAAATTTACACGCACACAGGCGCCGGCGCTTACATCTGCGGCGAAGAGACCGCCTTGTTGAGTTCCCTGGAAGGAATGCGCGGGCATCCGCGCATGAAGCCCCCCTTCCCTGCTATCTCGGGTCTGTATGCTTCGCCTACCGTCGTCAACAACGTCGAGACGCTTACGGCTGTGCCTGACATTATCAAGATGGGCGGCGAGGCTTATCAGAAGCTGGGCACTGAAAAGAGCGGCGGCACGAAGCTCTGGTCGGTCTCGGGCCACGTGAACCAGCCCGGCGTGTATGAACTGCCCATGGGCTATGACGACATGGAAAAGTTCATCATGGAAGACTGCGGCGGAATTGCTAACGGCAAGCAACTGAAGGCAGTGATTCCCGGCGGTTCGTCCGTTTACATCATGCGTGCCGATCAAGTCATCGGGAAAGACGTGCGCATGGACTATGAAGGTTTGGTTGCCGGCGGTTCGATGGTCGGCTCTGGCGGCTTCATCGTCATGGATGAAACAGTCGACATTTTTGAATCGACAAAGAACCTGACCGAATTCTACAAACACGAATCGTGCGGCTGGTGTACGCCCTGTCGTGAAGGCACCGACTGGCTGGTAAAGATTTTCAAACGCATCGAGAAAGGCGGCGGTCGTCCGGAGGATGCGCAGTTACTGCTGGATCTCTGTGACAACATCGAGGGCAAATCGTTTTGTCCCCTCGGCGATGCAGCCGCTTGGCCGATTCAATCAGCGGTAAAGAGATTTCCGGAAGACTTTGAGAAGCATCTTTCCGGCAATGGGGCGAATGGTGGCTGACCTGAGGATCCTCATAAGCGTGTACGGGCTCTGCTTGGTGGGCGCCGCCATTATGAGCGGAACTGTCCCAGCTTCAGGCCAGGAGCTTTTCACTCGCACGATCATGGGTGTGGTCGTGGATAAGGAAGAGCAACCGGTCGTGGGCGCAAAGGTTTGCGCAGAGGGGAGATCGGGAATGGGAGGCATCCTTCCCTGCGCGGAGTCCGACGCGAAAGGCCGCTTCTCGATCGATGTCTATCGACCGGAGACGTACAAGATAACCGCCTATCAGTTGGCGCAGGGTTATCCGCGGCCCTTCTGCGGATTTTACGGAAGCCTTTTTGTTGACTTTCCGGTGGTGACGATTGACGACGCGAGCGGTGTCTCACCGGTAAAAATTCGACTGGGACCCAAGGCAGGTCGAGTAATCTTTACAATACTGGATGAAAACGATAGACGAATAACCAGCGGAATGATCACCGTCTCGCGACCTGGCGATCCACAGTCTGTCTGGTCAACGAGCACTGCCTTTCCTCAGGGACGATACGAACTGCTCACGCCCGATGCTCCTTTCACGGTCACGTTTGCAACCTCATCAGGCGGCAACTGGATAAAGCGGGCAGCTTTCGATGAGGCGGGCGCGCCGATAGATGTGCTGCAGGTTGATTTGGGTGGACGGAAGGAAATAACAGTCAGACTCAGATAAAGGATCAAACGAAGAGAGTGTCAACTGAACTAATCAAAGTAACCATCAACGGCAAAGACTTCCACGTCGCTAAAGGCGCGCGCCTGATCGACGTGTGTCGCGAGAACCAGTTCGATATTCCGTCGTTCTGCTATTACGCCGATCTCGCTCTGCAGGCATCGTGTCGCATGTGTCTGGTGCGCATCGAGAAGATGCCGAAGCTCCAAACTTCCTGCACGATCATTTGCACCGATGGCATGGTGGTTACCACGCAGAGCGAGGAAATTGAAAAGGCGCAGCGATCGATGCTCGAGTTTCTGCTCGCCAATCACCCGCTGGATTGTCCCGTCTGCGACCGTGGCGGCGAATGCGAGTTACAGGAGTTGACCTTTGACTGGGGCAATCTTGAAGAACGCTTCGTTGAAACGAAGAACGCCCGACCCGAGAAATATCTTTCGCCGATGGTCGCCAACGATCCACAGCGGTGCATTCTTTGCAAACGCTGCACGCGTGTCTGCGATGAGTGGATGGGCGAAGACGCCATCGAAGCCGGCAATCGCGGCTCGAACACAGTGATTGGAACCTACGGCGGATGGTTGAATTGTTCGCAGTGCGGCAACTGCATTGAGGTCTGTCCCACGGGCACCCTGCTCGACGGAACCTATCGTCACCAGGCGCGGCCATGGGAGCTTACCCAGACAGTTTCCACTTGTACCTATTGTTCCGACGGTTGCCAGATGTCGTTGGGCTCTCGCGGGGACGAATTGATGCGGATCGTCGCGCGCGATCGCTACGTGAACGGATTGAACGGTGAGTTCCTCTGCATTAAAGGCCGCTTCGGCCATCCCTTCGTCAATCACGAGAAGCGCATTCGGACACCTTTGATTCGTTATAAGAAGGGCGGAAAGTTAATTCCCGCGACCTCGGACGAAGCGATTCGCTTCGCGGCGCAGAAACTTGACTCCGTCGTCGCGGCGCATGGCAGCAACGCCCTCGGCGTAGTTGGCAGTCCGCGACTGACGAACGAGGCGCTCTATTGCCTGCGAAAATTCGCGACCGAGGTTGTCGAAACGGAAAACTATGCAGTCGATGACGCGTTCAGTCTCAAGCCTTTCTTCGAAAATCTTGGGGGGCCGTTGGCGACTCATCAGGACATGCGCCATGCGAAGACTATTTTCTTGATCGGAGGCGAGCCGGAAGAACTTCAACCACTTACCGGCCGGCAGATTAGGCAGGCCGTGCGCAACGGAGGCGCAAAATTTATTTTGGTGAATAGCGTGCCGATTCGCCTGCGCGAACAGGCGTCGCAGTTCATTCATGTGAGACCAGGCACAGAGAATGGCGCTGTGCTGGCGCTGGCCGACAGTGCTGACGACGCTCTTGCCGCTCGCAAGATGGGAGTGGACACGAGCGAACTCGATTTGGCACGAAGATCTATCGCGGAGACGCAGGGCGATGTTGTCATTATGTTCGGGGGCGAGCTGAGTGCTGAGGCCCAGATAGTGATGGCGCAGATGCCCTACACGTTTGCCGGCGAAGGCCGTCGAATCTTGCTGCATCCGCTGCCGCTCTTCAATAACAGCGTTGGCGCGCTCGACATGGAAATGGACGGCAAAGCTCTGACGACATTGTTCGATGCCGCAGGTAGTTCAATTCGAGCGATGTACGTTGCTGGAAGTTTTATGCCGGAGCATTTCCACGAAGCCGCTCAGGCGCTTGGCAAGCTGGACTTCCTGGTGGTGCAGGAACTTTTTGAAACAGAGACCACCGGATTTGCCGATGTCGTTTTCCCCGCAGCTTCCTTCGCCGAGATCGATGGCACCTACACGAACAACGATGGCTTTGTTCAGCGGGTGCGCAAATCGATCGAACCGGTGCATCAATCAAAGCCGGATTGGTTAATTGTCTCCCAACTCGCCAAAGAGTTAGGCGTCGATTTCGGTTTTGAGATGTCCGCCAGCGCTGTGTTCCGCGAGCTGGCAGAGCGGATTCCAGCTTACGGCGAGCTGCGTTATCCCTCTTTGAAGGACGAAACACGGCCCGTCCAGGTAAGGCACGCCGTCGCGGCCAGGCGTGATCTGGCGAGTGAGATTGAAGAGATTCGTCGTGCAGTTGAAATGCTTAGCGACGACGGTGAGAAATCGGGCGAAACTCCGCCGGTGGGACATGAACTGTTTAAGCTGGGTACGCTGACCGACAAGGTCCCACAGTTTCATCTGCTGGCGGCAGGCAATCCGAAGCCTGAGACGTTTCGGATTTCGCCGCTTTATCAGATCACGATTGATGAAAGCCTGAAGCGAGAACCGGCGGTTGCGTGAGCGTCCGGCTCAGGCCCGAAGGGCGGGCATAGTCTGTCGCACCTTCGGCGCTCTGTCTTCAACATTGATTCTCAACCACGACCTTACGGTCGTGGCTATTTAATAACGGCCCTTTCGGGGCCTCGCAATATGGAAGATCTGACTCAAATTGGGCTTAAGTTAGCCGGCATCCTCGTCGCCTTCACGGTGGTGATGACGATGGTGGCGTACACGGTCCTCGCTGAGCGCCGCGTTCTTGGTTTCATTCAAGGCCGTCTGGGGCCGAACCGCGTGGGGCCGGGTGGTTTTCTGCAGCCGCTCGCCGATTTGATCAAATTCATTTTCAAAGAAGACATCGTCCCTGACAAATCGACGCGCTTCGTTTACTTCCTCGCGCCGATAATCGCCACGGTGGCCGCGCTGATGACGATCGTGGTTTATCCCTTCGGACCAGACATTCACATCCCTTTCATCGACAAGACAATTCCGTTAGTGATCACCCGTTTCGACGTCGGTCTGTTGTACGTTCTGGGTGTTACGTCGGTGGGAGTTTATGGAATTGCGCTCGCCGGCTGGTCATCAAACAATAAATACAGTTTGATGGGCGGGCTGCGTTCGTCGGCCCAGATGATCTCATATGAGCTCGCGCTCGGTCTCGGCTTGATTGGTGTGATCCTGCAGTCAGGCACACTGGATCTGCAGAGCATTGTCGAGCAGCAGGCGGGACATCTTGGCATCAGCGGCTGGAACCTTTTCTGGGTGCAGCCCCTGGGCTTTTTAATTTATCTGATTGCGGCTATTGCTGAAACTAACCGCGTTCCGTTTGACTTGCCGGAGGCTGAGACGGAACTGGTCGCGGGATTCCATACCGAATACAGCGCGATGAAGTTCGCCCTCTTCTTTCTGGCGGAGTACGTGAACATGTTCACGGTTTCCATGCTCGCGACCACTCTGTTTCTGGGTGGTTGGAACGGGCCTTTTGTTCATCAACTGCCATGGCTCGGGGTTTTCTATTTCCTCGGCAAAGTGATTTTGTTTCTGTTCCTTTATATCTGGCTGCGCGGGACACTGCCGCGTTTTCGCTTCGATCAGTTAATGAGCTTTGGCTGGAAGTTCCTGGTACCCGCGGCGATCATAAATATCGTGATCACAGCCACAATTGAATGGTCGGGTTTATTTGATTTGGTAGGCAAGTACTTGAAGGTTTCGACGGGTTGGTTAGGGTAGTCGTTTGGAGTCCCGCCTTTAGGCGGAAACAAAGCTGAGAGCCGGCTGCCACCTGAAGGCGGAACTTCGAACGAAATCGATCGAGCAATGGTTGCGTTACTTTTCATTTTGTTTGCAGGCATGGCGGTGGGATGCGCCGTCTCTATGGTCGCGCAACGCAATCCGCTGTACGGCGCCATCTCGCTGATTGGCGTTTTCATCTCGCTGGCTTGTTTGTACGTAACGCTGGCAGCGCCCTTTATTGCGGCGGTTCAGGTGATTGTCTACGCGGGTGCGATCATGGTCCTGGTCGTGTTCGTGATTATGCTGCTTAACGTCGAAGAGGAAGAGCGGCTGCCTTTGCGGCTGCGCTCTCTGGTTCCCATTGCCGTGGGTCTCGCCGCGATCCTGTTTGCGGAAGCGGCTTTCATAATCTTCTTTGTGCAGGCATCGCCGGCGACTCCGACGCGCAATGTTTCCGACGTGGGGCTGACGTCTTCGATCGGAGCGGGACTTTTTACGACCTACCTGTTGCCCTTCGAGATCACTTCAATACTCTTGTTGATGGCGATAGTCGGGGCGATCACCCTGGCCCGACGCGGCGGGTTATTGCCCGCGGATGTAGTCGTAGTCCCGGGTTTCCAGGTTCTGGCCAGAGACGTTCTAGATCCGTTCGCGCCGCCCGAAGCGCCTCCGCTCGTCGCGCATACGACCGAAGAAGTAGAAGAAGCGCTCGGGCTTCAGGGTGTTCCTCATCTATCCAATGACGAGTGAGGAAAGAAGATCTGAGAACTTTTACTTAAAAGCTTTTTGATTAAGGAGTTTTTCACGGCTTGAGACATAGCATAAGAGCTGAGCACGTTTTATGACACCACAACTTTCATGGTATCTGGCGCTTTCCGCCGTTCTCTTTACGATTGGCGTGGTGGGCGTGCTGATTAAGCGCAATGTGATCTCGATGTTCATGTGCATTGAGTTGATGCTCAACGCGGTGAACCTGACGTTCGTAGCTTTCTCGAGTTTCTTCCGCGACGTGTCCGGCCAGTTATTCGTTTTTATCGTGATGACGGTAGCGGCCGCCGAAGCTGCGGTCGGTTTGGGAATCATCATTACCATCTTTCGCAATCGTGAATCGTTGGATGTGGATGACGCCAGTATTTTGAAACTGTAGTTTGGAGTACCGCCTTCAGGCGGAAGGCTTGCTTAGACAGGAGCGCCGCCTGAAGGCGGAACTCCGAACAATATCCGATGCAGCAGACGAACCTTCTTAGTCTAATCATTTTCGCACCGCTGGGCGGGGCGTTGATCAATTGGCTCGTCGGCCGGCGTCTGCGCAACGAGCGGTTCATCGGCATAGTCGCGTGCGGGGCGGTGGGCGTCTCAACGCTTGTCGCTTTCTATCTGGCGTTCAAATCGGACGGGGCGCTGCGAGTGACGACTCCGATCATGGATCACCTGTGGACGTGGGTTCAGGTCGGAGCTTTTCGCGCCGATTTTGGTTTGGCGATGGATCGTCTGAGCGGTATTTATGCCCTCTTCATCACGTTCGTCGGTTTTCTGATCCACGTCTTTGCCACCGGCTACATGCGTGGAGATCGCGGCTACTGTCGTTTCTTTGCTTACCTGAATCTGTTCATGTTCGCGATGCTGACGCTGGTGCTGGCGGACAACCTGCTCTTGATGTTCGTCGGTTGGGAAGGCGTTGGGCTGTGCTCGTACCTGCTGATTGGTTTCTATCTCGACAAGGAAGAAGCCGCGCCGGCTGCCAAGAAAGCGTTCATCGCCAACCGTGTAGGAGACTGGGGATTCGTGCTTGGTATCCTGCTGCTTTTCTGGTTGACCTCGCACGCGGGCGCGCCGTCGATTAGTTTCTTTAACAAGACCGGCGTCACCAGCGCGCTGGCCACCGTGGCGAGCATGCCGCTGGATGGGTTCACCTGGCATGCGATCTTTGCCGGCGGTATTACCTCGGTGGCGTTTCTGCTTTTCATCGGCGCGACCGGAAAGAGCGCCCAGATTCCCTTGTTCGTCTGGCTGCCCGATGCGATGGCCGGGCCAACTCCCGTGTCTGCGCTGATCCACGCCGCGACAATGGTGACGGCGGGTGTCTATATGTTGGTGCGTTGCTCGGCGATCTTCACGCATGCGCCGTTCGCCATGTTCATTGTCGCGATTATCGGAGCGGCGACTGCTCTGTTCGCGGCGACCATTGGATTGGCGCAGAACGACATCAAGAAAGTTCTGGCCTACTCGACCATCTCGCAGCTCGGCTATATGTTCATGGCGTGCGGCGTGGGCGCGTTCGTGGCGGCGATTTTTCACGTGATGACGCATGCGTTCTTCAAAGCGCAACTCTTCCTCGGATCCGGATCGGTAATTCACGGCATGCATCACGAGCAGGACATGCGCCGCATGGGCGGCCTGCGCAAGTACATGCCGGTCACCTGGCTGACGATGTGCGCCGGCTGGCTGGCGATCTGCGGCATCCCGATTTGGGCCGGGTTCTTTTCGAAGGATGAAATTCTGTGGAAGACCTGGAGCGCAAATTCGCCCGGGATACCGCCCGGTTTTAATAAAGCTCTCTGGTTTGTGGGCGCGGTGACGGCGTTGCTGACTGCGGTTTATATGACGCGTCTGATGGTGATGACATTCTGGGGTTCTGAGCGTTTTCGCGATCAGCACGTCGAGCACGAACACGAGCATGATGACGATCACACGCGATCCGAACCTCACGAGTCACCGCTGTCGATGACGATTCCCCTGATCGTGCTGGCGCTGCTGTCGACGTTTGGCGGACTGGTGGGAGTTCCCTATGCGCTTAGTTCGTTAACCGGCGGCCATCCAGAGAATTATTTTGAGCGGACGTTGGAACCAGTAGTCAGCGAAGTTCCCGGACACGCTGCCGCCGAGGCCGAAACGCCTTCGCAATTGCATTGGCTTTCACCGCCGCCTCAGACTGTGGATGGCAGGCCCGCCGTCGCTCCCGCGCACGCCGTCAATGAGGGCGAAGCAATCCCGAGTGGCGAAGAGATTACGCAGGAGCGCCTCTTCACGCTCATCTCAGTCCTGATTGCGCTGACCGGCATCAGCATTGGTTGGTTCACGTTCAAGAATCAACCGCTCCGGCAAATGCCGCGCTTGCTTGAAAACAAGTACTACGTTGACGAGTTCTATAACGCGACCGTCATCCAGCCGATTCTGATCGTTTCGCGGGAAGGCTTGTGGAAGATATTTGATCTCGGAGTTATCGACGGCCTGGTTCACGGCCTGGGGCGCGCGGTTGTTGGTGTGGGCAAGACTGTGCGTTACATGCAGATTGGTTTCGTGCGCGTGTACGCGGCGATCATTTTGGCCGGGGCAATTATCATCGTCGGCTATTTCGCATATAACGGTGCGCACGTTTTGCAGTTTTTGGGAAAGTAGGAGGCTTGTTTTGGAGTGCGCCGACAGTGGCGGCGCTTTGGATTAGTCGTTTGAGCAAGCCAACCAAAGCGGCGTCGCGCAATGCTTGCCGCCGCACTCCAGAGAGATCCGAATGCAGCAACATCTGTTAACAATTCTGATTCTGCTACCCGTGATCGGCGCGGGCACGACGGTCGTCTATAGCCTGACGTCCGGCGCGCGCGAGTCGCATCACCGTTGGATCGCTCTGGCCTTCACGTCGCTTTCGTTTCTCGTTTCCCTGCTTCTGATTCAAGGCGCCGGGGGCGGCGTGGCGGCATTTCGGTTTACTGAGAATTACTCCTGGATTAGTGCAGTGGGCGCGCGCTATCACCTCGGCGTCGATGGAATTAGCCTCTGGCTGGTCCTGCTGACTACGCTGCTGATGCCGATTGCAATCCTCTCGAGTTGGACCGCGATCACCAAGCGTCAACTAACGTACTACGTCCTGATGCTGCTGCTTGAATCAGCAATGATCGGCGTCTTTGTCTCGCTCGATCTGCTGCTGTTCTATCTGTTCTTTGAAGCTTCGCTGGTGCCGATGTTTTTCCTCATCGGAGTCTGGGGCGGCGAGCGCCGGATTTATGCGGCAATCAAATTCTTTATCTACACGGCCGTCGGCTCGCTGCTCATGCTGGTCGGAATCATCGCGCTGTACTTCATTCATCAGAACGCGACGGGCATCGGAACTTTCGATTACACGGTCCTGACGACAACGCTGCGAACCGGCTTGATGGCGATTTCGCCGCGCTCGGAGTTCTGGTTGTTCCTGGCGTTTGCGCTGGCGTTTTGCATCAAGGTTCCTTTGTGGCCGCTGCACACCTGGCTGCCGGATGCGCATACGGAAGCGCCCACGGCCGGCTCGGTAATTTTGGCGGGCGTCCTCTTGAAGATGGGCACGTACGGTCTGCTGCGTTTCAACTTTGGTCTGTTTCCGAATGCCTCGCGGCAACTGGCGCCGTTGATGATCACGCTCGCCGTAATTGGCATCATCTATGGCGCGTTGGTAGCAATGGTGCAGCCCGACGTGAAGCGCCTGGTCGCCTACTCCTCAGTCAGCCACATGGGCTTCGTCGTGCTCGGATTATTTTCGTTTACCGAGCAGGGCATGCAGGGTGCGCTTTATCAAATGTTAAGTCACGGCGTCTCAACCGGGGCGTTGTTTCTCTTTGTGGGAATGATTTACGAGCGCCGCCACACCAGAATGATTAGCGACTTTGGCGGACTGGCAAGGCCGATGCCCTGGTTCTCAGCGCTCTTCGTCATCGCGTCCCTCTCTTCCATCGGATTGCCTTTCCTGAATGGTTTTGTGGGCGAGTTTCTGATCATGCTCGGCGCGTGGACATCCAGCGCCGTTCAGCACACTTGGATCGTGACCATGCTGGCCGGTACCGGAGTCATCTGGGCCGCGGTCTACATGCTCTGGATGCTGCAGCGCGTCGTATTCGGAACCAACACGAGCAATGCCAACGCTAAACTAACTGACTTAAATCTTCGCGAGGTTGTCCTGGTGATGCCGCTACTCGCACTAATGCTTTTCATGGGTGTCTACCCGGCGCCGTTTCTGAATCGTACGCGCGCCAGCATCGAAGCCGCGCGCCGGGTTCTGGTCGGTCCGCCGGCTATGGGCGCTCCAGAGGTTGCTGCTATAGCAGAAGAAGGCCCGAAATCTCGCTAACGTCGCTGATATGAAACACAGAAGCCACCTTCGGGCATTGACGATAACGCTATTCGCGATTGGCGTACTTAGCGCCGGTCTGCTGCCCGCGTCAGGTCAGGTTAGGAGCGTGCCCACGGCGCCCAATATGAAGTTGCAAGGCCTGGACGGTCGGGTCTATGACATGAACGATTTGCGCGGCAGCGTCGTGTTGGTTTCCTTTGGCGCGACCTGGTGTGCGCCGTGCAGTGCCGAGCTGCGAGCCCTGGAAGAACTGCTGACTGAATATCGGGGCAAGCCGGTAAAGTTTTACTGGGTAAGCGTTGAGAGTCCTGAACAAGTTACCAACGCCGGTTTGAGGCGGTACGCGAAAGAGCGAAAGGTGAGCTTTCCCGTATTGCGCGACACGGCCAAGATGGTTTTCTCTGAGTTTTCGCCGCGCGTGCGCCTGCCAATGATTGTTTTACTGGACAAGGACGGACGAATTGACGCGCCGGTGCAGTTTGGCATGCGTTCGCCGGCGGACGCTTACAAGGCCGACCTGCGCGCGCGGCTTAACAAATTACTGGCGAGTCGATCGGATGCGGATCGCTAAGTCGCTCCGCAAATTAAAACCTTGCGCTACATAGAATGTCTCTGATTATTTTTCAAGCAACAACGCCTGATATTAATTTGGCGCTCATCGCGCCGGAGTTAATCATTGGCGTGGCCGCCGTGCTCGTCATGATGGTTGATGCTTTCGCGCGTCGCGGTCAACGCTGGATCACCGGTGGGGTATCAATCGTCGCATTGCTGGCCGCCGGCGCGGCTTCAATCTGGCTTGGTCTTGGGTCAACCGGTTCCCCGCAAGCCGCCTTCAACGGCATGATTGTGCTGGATGAGTTACGGCTAAGCTTCACCATTATCTTTGTCATTGTGTCGATCCTTACCGTCCTGATTGCTGCCGCCTGGATCGATACTGAAAAGTTGCCGGCAGGCGAGTTCCATGCGCTCTTATTGTTCGCCACGTGCGGCATGATGCTGATGGCCTCGGCTGGGGATCTGGTCATTGTTTTTCTCGGCCTCGAGATTCTGTCGATCGCGACGTATGTCATGGCCGGGTTTCGCCGGACGGATGTGCGTTCGAATGAATCATCTTTGAAGTATTTCATTCTGGGATCGTTTGCGTCCGCATTCCTGCTATACGGCATCGCGCTGATTTACGGCGCAACGGCTACCGGCCCCGACTCCCCCGGCACGACGAACATTGCGGCGATTGCCGGACGTTTGAATCATTCGCTGTATCCGCCGCTATTGTTGGCGGGCCTGGCGATGCTCCTGGTAGGTTTCGGGTTCAAGATCGCCACGGCCCCATTTCACGTCTGGACGCCGGACGTTTACGAAGGCGCGCCAACGCCAGTGACGGCTTTCATGGCCGCTGGCCCAAAGGCAGCCGGCTTCGCCTCCTTCATGCGTGTTTTCGTTTTTGGCTTTCC
>JAWVEM010000012.1:0-12370 GCA_033856735.1 Blastocatellia bacterium
TACAAACATGGAGCGCGCGCTGCGTTACGTCTCGGTTGAGCGCGGCAACGATCCGCGCGAATTTACTTTGGTGCCTTTCGGCGGCGCCGGCAGTTTGCACGCGGTGGCGCTCGCCCACGCGTTGCGCATTCCGCGCATACTGGTGCCGGCTTCCCCGGGCGCGCTTTCCGCCAATGGGGTTTTGACCGCTGATGTGGTGAAGGATCAAAGCCGCACGGTGATGCTGGAGGCCTCGCGCGAGGTCGAGCCGACGTTGGCGCGCGTGTTTCGTGAAATCGAAAAGCAGGCGCGCACGGATCTTCGCCGCGAGGGCTTTGCAGAAAACAAGCAGCGGCACGAAAGGTCTCTGGCAGTACGTTATAAGGGCCAGTCCTTCGAACTTCAGATCAAACAAACCAGCGGGAACATTGCCGATGCATGTCATCGCGCGCATCGTGCTCGTTATGGATATGCGCAGGAAAGCAACGTGGTCGAGATCGTGAGTGCGCGTGTGCGTTCGATTGGGGTCGTGGAGAAATTAAAGGCTGCGCGCTCGAAGAGGCTGGCTGCGCGAAGCTTTGCCGAGCCAAACGAAATGATCGAGACGTTCTTCGAACGCAGGAGAATCCCCGCGGCCGTCTATCGCAGAGAAGACGTCGCGGTAGGCTCGCGTTTGCGTGTGCCTTGTATCGTGACTGAGTATTCAGCGACGACTTTGATCCCTGATGACTGCCAGGCCAGAGTCGATTCGCTCGGCAACATGATCATTGATGTGGGAACAATGGGGCAGTAGCCCGACCTGAGGGAGGCGTTTGCTGAACAGCCGCTCCGCGGCTGTCGAGATTGACCTCCTCCGTCGCACGGACTGGGCGCGAAAGTGAATCGATGAAAAGCTTCGATCCAACTACGCTGGAAATCTATCGCGCGCTATACACTTCGGTCGCGGAAGAAATGGGCGTCGCGCTGCGGCGTACTTCGTTCTCGCCGAATATAAAAGAGCGGCGTGATTACTCCTGCGCGGTTTTCGATGCAACCGGGCGCGTGATTGCGCAAGGCGACCACATGCCGGTTCATCTGGGTTCGATGCCGATGGCCGTTGCGGCCGCTCTTAAAGAGGTAGAGATCGGCCCGGGCGACGTAGTCGCGCTCAATGATCCGTTTGCCGGCGGCACGCATTTGCCGGATGTGACCTTGATTTCGTCAGTGGTCAGTGGTCAGTCGTCGGTTGTAAAGAGAAGGCAACCAACTACTGACAACCGACAACGGACGTTGTTCTACGTTGCCAATCGCGCACATCATGCCGACATTGGCGGGGCAACGCCAGGATCGATGGGACTGGCCACGGACGTCTATGGTGAAGGAGTGCGGATTCCGCCGATTCACCTGGTACGGGACGGTGAGATTTGTGCCGACGTGATGAAATTAATTCTGGCTAACGTGCGCAGCAGCAAAGAGCGTCGCGCGGATTTCGAAGCTCAGATCGGCTCGCTCAAAACCGGCGCCGCGCGTTTGCTCGAGATCGTCGAGCGCCGTGGCCCAAAGGAGGCGAGCGACTATGCCGCGCACTTGATCTCTTACTCAGCACGCCTGATGCGCCGCGCGATTGCCGAAATCCCGGACGGTACTTACAAAGCTGAGGACGCGCTGGATGATGATGGGATCAGTGAAGGCGAAATTCCGATTCGGGTGCGAGTGACCATCAAGGGCGAACGCGCGCGCGTGGATTTTACCGGCAGCGCGCGCCAGGTTGCCGGCGCGCTGAACGCGGTTAAATCGATCACGGTTTCAGCCGTCTCGTATGTATTTCGCTGTCTTTTGGCCGGTGACGTGCCGGCGAGCGCCGGCCTGATGGAGCCGATCGAAGTCTTTGCGCCGGCAGGGACCATCGTGAATGCCGCGCACCCCGCTTCAGTTGCCGGCGGGAATGTCGAGACCTCGCAGCGCATAGTTGATACCGTCTTCAAAGCACTCGCCCTCGCTCTTCCCAAACGCATACCCGCCGCCAGCCAGGGCACGATGAACAACCTCACTATCGGCGGAATTGATCCGCGGACCGGCGCCGAGTTTTCCTATTATGAAACCGTCGCGGGCGGGATGGGCGCGCGTCCTGGGCTTGACGGCATGAACGCGACGCACACGCACATGACGAACAGCCTGAATACTCCGGCTGAGGCCATCGAGTATTCTTACCCATTGCGCGTGCGCGAGTATCGAATTCGAAAAGGCTCTGGCGGGAAGGGAAGACACAAGGGCGGCGATGGCTCGGTGCGCGAAATCGAAGTGCTGGCTGCAGCGCGTATGTCGCTGTTGTCTGATCGCCGCAAGCGCGCGCCCTACGGACTGCAGGGTGGCGACGACGGCGCGCTCGGCCGTGCGTTCATCATTCGCGTTGACGGAAGTAAAGAAGAGCTTGCTTCAAAAGGAAGTTGGGATCTGCGCGCCGGCGATCTCGTACGGATTGAAACACCGGGTGGCGGCGGTTTTGGGAAAGCGATTAGGAGTTGGAAAAACGATCCGCGAAATCACACGAAATAAAAATCCTCTTAGCTGCTTCGTGTGCTTCGTTGATCGTAATTCTTTTTCCTAGCGCTGGTCTCTTCAGTCTCCAATTTATTTCTTAGCGCCTTAAGATTTGTCTTTGCGCCTTTGCGCGAAAGAGAACGCCGCCGTCTTGGGAAATCAATCCCTTTGATTTAGACTGCATCGACGATCGAGCAAGAGTTTTGAGAGAGATAATTAGTAGCCACATGAATAGTTCAGCGACAATGACCCAAAGTAATGAACCCGAAGACATCGAAGTCCACAACCGCAACGAGCATCCGGGCGTCGCGCGCCGCAGCGCCGGCTGGATCGAAGTGATCGCCGGCTCAATGTTCTCCGGCAAGTCGGAAGAACTGATCCGGCGTTTGCGTCGCGCCAAGATCGCGCGACAAAAGGTCCAGGTATTCAAGCCCGAGATCGATGAACGCTATTCCAAGGATCACATCGTCTCGCACTCCGAGATGAAGCACGAGTCAGCGAACGTGCGCACCGCCGCGGACGTGCGCGCCAACATTCAACCCGATACCGAAGTTGTGGGCATAGACGAAGCCCAGTTCTTCGATAACGATCTGATCAAAGTCGTCAACGAACTGGCGGAACAAGGCATGCGAGTGATCGTGGCCGGTCTGGATCAGGACTACACCGGCAAGCCCTGGGAGCCAATGCCGCAACTCCTCGCCGTCGCCGAATACATCACCAAGACCCACGCCATCTGCGTCAAGTGCGGCCAGCCCGCCAACTACTCACAACGCATCTTCGAATCCGAAGAACGCGTCGCGGTCGGCGCCACCGGGATGTACGAAGCGCGCTGTCGCCAATGCTTCGTCCCACACGCCGATGCCCCGACGGTGCATGAGGATTGATTGCGACGCTCGCCGGCGTTAAGGTCAACGAGTATGCGGAACTTCGTTCCATCCTGAGTTTCTGCTTCCATCCGAGCTCATAAATCGACTTCAATCCTGAAGGGTTGCTGGGCTCTGAACTCTGGTTTTGGAGCGTCAGGAGTGAGAACGGGCGTCGGCGGCGGCGTCAAGCCCTTTCTCCTAAGGTTGTCCTCGATACCCCAGAGAAAATCGTCGTAGCTCGCGGGAAGGCTTTCAGCCTTCAAAACCTCGAGGAGCGCCTGAGTGAACTGGCCGTTAGGCTCCCCGTCGGGTGTAGTTTCCATATCTTGGCAGGCGGACAACGTCAGGAGATCGGCTTTGAGCGTGGCGTCGTCGCCCGTGAGGAGACTCTTGTCTAACTTGTCGTAAAAGTCGGGCAGGCGACCGAAATGGTCATCCCTTACAGTATTCGATATCTCTCGCACTATTGGGTTGCCTTTCGTCTCCTTCGCCTCGGTAGTCATACCAGTGGCAGAGAGCAAACGAGGGCTTGGAGGCGGTACCCAAGGGCCGCGTTCGCCTCTGCTTTGCTCCTTCTCTTGGGGCATTGAGGCTCGGTTGAGGTTCTCTACACGCGGCGCGACAGCCGCGCTAGGCTGTGCAGATAAAGCCGACATCGTGATGGCTGAGGTATGAGTGGTGATCGGCCCGGGGATTGGCAAACCGACTGGTTCATGCGGGCCAAGCAGAGACGCAAACAGGGCGGTTCCCCCATGACAACAGTCAGCAACGCCGACGATGCGCACCCCGGGCTTGAATTGTGACCACAGGTTGCGCCGCAGGAAATCGTCAATCAATATGCGGTCAAAAAGTACGATGCCCTCATCCTTGCCATCCGCCTCATCATGGTTTGTATCAGGTCTCTGACTTCCGTGACCGGAGAAGGTGAAGAGAAAGATGCCGCCGTTCTCCAACTCTGCAGCGGCGGCCAATATCGCCGGCACGACGTTTTCAAATTTCGCATTTGGACCCAGGAACGGGTCTCGAGCCATGAAATTGAAACGGTTCTTCGCAATATTGAACATCTCCCGGGCATCATTCTCACAGCCCTTGAGGCCCGGGAGAAGGAGTATGTTGAAAACCAACGGGTCGAGGTTGTTAACGCCCACGTGAATTGAGATACCGTTCGCCATGTCTTCCTTCCTTCCCGACTTGACGGGATCACGTAAGTGGCCGAATGGCTGAATCCTGCGGCCTGTTCACCAGTACCGGCGCGTTACCCTCGCCAGCGATCAAATGCCTTTGAGGACGGACATGCACGGCGTTCGGGTCGTGCCCCGCTCAAGAGACTGGGGCGGAATATCGACCTTCAATCGAAGTTGTTTGGAGGTGTCCACGTTGGGGAGGATTTTGTAGTACTCTCGGAATTCATCGTGTTTGGGCTCCGTCGCCGAATCGTTCTCGTAGAGCGGGTCGTTGACAATGTAGATTTCGTAACTGGTGTCTGCGGCCGGCTTCGTCAGTTCCAACACTTCAAATCGGCCCTGATTCCGGAACTTCACGACCACACTTTCCTGAGGATTATTCAGGTAAATGTTGGCACCTATGAGGCTGGCGAAGGGGGCTAACAGCCGATCGGGGTTGTCCGTCTTCTGAAGGGTGATGGTTATGTTATCTCTTGTTTTGGCAGCGGTGTAAAAGGTACCGTCGTCCATGAAGATGCTGGGACGTCCACCCAATGGGTCAACGTCCAAGAGTTTGCGGGGCCTCATGGTCAACGGGTCAATGCCGAGATCGGGATTACCGTTATGGAATTGCTGGCTCGCCATGTCGACTGCCAGATTGAGACTATCAGGCTCGCCTTCCAGCGGGGGTATAGCCGGGTCAAACTTTCTGACGCTCTTTGAGCCATTGGTGACTTTTTGTATGAAGAACCCATGTATGATCGGTTCTTCCGGATCGTCCGTCAGCGTCTCTCCGAAGGTAAGCGGGCCGACGTGCCGCATCATAAGTTCGTCCGGCCTGCCTGCGCGCTTACGCCGAACCTCGATAGTAAGATGATGACCAGAGGCGCTGCTGTTGACGAACACTTCGCAAGACTTGGCATCCGGAGCAGGCTCGATAATCATGAGACCGCTGAAGTAGACCCTTACCGCCGGGTCGGCGAGCAGGTTTTGTTCTGGCATGAATGGCATCGTTGTTCCTCCTCCAACTTAATGAATCTTAGTGGTTCTATCCCGTCCAATTGATAATGTTATTCGCGCGCTTTTTGTTAGTAAGTTGAGCGTCCGCCGATAGCGACGAAGGGCGCCCAGTAATATGGGTGCCGGTAACGCGGATCCTGGCTGCGGGCCATCTCGATCTGGGCCTTCCTGAGCGCCTGAGTTACTGGCAACGGGTCACGGACTCGATGTCTATGGAAATTAGCCATTAATTCAGCAGACGCATCAGAGTCGACGGGCCAGAGGCTGGCAATGACGGTGGGAACTCCGGCCACCAGGAATGGGCGCGCCGCGCTTACCGCTCCCTCGCCCTGATACTGTTGCTCTATCCCGGTTTGGCAAGCAGACAGAACGATCAGGCGCACGCGCGAAAGGTTAAGGTCGTAGATCTCGTAGGACTGCAAGAAGCCGTTTGTGTTTTCTTTCCCGGTTGAACGCGAATGTTCCGGAGTCAGCGGAAAGCCGGAAAGCATTTCTGCTCGAGGATTCAATACGTAGTGCATTGCCAGGTGAACTACGTCAACTTTCTCGATCTCACTCTTAATTGAGGTCTCTGTTGCCGCTTCTTGTAGCAGAACGCGGGGCTTGTCATAGAACGCAGAGACGGCTTCAACCTCTCTTGCGGCTGATGGCAGATCGCCTAGTGAATCGAAATCCAATTGGCTAAAGCGCGGGTCACCCGCGATGAGCAGCTTCTCCCCGAAGGTGCCTGCTTTCCGAGCCGCGGAACTTGTCAGATAAACGAAAATACTTGAGCTTGGAGCTGTGCCGATGTCGTAATCCTCGATCAAATACTTGCCAGTTGTCGGCGAAATAAGCGCGTTGTACGGGAGATAGTGAAGTATCTTGTCGGGCACTATGCAAAGAAACTTCGACTTATCCAGAAAAGGTTCAACTGGCATGATCAATACGCGATACAGCTCTTCGCCACCCGGCTGATTGGGGGAATCGCTGGTCGGCGGTCTGTTAATTCGCTCCAGGTAGGCACGCGCCTTCTCATTCAACAACTCGGCCCTGATATTTACTTCCTCCTGGCGGACTTGTGACTTATTCACCACCCATATGAGAAGTCTTTCGTCGAGCACTGCGTATTGGATAATCTGCGCTCCGTCGGGCATCTTGTGTTGAATCTCGGCGAGACTCATTGAGTTGGTAACGGCTGGCGTCCCGATGTCTGGCCCGTAGCTCTTCTTCAGAACTGCCGCGCCCTGGCGAACCTCATCGAGTAAAGATCTAGCCCGGCTCGCTTCTGAGTACTCGAAGGCCTTAACCGGATTTGTCTTGCTCACAAACTCGTGGTAGATCGCCAAGTCATAAACGCGTTGTTCGGTATTGAAAAAGCTCAGCCGTTGGCTCTCCAAGGTAATCTTGGAGCGATATCGTTCTGACAAATCCAGAACCCGCTGCAGTTCCTCAGAAGCAGTCCGGTCGTCAGAACCCGGTATCAAGCAGAAGAGTTTTCCCTTGTGAGCCGCATAACTGTAGTACTCAAAATTCAAGCTGCCGTAAAGCTCGATGCTCCGGTCGTACGCCTTGACCGCTTTGTTGCATTCACTCGCCTGTCTGTAAATGTCCCCGAGTTGCTGCGAAGCGTTGGCCATGATTTCGACACCACCAGCGCCCTTGGGCATCGCCTTGCCCGTTTCGAATGCGCTGGTCGCCGCACCTATCGCGTCATGGTACATTTTCACCGCTGCGTAGGTGGAACCCAAGTACCCATATGAACGGGAAATGACGAGCGGCCGGCCCATTGCCAGGGCAATGTTCAAAGCCTCCTTCTGGTAGACGAGTGCCGCGGCATCCCGTTGCTTTGAACTCATGCTGAATGCGATTTGCACCAGGATTCCCCATCTTTGCATTGGCTCCGCCTGGGTCTCACCAGGTAGGGTCAAACCCCTGCTGAGATAACTAAGCGATCTGTCGATCCTGTTCAGGACTTGATTTACATCAGCGAGCTGCGTCAGGCATCCTAGAATGCCATTGAGATCGTCCGCCCTTTCAAAGCTCCTAAGCGCTCGGATACTGTAGTCGATTGCTCTAGTGTATTCGCTGTTATCAGAGTTGGCGTGGGCCAAACCGTAGAGACATTGAGCGAGGAGCCAGCGATACTCCTTAGATTCACAAATGGCCGAAAGGCGCTTGAAGGCGACCTTCGCCTTTTCCAGGGCGGGTAAAAACAAATAGCAATGCGCCAGTCGGTAGTCCACAAAAGCCATGTCGACTGAGTCACCGGTCTGTGCATACTGACGCTTTGCTTCTGAGTATTCGCCGACTGCTTCCGCGTATTTCGATTCTGTGAATAACGCGTACCCTGCTTTCATGTGCCGGTGTGCCCCTGCCAACACCTGGCGTCGCTCTGGTCTTTCTCGTTCGTAGAGATCAAACAGGTCGGAAGTGTACCGATCCCCAGACCGGTTCAGTTCAAGCTTGGCCAGGTACGACAAAAGGGTCAGAGTGGTGCCGGAGTCTTTGGGCTGACTTGCAGTCTCGGGCTCCAAAAGAGAGTCAATTAATTCACTAGTTACCGCGTTTCCGGCCGAGGTGTAGTTGGTACTTACGATCCTCCAGGCCCTGTTGTCATCTCCCGCGTGGCGCGCGTCTCGAAAATCCTCAAGAGCTTTCTCCGGATTCCATGAGGTCTTGTCAACGTCTTCTTCCAGTAGTTTGAGATTCCGTTTTGCCTCATCTGCCCAGGGCGAGGTGCCGTCCCTTTTGAGATATTCTCGCCAGCTTACTGCCGCCTCCCGCGGTGTCCTCATGTACTGATAAAGGAGCGCACGATTAAAATATGCTTCGAGGAGGGAGCTATCTAATTCCAGTGCTTTGTTAAGGTGTTCAAGACTTTCGGCGAATGTTTCCATCCCCCGGCCCTGGGCCGATTCAGCCGTGGGGGCCATCCCTTTTTCCATCAGCGCCGCGCCGAGATCACTTTGAATTTTTGCGTTTTTCGAGTCCAATTTCAGTGCGGCCGTGAATTGGTCAATTGCCTTATCAAACTGATGCTCAGCCAGGTAATACTTGCCGAGTGCGTGGTGTGACGCGGCGCTGGGATGTTCAGTAACTGCATTGAGTAGGAGGGTGGCCGCGCGGTCACGCTGGACATAGTCGACTTTTGGGGAGCCGCCGCCGCGCTGGTTTGTGACAGGGGCATAGCTGAAGTCTGACAAGCGGGCTTCAAGCGGTCGTTCCTCGCGAAAGGCGGATTGCAGCGCCGCCAATCCCGTGTTCAGTTCGGAGTTAACTGACTGCACTCTCCAAATGTAAAAGCCGCCACCGGCAAGCAGCGCGACTGCTGCTGCAATCGCCAGTAGCGGCTTGAACCAGCTCTTTCTGCCTCTGTCAGAGTCCATTTCAGACTTTCGCTTTTTCAAGGCTTGCGCGAATTTCAACTTATCTCGGCGCTGAGTCGATGCGAAAAAATGGCTTTCCACTTGCTTGAGCTCTTCCCCTTCAAATTTCCCGGCAACGTAATCGTCCGTTATTTCATTGACGACGATGTCGTACTCCGCGGCGAAGTCGGGTTCGGTGAGCAGACGCAGCTCGACCTGCTCCTCCTCGGCCTCGGTAAGTTGGCCAAGCAAATATTGTCTGATCTTATTTTCTTCTGCCTGGGCCATGGCTGACGCTCCGAGTTCCGGCATCGCTATCTACAATGCTTCCGGCGACACCTTTTGTTTGCTGCCGGAGATTTTCAAGGCATTGTTGGACGCATTTTTCTAATTCGCTTCTGATGTGATGGGCGCGAAGACGCAAGGCCCCTTTCGAAATACCGAGTTCCTGGGCCATCGTTTTGTGTGTCTCAATTTTGTCATGACCTTCGTAAACATAGTAATCCAGGATTAGTTCACATTTCTCACGAGCTAAGAATTGCAGGCATCGCATCAGGCATTCATATGCTTCACTTCGCTCCGTTTTTCCGATCCACGCCACTCTGCTTAAGTCTGTCGGGACCTCCTTTGGTCGATAGGCCTCTTTGACCAGGTTGCGAGCGACTCCGTGAAAGTAGCGGGCCGGGTCCCCGACGTAGCCGTCTCTGATCTCCGGCAAGCGCTTAGTTACCCGCATGATAGTCTCGTCGGCCAAGTTCTCCGCGTCGCTAAACCCCTTGGCTATAAATACTCTAACGAGGCCCGCGCGAATAGTTTCATACCTCCGGGCCGCGAGGTCGCGGTCAGTATCCAGCCAGGCCAGCAAGTCATCGAATAATGTGTTAGCCAATTAGCTCCTCATCAAGACATCCACAATTCTCTCGGAGATTTCCGTGCTAGAAGACTTGGAACGTGTTGGTCGGCCCATGAAATATAGCGAGAAATTATCTCAGACTACTATCAATAGCAAGAGGTTTTGCCCAGTAGCAGCAATTGTGCGGAGATAGGTCTGGGCAGGATTGACTCTGATCGCCTGCTCGCCACCGGCTCGCCCCACTCGCAACGGACGCCTATCGAGGTCATCCATCTGACTCGTCGAACCGTACCAACGTTTTCTTCGTTACTGGAACAACCCGCTGGGTGAATGCGCCTCCAACGCAAGAACCTTCTGCATCCACGTTCTATTCACACAAAGCATCCGCAGGCTCTAATCGCGGAGGCAACAGTTTCGGTTCACGCTGTGTGACGTGATCTCCCCGGTTGCGCACAGTTGATTCAATGGCAAATGGAAGGGAGAAAAATGATGAAGACGAATTTGATTGGTTTCATGGCGGGGTTGGTACTGATGATCGCGGCGCCGCTGGGTTTGGTGGCAGGGGCCTGGGGTGTTCATCCGGGGCAGGCACCACAGGGCAAAGACGAATACAAACTCGAGGGGCCATTCACGCAAGGCAACCTCACTGTGTTTCTGATTCACGGTAAGGACCGGATCAAAGGCCAGACCTTCATAACACTGCAGGAGGCCCTGGTGCAAAAGAAAGTGATCGTCCGCGAGACACGCTCGGTCAACGAACTCTCAATCGAAAATATTTCAAGCGAAGAAGTTTATGTGCAGTCAGGCGACATCGTGAAAGGCGGTCAGCAGGATCGCATGATGGCAGTGGATCTGATTCTGCCGCCACGCTCGGGCAAGATCCCGATCTCTGCGTTCTGCGTCGAGAATGGACGTTGGAGCAAACGCGGCAGTGAGGAAGTCACGGTCTTCAATTCGTCGGCGAACGTCATCGCGGGGCGCGAATTGAAGTTGGCCGCGAAGAACGCGGAATCTCAGGGCGAAGTGTGGCGGCAAGTGGCCGTGGCCCAGGACAAGCTCAGCGCTAATACTGGCACGCGAGTGAACGGCGCGGCTTCGCCGACGAGTTTCCAGCTGGCGCTGGAAAATGAAAAGGTGCAAGCGAGCGCCGAGAGCTATGTCAAAGCCCTGAACGGCATTGTTGGCGGCAAGACGGATGTTATCGGCTATGTGTTTGCTATCAACGGCAAGATTAATAGCGCGGATGTCTATGCCTCCAGCACGCTATTCAGAAAGCTTTGGCCCAAGCTGCTTCAGGCGAGCGCGATCGAGGCCGTAGCGGAACTGCGGCGCGGCGAAAAGTTTGCGGCGCCGGCCGCGGATGCCGTCCAGGGTTTTCTGGATGATTCGCCCAAGGGAGCGGATGAAAAGCAGAAGGACGTTTCGTCTCGCGTGCAAATGGTGACACGTGAGTCGAAGGAAAATGTCTTCTTCGAAACTCGCGACCGCGCAAAGTCAGATAGCTGGGTGCATCGGAACTATATCAAGAAAAACTAGCGGAGCGCGGACCTCTCTGTCCGCATGAACGGAAAGAAGAAATAATGAGGAGCGAGGCACCGTGCTTTGCTCCTCATGTTTTTTTCGGAGGGATGAGCGAGCGCTGTGCGCTCTGGCGTACAGGGATGTCCGCGCTCCAATTATTTGACCAGCTTCGTCGAGTAAAGGATTGCGTAGAGTTCGTCCTGATGCTTCGCGAAGTTGCCGGAATCCGTCGACAGAATCATTGTCACAAGCTGAGTGCTTCCGGCATAGGTGCGGTAGGCCTGCCATTCCAGGCGGCGAATGTCTCCCGGCATTTCCTGTTTTGATTCGCGGAACCCTACGCCGCGCAAGCCGTCGAGTTCGAGCCACCTCACTTCGTCATACTTGCCAATCTTCTGGTTTGTCTTGGCGGCTTCGTACATCGCCTTAAGGCTAACGTCGGTCAGACTTTCCATCTGCGGCAGGGGCGAGATGGCGGCAGTGAAAAACGCGCCGTCGCCCCCATAGCTGAACGACTCGTTGCGGACTTCCTGCTTCTTCCAGTTCGCGGGAAAGCTTAAGGTGACGCCCTGCTGGTCCCATTTCACGGTTTGCCCATTGGCCAGAGTCGCCGTTTGCGCCGCGGTCGGGTTCGCCTGTTCGACAGGATCATCTCCGAGCTTCGACGGGTTACCCGACGATGACGAAGGCGAATTTGAATTCGAGGAGCCGGACTTCTTGAATTTATCAGTCAGGTTGCAGGCCGCAACGACCAACACGAGGAAGACAATCAAGGGAACATTTCTCATCGGTTCACCTATTATTCGGAGTCGAAACGCAAAGGCCTTTTACGCTAACCAGGCGTGAGTGTCAAATAGTTTCGCGCCTCAGTGATAAACCAGGTACTGGTTCCGTTGCCCGACTCCTCTCATTGGCCCCGTCGCTTTAGCGCGGTGATTTCGTCTTCGATGCGGCGCTGCAATGGCTCTGCCACACTGATGCGCGGCAAGTCTCGGACTTGCCGAAACGTGGTCCATTAATCTGAACGGTCTCTGACCGTGACGGGTCGAAGACCCGAATGAAAAAGAAGGTTCGCCGCCGGCAAGTCGCAGACTTGCCGCG
>JAWVEM010000013.1:0-5629 GCA_033856735.1 Blastocatellia bacterium
AAGTCAGGCGATCGCCGGCGTTCAGGTGCAGGTTGTTGGTGTAAGCCCGTATGTAATGCAGGACGTTGCGATGGTTCTGCATGACGCCCTTCGGCCGGCCGGTCGAGCCTGACGTGTAGAGGATGTAAGCGAGGCGATCGGGTTCGATGTAGTGCAAGCTGCCAGCTTGCGCAGACTGCCAGCCTGCGCTACGAGCGTCGAGACGGTCTACGTCGATTATCCGCAATTCGCTTTCGTCGATTTTATCCAAAGCGGTGTCGGCGCTTCGTTCTGCCACCGCACTCCTAACGTGGCGGGCCAGAGCAACATTTCTGCTGTCCGTTAGAACTGTAGTCGCTTCTGAATGTTCGATGATCTGGGCCAGACGTTCGCGGGGATGACCGGGGTCGAGAGGAACGTAGGTCTTGCCTGCTTTGAGCGCGCCGAGCATCCCGGCGATCATCGGCGCGTTGTGCTCAAACAGCAGAGCGATTCTTTCTTCACTCGCTCCATTCAGATTGAGGATTGCCTGGGCCACCTGGTTAGCGCGCCGGTCCAGTTCCTCATAAGACCATTCGTGCCGGGCGCTCTTAATCGCGACGCGCTTCGGATACTTGCTGACCTGACTCTCGAAGCGATCGGTTATTGACTGCTCGATCTCATCTTTCGCAAAGGTTGTAAAAGGATTCGTGGGACGGACGTCTTTACGAATCATCTCACGAGCTGTTTCCGTCTCAGTACGCAACGAATAGTCCGAGATGGCGCGTTCCGGATTGACCACCAAACCTTCCAGCAGGGTCGTCAGGTGTTCGAGCATGCCGGTGATGGTGTCAGCGTCAAAGAGATCGCTGTTGTATCTGAAGCGGCCGACGAGGCCTTCCGGTCGATCGTCCAGCTCGAGATACAAATCGACTCGGGCGATGCCGGCATCGACATCGACCTGGGACAGATCCCATCCCGGGCGCGGCGACGGCAGCGGCGGCTCGAAGACGAACATGACCTGGAAGAGTGGATTGCGGCCGAGGTCTCGCTCGAGCTCGAGCTCTTTAACCAAACGATGAAACGGCACATTGTCGTGCGACAAGGCGTCGACGGTCACCGCTCTGACGCGTCCCAGCAATTCACGGAAGGTTGGATCGCCCGAAAGGTCCGTGCGCAGGACGAGGGTGTTGAGAAAAAACCCGAGCATGTCGTCGAACTCTGATCGTTTGCGGCTCGTCGTAACGGTGCCGACAACCAGGTCATCCTGATCTGTGTAGCGATGCAGCATCGTCTGAAACGCTGCCAGCAAAGTCATGAACAGAGTCGTTCCTTCACGGCGGCTCAGGGCTTTCAATGCCTCGCTCAACGTCTGAGAAAACTTGAACGACAATTGCCGGCCACGAAATGTTTGGATCGCGGGCCGGGTGTGGTCGGTTGGTAAATCCAGGGCCGCGGGCGCGCCGGCAAGCTTTCGTTTCCAATAAGCCAACTCGTCCGAGACTGCTTCGTCTTGAGTTTGCTCGCGTTGCCAATGAGCGAAGTCGGCATACTGTATCGGCGGCTCGGGGAGAGGCGACGGATCGCCTTTGACGAAGGCTTCGTAGAGATTTGCCAACTCCGGCAGGAACACGCTGTACAAAGAAACGCCGTCGAAGATTATCTGGTGCAAGGTGAGATACAGGCGGTGATCGTTATCGTTGAGTCGTATCAGCAGGGCGCGGAGCAGTGGGCCCTGGCTTAAGTCAAAGGGCCGCCGCGCGTCCTTTGTGGCGAGGCGCAGAGCTTCGGTCTCACGCTCTGATTCATCCAGCCCGCAAAGATCCACGAGAGGCACTTCGAGATCAAAGGACGGGTTGATGACCTGGACCAGACGGCCGCTTTGGATCGTGAAGTTAGTACGCCAGGCTTCGTGGCGCCGAAGAATTTCGTTGAGGCTCTGCTTCAGAGCCGACACGTCGAGTGGCCCGGTCCGTCGCACGGTGACCGGTTCGTTATAAAGAACCAGGTCGTCCACAAGCTGAGAATGGACCCAAATCTGTTCCTGGCCGAAAGACGGCGAAGCAGGTTCATTGGACGGGCGGCGGGCAATGATTGAGCATTCAGGCGGCGCTAGCTCCAACCCTCCGCGCAGGTACTTCTGCAGCAGAGCCCGCCTGGCGTCCGACATGTCGGGCAGGTTTGAGTCTGGCGTTGTGATGGGGAAGGGCTCTTGCATGAAAGGGCTCTGTAACGAATTAGTTGAGATTCAGATTCGGCGTTTGCGACGCATAGCGTCGAGATGAGTTTAGCCCGGCGTTTCAACGCCGGGATCGGTTGTTCGTCCGTTCTCGTCGCCTAGCGACGAATGAAACCGGCTCCCCTTCAGTCGTCGCTACGCGACGAGAAAACGCTTTCTCGAAATTCACCCGGCGTTGAAACGCCGGGCTAAATTCAATTTGCCGCTAGGCGGCACCCTTACTTGATTATACCCACCGCCGTTTGCCCGACTTTTTACTATGCAGATCGATGAAAGGGGCAACCGCTTCCCATCGTCTCAATTCCTGGCGCAACGGTTACCGGCGCGGGCGCTACCGCGCTGAAGGTGACGGGCAGAGACGTTAAACCTCTCAAGCCCAGATTATCTCGCCAGACCAGAGGGCCGGGCGCGAGCTCCAGATTTACCATCCGGCGCATAATTGCTTCAAAAACCAGTTGTCCTTCAATCCGCGCCAGCGCGGCGCCAAAGCAAAAGTGACTGGCCCAGCCGAATGCCAAATGCCGATTGTCCGTGCGGCCCAGATCGAGCCGATCTGGATCAGAAAACTTTTCCGGATCCCGATTGGCGGCCCCCATGACCGCAATTACGGCCTGGCCCTTGCGAATCAGCTTGCCGCCAATTTCAGTATCGCGCGGTGCAATGCGCGCGGTGTGCTGGCTGGGGCTTTCATAACGCAGCAGCTCTTCCACGGCCGACGGTATGAGCGCGAGATCATCCTGCAGGCGCTGAAGCTGATCGGGATGTCGCAGCAGGCTCAACACACCGTTGCCTATCAAATTCGTCGTGGTCTCTTGTCCGCCGACCATAGTTACGATGCAGTTGGCGATGATCTCTTCTTCGGTCAGGCGATCGCCGTCGATCTCGGCGGTCATGAATGAATTGATCAGGCCTTCACGCGGGTCGGTCTTCATGCGCTCAATTGCGTCGCGAAAATACGCGGACATCTCTTCGACGCAGCGCAGAGTTCGCGCCGTCCGATCCGGATTGTGCTGAAAATTGCCGAGCACTTCGGCAAAGTCCGCTGACCATGCTTTCAAATTCTCACAATCAGCCGTGGGAACGCCGAGCATCTCGGCAGTCACGATCGCCGGCAGCGGCGCAGCGAGATCGTTGATCACGTCCATGCGTCCGGCGGCTAGCCGCGGCCCGATCAAGTCGTCGACGATGTCGCGGATGTGCGAACGGAGGACCTCGACCCTGGCGGGCGTGAAAGCCATCGACGCGAGGCCGCGCAGGCGCGTATGGGCCGGCGCATCCATGAACAGCATCTGGCGCATCATCACCTGAGCGATGGGGCCCAACTCTGACAAACCCATCGCCGCAAATTGTTCTGGGGTCGGCGTGCGATCGGCTGAGAAGTCGTGCAGCACGGTAATCACGTCGGCATATCGCGTGACTACCCAGGCATGAAGATATGGGTCCCAGTGCACCGGACTTTCGGTCCGCAGGCGTCGATAAAGCGGATATGGATCAGCCAGTACTTCCGGATCGAGGAGATGATACAGACTGAGAGTTGGAGATGGTTTGCGTGGTGTTGGAGTCATAGCTGGTTATCTAAGAATATTTTCCATTTCTCATTGGGCATTTTTCATTTGCCATTGGTTGTTTGACTGAAGCCGACGTCGGCTGGCCTGGGTGTGCGATGACGAATGAAAAATGAAAGATGACAAATGGAAATGGATTTAGGCCTCAGGCCAACAGACTCTTCACCTCATCATCGCTCATGCTCTCTACTCTGGCGAAAATCAGGCGCTCAATCTCGCTTGAAAGTTCAGCGACGGTGGGAGTGTCGAAGAGCGTCCGCAGACGAAGCTCAACTCCGAAGGCTCCGCGTATCTTGCCAATCAGTTGAGTGCCCAGGAGAGAGTGCCCACCGAGCAGGAAAAAATTATCGTTAATGCTTACTTCGTTCAGATTCAATAGGCCGGTAAGGATCTTGGCCAGGCGTTGTTCGATAGGAGTGCTGGGCGCGGTAAAGGGGTCATCTCGCAGAGTGTTCTCCGGATCCGGTTCAGGCAGAGCGCCGCGATCAACTTTGCCGTTGGGCGTCAGAGGTAAGGCATCCACTCGAACAAAGACCGACGGCACCATGTATTCAGGTAACGCGCTTTGCAGAAAGGTGCGCAGATCGCCGGTCGCGGGTGGGTTGCCGTCGCTTAACACTATGTAAGCCGCCAGTTGTTTTTCGCAGCACCCCTGGCCACGAGCAATCACCACGCTCGACCGAATTGATGGATGCCGGTCCAAGACGGCGACGATCTCGTTCGGCTCAATTCGATGTCCGAGGATTTTGATTTGCTCATCGGTGCGCCCGAGAAACGCCAACTCGCCGTTGGAAAGCCGGCACGCCAGGTCTCCAGTTTTATAGAGACGCGCGCCGGGCTCGGCGCTGAATGGATCGCGAATGAAATGTTTCGATGTTAGGTCGGGGCGATTGAGATAGCCGCGAGCCACGCCGCGGCCGCCGATGTACATTTCGCCGCTGGCGCCTTCGGGCACCGGCTGAAGATTTTCGTCAAGCAGGTAAACCGTCGTGTTTGCTATCGGACGGCCAATGGCCGGCAAGCCGTTGAGCTGGGCTTTGGGAAAAACGCGTCCGGAAGTAGCGACGACGGTGCATTCGGTTGGTCCATAGTTGTTAACTAACTGAAATGGAAGCTCAGTGTTTGGATATTGATGCAGCGTATCGGCGCCGGTCAGCAGGAAACGTAACGCCGCTTCCTTTGGCCAATCGAGGGTCATTACTCGTTCCGCCAACGTGGTTGGCAGGAAACTGAGCGAGATCTCCTGCTGCACCAACCAGTCACGAAGCAATGCAGGCGAAACGCGCGTGTCATCATCGGGCAAGTGCAGACTGGCTCCGGCACTGAGATACGGCCAGATTTCCCATACGGCTGCATCAAATCCCACGCCCGCCAAATGGCTGGCCCGGTCCCGCCGCGTGACGTCGAACTCGCGCTGGTGCCAGAGCACGAGGTTCAAGAGGCTGTCGTGGGTGACCTCAACTCCCTTCGGTTGTCCGGTAGAGCCGGACGTGTAGATCACGTACGCAAGTTGCGCCGAGCTCACAACGACAGTTGGAGGCTCTACGGGTTGAAGATTGATTTGAGTTCGATCGCCGGCAACATCCACAACCGGCCACGTACCGAAAGCCAGCTTTTCCGCCAGTCTTTGCTCAGCAATGAGCACCCGTGGCTGCGCTTCATTGAGCATGAAAGCCAGCCGCTCAACCGGATAAGCAGGATCGAGCGGCAGGTAAGCGCCACCCGCCTTGAGAATCGCCAAAGCGCAAATAACTGTTTGAGCCGATCGCTGCATGCACAGACCTACAATCGTTTCCCGTTCGACACCGAGGGCGATTAAGTGATGGGCCAGTTGGTTGGATTGTTCGTCCAGCTCTCGATAAGTAAG
>JAWVEM010000014.1:0-7433 GCA_033856735.1 Blastocatellia bacterium
ATGTCGGACTCTTTAGTGAACTCCGAGGCAGCGCACTGCCGGCATTTAAAGCCTACAGGCAACAACTCTGACGCTTCACGCTTGTACCAGGCGTCGGCGGTTTCCTTCTCAAAGATATCGGCGACATGCCGAATGATCGCCGGCTCGGCAACAACGTGATTGCACTGCTGACAATAAAAAGCAGGAATCGGCACGCCCCAGACTCTCTGCCGAGAGACACACCAGTCGGGCCGGCCTTTGATCATGTTGCGCATGCGTTCGCGGCCCCAGGCGGGAATCCATTTCACACGCTCGTCGACTTCGCGCAGGGCCATCACACGCAATGACTCGCTATCGGAAATCTCTCCGTCGGTAAAGTTGCTGGTGAAGTTCGTTCGATCACGACCGTCTTCATCCTGTTCGACCGGCTCACTCGGGTCCGAACGATCCATGGCAATGAACCACTGCGGCGTGGCGCGAAAGATGACCGGGTTCTTGCAGCGCCAGCAATGCGGATAGCGATGGTCGTAACTTTCGGTGAACAAAAGCACGCCGCGATCGCGCATGAACTCGACAATCTTTGGGTTGGCTTCAAACACGTTGAGGCCGGCGAAGTGTTCCACCTCCGAAGTGAATTGTCCTGAGTTATTAACCGGGCAATAGATTTCCAGTCCGTATTGTTTCCCGATCACGAAATCGTCGTGTCCGTGGCCCGGAGCGGTGTGCACCAAGCCAGTGCCCGCCTTGCCGGTCGCTTTCTTTTCGCGCGCTTCGCTGACGTCGAGTTCGGTTTCGGCGTCGGCTTCACCGCCGAGCGTGACGTGCTCGCCCAGCATCAAGAGTGAAGGGCGATCGATCCACGGGTGCCGGAATTCCAGCCGATCGAGTTTGGCTCCCGGAAAGCGCGCCAGCACTTTCGGTTCGATGAAATTACAACGCTCGGCCACCACGTCCAATAGTTCAGCCGCCACAATGTAGACTTCGTCGCCGCTTTGGACGGCCACATAGTCGAAATCAGGATGCACGGCAATGCCGAGATTCGCCGGCAGCGTCCATGGTGTCGTCGTCCAGATCAAAGCGAACACTTTTCGGCCGGCAAGAGCCGGATCGATCTGCGCCGGATCGCTCGAGAGCGGAAACTTCACATAAACCGAGGGACTGGTGTGCTGGTGATATTCGACTTCAGCTTCGGCCAGCGCGGTCTGATCGTGGATGCACCAGTAGACGGGCCGCGCGCCTTTGTAAACAAAACCGCGCTCGACAAAGCGCGCGAACAGGCGGGCGGTCTCGGCCTCATAGTGATCCGACATGGTGCTGTAGGGTTTGTCCCACTCGCCCAGGATGCCGAGTCTTTGAAAATCTCGGGTCTGGCGCTTCAAGGCATCGGCGGCAAATTCGCGACAGACACGCCTGATACTAAGCGGCGGCATCGTGGTTTTCTTCGCGCCCAGTTTGCGCTCGACGTGAAGCTCGATCGGCAATCCGTGACAGTCGTATCCGGGAACGTAGGGCGCGTCAAAGCCCATCATCGTGCGTGATTTGACGATGAAGTCTTTCAGGATTTTATTGAGCGCGGTGCCCAGGTGAATGTCGGCGTTGGCGTAAGGCGGACCATCGTGCAGGATAAACTTCGGGGCGCCGGCACGAGCGCGCCGAATCTCTCGGTAAAGATCCATCTCCGTCCACTTCTTTAGACGGGCTGGTTCGGTTTGCGGCAGGTTGGCCTTCTGTCCGAATTTGGTCTTCGGCAGGTTGATGGTCTTCTTCAGGTCGAGTGTCGGTGCTTCAGTGGACATATGCGTTGAGTGTCAAAAAAGAAATAGTAACAGTATGGGCGTTGGCTTACCAAAAGCGATCCTTTGTAGCGCGCCGGCAGAGCCTAGCGGCGACGGCGCTTTGGATTTAACGGGCGAAATAATAATCCAAAGCGTGTCGCGCTGCGCTTGCCACTGCACTCCAAAGTAAAAGCCCGAACCACTTCTCACTAGAGATGATGGTTCGGGCCGCAAGCCTTTAAGGTTTTTCGCGTTCAGCCGATAAACATCTCATCGTCTCCGTAACTGCTGTTAATGGGGCTAGGCGCCGGAGCGACCAGCACTTCCAGGCCCCTTCGCAGACCGGCCAGAATCGCCGCCAGTTCGCGGGCCGGTTCTATGACCTTTCTTTGAATAAATTCAGTCGTGTCCATCACGCGTTCATGCGTGGTGTCGATGGCGCGGCTGACCAGGTGCACTTTTTCATGCGCCATCTCCGCGGTTTCATCCGCCAGAGCCATGATGCCGCGCACTTCCTCTTTGATCATCGTGGTGGACTCAGCCAGGTTCATTGTGGCGGTCGAAAGATGGCCCGACATCACGTTGAACTGCTCGGCAATTTGCCGTCCCTGGGTGGCGATTGCGGTGCCCTGTTCGCTGAGCGCGGTGGCCCGCGTCATCAAAGGTTCAAGACGCGCTTCGAGTCGATTAACCGACTTGACGGCGCGATTAACGAATACCGCGATCGCGATCATCGCCGCGGCGATCAAAACGAAGGACAAGGATATGATCGCCGTGATGATTACCAGCCAGAACAATGGTTCGTGTGAGTTCATCTCAAGAGAGAAATACGTGCTTTGTACTTAGCGCTTTGTACTTAGATTTCTGCCGGTTCGAAACTCGTCAAAATCAAACTGGTGTCTAACCAAGACAACAAAACACAGAGCCCAAAGCACAGCTGTTTGTTTACATCGCCTTGTCAGGTGTGTAAGTCGGCGCGGCTTCGGTGCGGCCGGAAAGCTCGGTCTTGCGTTTCTCTTCCACGTAAGCCTTCTTTCCTGCTTCGACCGCGGCGGAAATCGAACCGGCCTGACGCGCCGCAACGTCGCGCGTTCTGGCCGCAACTTCACCGGCTTTGGCCGTGGCGGTGTCATAAAGTTCCGACGCCTTCTCGCGTGTAGAGTCAATATACTCTCCGGCCGTTTCGCGCGCGGTCTCGTAATACTCGCCCGCTTTGGTGCGCGTAGTGTCGTAGTATTCCGTGGCCTTCACTCCCAGTTGCTGTGCCGCCTCTTTCGATTTATCGATGCCCTTGCGGGTTGCGTCAGCAATGTCGTTGCGCAGTTCTTCACCCGACTTAGGAGCGAACAACAAAGCCAGCACTGCGCCAATCCCGGCGCCCACCAGAAAATATGTTAGTCGCGTCGAAATATTCTCGCCATAGTCACGATCGTTTCCCATAGAAAATCCTTTCTGTAGAGGCAGATCCCCCAATGGGATCGCCCGTGTCTTGCAAATTTTTCCGGATGATGACTGTTCGGGACTATAACAAACGAAGATGGGTTCCGCAAGCAAACGGTCAGTGCAGAAGTGGCAAAAGTGTCAGGAAACTGTGCAAAAACGGGCCTACTCAACCGCGCGCCGTTGGAACTTTCGCAGGCCCAGCCAGGTGAACAGCAACGAAAATCCGATCAGCCCACCATAGACCAGCCACGGCGACATGTGCGGCATCTCTGGCGTCAGCGCCAAACGGAAACCTTCGCTGGCATAGACCAGTGGGTTGAAAAGCACGGCCCGCTGAAACCACGGAATCACATGCAGTGTCGCCCATGGATAGTAAGCGCACCCAAAGAAAATCATCGGCGCCAGCAGCACGTTGAAGACCAAACCAATCTGCTGTGGTTCGACCACCGTCGCTACCACCATACCAAAGGCTGCAAACAACCAGCTGCTGAGGATCGCGACCAGAACCAACTGCACAATATTGACGAAGCCCAGGCTCAAGTGGACGCGCATCAACAACCACGCAAGCGGTAAGACTACAAGGCCCGCGATCATCGCTTGCAGGATGCCGACCAGAATCTTTTCGATCGCAACTCCGGTAATGCTGATAGGAGCCAGCAATCGATCTTCGATCTCTTTCGTCCAACCGAAATCGATCACCAGCGGCAGGGCGACGGCCTGCATGCTCGACAGCGTCATACTCAAGCCGAGAATTCCCGGCAGCAACATTCCGGTATAGCCATGTTGAATGATGCCGAGGCGGGGCATGACGAATCCGAAGATAAAGGTGAAGAGCAACGGCTGCAAACCAACGCGGAGCAGAAAGTAAGGGAGCTCGCGGCGCGCGACGCGCAGGTCGCGATGAAGTAGAGCCAGCATCGTGGTCGTCATGATTGTATTCCGGCCGATTACCCGATCTCACTTTTCCGGTACAGCGCCGCCGTCCTTGCCGCGCACCAGCACGTTCGCCGCCCAACTTTGTAGTAGCTCCAGAAACTCCGCGCTGACTTCTCCAGCTTGAGCATTGGTGACGCTCTTGTCGCGCCTGGACGGCGTGAACACGTGCGTCAGGTTCGGAAAAATGCGCAGCAGCACCTGCTTGTTTCCGCTGTCGGCCATTGCCTGCGCCAGTTCCAGCGCGTGATACGGCAGCACGTTCTCGTCCCGCTCACCATTCAGAATCAGAGTGGGAACACGGACTCGTCGGGCTAGCGCCAGCGGATCACTGGCGAAATGCTGGCGAAAATATGCCAGTGGATCATTGGCCGGATCGGCCGGCTGCGGCTTTGCCTTTACCTCGGTGAAAATCTTGTCGAGCTGAGTCACGATCGATGGATACCGAGTTTTGTCCGATGGATTAATGGGTGAATCAAGCGCCAGCAGGTTCAGGGTCTGCTCAATTACAATGCGATTTAGCGGCCGCGAACAGCCGGCCAGGATCATAATGGCGGCCACGCGCGGATCTTCAGCGGCGATCGTCAGGGCGGTTTCGGCGCCTTCGCTGTGGCCGGCCAGGGCAATTTTCTTTTGATCGATTTGCGGTCGATTGAAGAGGAACTCGAATGCTGCCTTCGAGTCATCGATCAAGTCTCGATAAGACGAGCCCGGCTTAACCGGAATCGATTTGCCCACGCCCCGATCGTCCGCGCGGAGCACCGCGACCCCGTTGGCAGACAGATGTTCAGCGACGAGGCGATAAAGGTTGGCAACCGATGAGCCATCGCGGTCCTGCGGACCCGAGCCGCTGATAATAACCACTGCGGGAAACGGGGCGGCGCCTTTCTTTGGAATCGTCAGAGTGCCAACTAGTTTCTGTTCGCCGTTTTGGAACGCGACTTCTTCCGTCGTGTACGGGTCGTTCGCCGACGTTACGGGCGTGGGCGGCGGCGGAGATATCAAGTCGGCCAGAGCTTCTGCTCCCTTGCGGACTATCTTGAGCCGTTGATCGGGAACCTGAATGAACAAAGGAACATGTGCCGAGTCTGTCCAAATTTCGAACGTCAAACCGAGACTGGTTCCGGCGCGGAAGTGCTCGGTCGTCACCTGCTGGCCGTTGACCTTTAAGATCGGTGAGTCGAGACGCTCCAGAGTCAAAGTGAAAGGGACTCCCTGAGAAGGCACGAACGCGTTAAAGCTTTGGGGTCCGCTTCGTGCCGGATCGTATTGGGCAAAGAGGAAGAGGAAGTGATGCCACACGCCGTTCTCGATCAAAACGGTCGGCTGCGCCTTCACTTCTTTCACCGGTTGATTCGGCGCCGTTATCTTTACTACGTCGCTCGCGAATTCTGCCTGTAATGTCCCGCCGTCCGTGGTAACGGCGAAACTGACGGGCTTCATTCGTTCGGCCTTCGTGGAGGTCTTGAATTTCGCGGGACCAAAGGTCCCGGTCGACTGCGACTGGGCCGAGCCATCAACGTTGAGAGTCAGAGTGTAGTCTTCGATCCCAAATACTTGCTCGCCGATGTATGTCGTGTAGGTCCCGGATGATGTCTTCGGCTGCTGGGCTTGAGTACTCACTCCGCTGAGCGCGAGGATGACAACGGCGATGGTGATAATTGAACGCTTCAATTTAGCTCTCCTTTAGTATTGAGGTCGAGAGAGGTTGTTGGTTTTGTCCGCTTCCCTGATTTGGAATATGGCCGCCTTCACTCTCTAAGACTGCGCCCCGTGAGATGCAGAAACAAATTTTCCAGACTAGGTTCGGCGACGTGCGCATCGGTGACGTTGACGCCGTGTTCGCTGGCCAGGCGCATCGCGTTGGCCAGTAATCCTTCGGCGCGGTCGGCATAGATACGCACGCGAGCCTCATCAGCCTTGATATCCACGACACCAGGCAGCGCTCGTAGCGAGGTGGCAAAGGAATCAGGCACATCGCCGCGCACCTGTAATTCGATCAGATAACCGCCGGGCACGCTGCGTTTCAACTGCGCGGGCGAGTCCAGCGCCAGCAGTTTGCCGTGATCGATGATCGCGGCCCGCTCGCAGAGTTGGTCCGCCTCTTCCATGTAGTGCGTGGTCAAAAGGATGGTCTGTCCTTTGGCATTCAACTCGCCGAGCATGTCCCACATGGCCCGGCGCGATTGCGGATCGAGGCCCGTCGTGGGTTCATCCAGAAAGAGAATCGCGGGATCGTGCATCAAAGCGCGCGCGATTTTCAAACGCTGCACCATGCCGCCGGAAAAACCAACTACCTTGTCATCGGCCCGCTCGGCCAGCTCAAATCGATCGAGTAACTGTTGGGCGTGAGACTCGCGTTCATGTTTCGGCACGCCGAAGTATTCAGCATGGAAGAGCAGGATTTCCCGCGCGGTCAGGCTGCGATCCAGATTGTTGACCTGGGGCACAACTCCGATGCGGCGCTTAACCGCGACCGGATTTCGGGCGACATCGATGCCGTCAATGCGGGCCGCGCCGCCCGTCGGCACCACGCGAGTCGTGAGAACGCCGATGGTGGTTGTCTTACCGGCGCCGTTGGGGCCGAGCAAACCAAAGAATTCACCGCGCCGAACCTCGAACGAAATGCCGTTGACCGCCTTGACCGCTAAGCCCTTCCGAGTTTTTGGCTGGTAAGTCTTCTGCAAATCTTCGACGGCGATCGCAGGTTCCATGGTAATTAAAGAGTGGCACAGACTTCAGTCTGTGATGATTGATTCGAACGACGCAACACAGACTAAAGTCTGTGCCACTTAAAATTTCACACTCCCAAGCGCAGGTGGGTTGCGACGTACCAGAAAAAGAAAAGCATAACCGCCATTGAACCGAAGAGTAAGGCCAGCAAGCCTCCGGCGATCAAAGCTACGAACAGCCAGTCGCTGGCTCGTCCCTGTTTGGCGTCTGCCGCGGAAACCGTGGCGCGCCGGCGCAGTAGATGTATGTTGCGGATGTTGGGTTTCCACCAGGCGCCAAACAAGTCCCCAATGACAGGCAGCAGCCCTACCAGGAAGTAAATCGCGATGTTCGTCCCCATCCGCAGGAGCGTGATCTTCGGTACGCGATAACGCACGGCAGAGACCAGCACGTAAAGCGCAATAATCGTGGTCGCGACGTCGCCGACTTGCGGGACCAGATCGATGATCGCATTCAGCCCGAAACGCCAGCCCAGAACCGGGATGCGAAACCGGTTGTCCATAATCTGGCTGAGGACTTCCAGCTCGCGCTCGACTTGCACCTGCGTCGGACGCAGCACGGCGCGATTGC
>JAWVEM010000015.1:0-4171 GCA_033856735.1 Blastocatellia bacterium
ACATTTCTCATTGTGGTCATAATAGCGGAGCGCAGAGCAGGTCAAAGAAGACAGTTGCTGCTTCAATAAAGGAGACGGCGTGCTTTTGATAATTGGATTCCGCTTTTGTTGGATCCCACTCGAACTCGGCGTCCATCCTGAGAATATAACGCGATACGAAGTGCGAAGAGAAACAAATTGAAGTTTGGGTAGAAGCTTTCTTTTTTCCGATCGGATCCCAGCCGTAAAACTGCCGGACGCGGAGTGCCAGGCCTGCCTCGATGCAGGGGCCAGTAGATAAGCCGCGTGGACGCAGCTCAAATCGCTGCGAAACTGCTGAGAGAGGCGATGGTCGCCGCCACAGAAATCTAACCCGGACGGCAGACCACGAACAGTGACGGAGCCGAAATCAAGAAAGCGCTGATGAGTATCGGCGCGAATTTGATTTCGTTAGTTATTGCGAACGGAGACGCTGCGCACGCGGCTCAGGTCGATATCCTGGCTGGTGCCATTTTTCATCCTGATACGCAGTATGCCGTTTTCCGGAACGTTGATGGTATCGCCGCCGCGATTGCCGCGGTCCCGACTGTTGTCGTTATTGTCGTTGTTGTTGTCGTTATTATTATTTCCGCCGCCAATGGTGGAAGTGCTGAAGGAATTCGCTCCACTAATGCGGACTCGGAAGGTCCCGCCGCCAACCGGTCCATTCGTGGTGTGCAGAATCACGGTCTGTCGTCTGGTCAGCCGGACGCTTTTTACGTCTCGTCCCGTTCCGCTGTCACCAGTCTGCGCGAACTCGCAACACAGGATCGAGGTCGAGGCATCCCGGCCGAGGAGCTCAAAGTTAAGCACGCCGATTTGAGTCTCATTACTTCGGTGGTTCACAGTCACGTCCACCGTGATCGTCAGTTCGCCGGGACCCGCCGTAAACGAATAAAAGCTTTCGCCGTTGTGGTTATTCAGGCTTCCCGTTATTTCTCCTGAACTCAAAACCGCCGGGCGATCACGGTTTGAAGACTGCGCCGACGCGATACCTGCCAGAGCAAGAATCAGAACCAAACCAAACACTACGTAACCAAATCTTTTCATTAATAAACCCCTTAGAAGGTGAGCTGTTGGGGTCAGTTGGTCCGGCAAATTCCAGAGAAGCTGAGAAGAGAGTGAGCTGCACTCTATTTCAGGAAGCCTATGCCCGGGGATTGGCAAAGTCAACCGAGGCGTTTTGTAGCGCAAGCTGCCAGCTTGCGCAGACCGGTTAGTCTGCGTACTTACATTATCAATTCTAAACCGCCTGACCCGCAGCATAACCCGAGGCCCAGGCCCATTGAAAATTGTAGCCGCCTAGCTGGCCAGTGACATCGACGACTTCACCGATGAAGAAAAGTCCCGGGACGCGCGTTGCTTCCATCGTCTGGGAAGACAATTCAGAGGTGGCGACGCCGCCCGCTGTGACTTCCGCTTTCTTAAAGCCTTCCGTGCCGGAGGGGGTGATTTCGAATCGTTGAATCCTGCCGGCTATCTCGGCGAGTTGTCCGGCGTTGAATTGCTTCAGCGGCCGGGAAGGCTCGTAAAGATCGCACCACGCCTGAGCGAAGCGCCGCGGCAAGTACTGCGCCAGCAGGTTCGCCAGCTCAATCTCGGAACCCTGTCGTTCCTTCAGCAGTTTCAGGACGTCCTCGTCAGGCAGCAGGTTGATAGCGATCGGCGCACCCGTCTCCCAGTACAAAGAGATTTGAAGAATCGCCGGCCCGCTCAAGCCCCGATGGGTAATCAGAATGCTCTCGCGAAACTCGGCATCAAAACAATTAACCAAAGCATCGAGGGAGATTCCACTCAACGAACTGAGTTGCTTTTGCACTGTCGTACTCAGAGTGAAAGGCACGAGGGCCGGTCTTGGTGTTTCGATCTTTAGCCCAAATTGTCGCGCGAGGCTGTAACCAAAGTCGGTGGCGCCCAAAGGCGCGATCGAGAGGCCGCCGGTCGCGATGACGAGCGCAGGCGAAACGAAGCGGCCCTCACTCGTCTCTAGGGTAAAAACTTTTTCATGGCTAACGCTGCGCACCTGACATCCGCAGCGAATCTCGACACCGGCGTCAGCGCACTCACGCAACAACAGATCGATAATCTCTTGCGAGCTTTCGTCACAGAAAAGTTGCCCAAGCTTCTTCTCGTGATACTTAATGCCGTGTTTTTCTACCAGAGAAACGAAGTCGGCCGGCGTATAACGCGCGAGCGCGGACTTGCAGAAGTGTGGATTCGCCGACAGGAAGTTAGCCGGGGTTGTATAGACATTCGTGAAGTTGCAGCGTCCGCCGCCCGAGATCGCGATCTTCTTTCCGACGCGATCCGCATGCTCAAGCACTAAAACTTTGTGGCCTCGTTTGCCGGCTTCGATCGCACAGAATAGACCGGCAGCGCCACCGCCGATAATAACGACATCCTTGTCTGAGATAGAGCCTGACACAGAACTAGAAACAGCCGCTATCTTTGCCCTCGTCTTGAAAGCGTCATGCAAACAACACCGAATATTAAGAGCAAGGGCGCCAGCCAGGGCAGGCCCAAATCAGCCACTCGGTGCAGATTGAGAATGGCTGTGACTGCGGCAGCGATCAAGAGAAGGATTCCAAGCAATCGCAGGACGTTGGGCATCAGGTGGTCTCCTTTGGCAGAATGAAAGGTCGATTCCTTCAATTACTTCGGCGAGTCCGCACTCGGAACAGGAATGCCGTGCACTTCTTTTCGCTTTCGCAGAGCGTGTCTCAGGGTCTTAATCGTTCCGCCGCCTTTACCGGACCAGAAACCAAACACGACGGGTGAAAGATCGACCATATAGCGATTCCTTAAAGCACCAGCACTCTTGCGTCGGGGAAGTTGCAGCTCAATAACTCGATCAATCTGCTCCAACGATGGCTGCACCCATCTCGGCTGGTCGCGCATGGTATAGGGAACGACAGCCCAACAAATTTCGTGGTGCTCCTGCAACCATTCGATGGCCCATTGATCGACCCCGCGAGCGCCGGCGATTAGCCAGGTTCGACCTTGATGCAAGAGGGGCGAAAGATGCTGTTCAAAGAGATGGCGCGCAGTGTGGCGATCGACGTCTCGCGATCCGGCAATGGTCACGAATCCAGTTCGAACCAACTGCTCCGAGTCAGCCTCGACAGCCGGACCGCTCTGCAAAGACGCTGCTTCCCATGACTTCATCGAGGATGAGCTGCTCTTAAGTTTAGAGTTCAAGTTTTAGCTGGCGCGGCAAAGAGCAACCTGAAGGTTGAAGTCTACACAGATTGACCGCGGCTGCTCAGCGGTTATTGTTTCGCTTATGGACGCGCACAGAGCGTGGCTGGAATTTGGGTGCCGGCTCTCGATTGCCTCTACCCTCGCTGTTGGCTGCCGGTTTCGCAGGCTGGACCATCGGGGTAGCTGGGGCGGTCCGTGCTGTCTCTCCCCATTCTTGGCAAACTGCCAAACCGTCATTCACTATTCCCAATTTTTTCATCGCTGATAAATGCACGTCGTCGGCTTTTTGACGCGAGTTTGGTTGAGTTATCAATTTTGCGTACTCGTCTAAGATACCGGCGAATTCGCGCGCGGCCCGGGCCGCCTTTCGTGCTTCATCGGCCGCGCTCTGCAAGGCTTCTTTTTGGCTCACTAGTCCTCCTTAGGCTAATTCGGTAATGGTTTATATTACTCGGAAGCAGACCGGTCTGGTCAACGCTTCTCGATCTTCAAACTCGGAACGTGTCGGCACGCCAGGACTTGATCGCCCGTTTGATGTCGCCGCTGTTAGCCAGCTTGCCCGCCAACACTGCGCCCATTAATTCTTCCAATTCGTCATCGCCGGCAAAGCGAAGCGCGATTATTTGGCTCGGCGTCAGCGCGCTCGCCTGTTGAGCGAGCGGCGCGGAAAGAATCTGCTGATAACGAAGTTTTTCTTCGAGCCGGATAAGTCTATCCTGGGCCCTCAACGGATTGTTTCGAACCAGGGCGGCCAGCACGAGCAGGGCCAGCGCGACAATGATCGCCCAGCCGGAATTTGGGTTGGGAGTCCTCACGAACACGACGATGGTCCAGACAACATTAATCAGCATCACCGGCGCCGCGAAAAAGTGAAAGGGCGCCTGCCAACGGGTGTGATTCGCAAAGGTTTGGGGTGTGGTTGCCATTTCTTTCTCCTCTTTATCTTATCTGC
>JAWVEM010000016.1:0-3132 GCA_033856735.1 Blastocatellia bacterium
CGGCAATGCTTTAATGAGTCATCAGACTTCGGGCTCCGCACAACGATAGTCTTGTGAACCCCGCCAGGCCGGGAACGGAGCAACGGTAGCAATGACAGCGTGTGTTGCGGGTAAGTCCGGAGTCTGACTTATCAGGAAGGATCGGGCAAAACCCGCAATCGTTAGTCCGTTACTCCGCCGCCGCTAAGAAGGAGGAAATTTTCATTCACTCGTCAATCATTGTGCTGGCCATCTTCCTCCTGAGCGCAAGCGCTTTCCCACAGCAAGCTTCTAATCCTCCCTTAGACTTTCCCGATCACACTACGCCTGAGCCGTCCATGGGACCGGAGCGCCGAGACGTGGCAAGGGAGGATCGGGTGCTGAAGAGCGGTTTGCTGGCGCCCTCGGCACAAGATCGCCTGACGTACGAAAGCTTTCTTCGGGAGCGCAAGACAGGATTAATACGTCTGATGCCGCGCGAATTTTACGACTGGGAGACGTACGGTGCTAAGAAGCGAATACCGATCCGCGGCGGCGGTGCTTTCTATTCATTTGCGAATCTCACACACGCCTACGGCTACGGGAATGACCTTGCCCTTGAGCGCAACGTCCTGTCGGTGGGATTTGGCGGGGCGGACTACGGCATGCTGACCAATCTCGGTGATCGACCGCTGGAGGGAATTACCCTCGACAATCCGGCTGCCCGGTTTATCGCGCAATACAAGCCGCCCGCACGCGAACAGTCTGCGCGTTTCGAATATCGGCGTTTTCAGTCGGGAGTCACAATGGACGGCGCCCTTTACCGCAGCAGACTTCCGCTCGAGATAGGAGCGACATATCTGTTGCGCTCGATTGTTTACCGTGAGAGCGATGTGCTGGTTGCTTTCCGCACAGTCCGCGAAGACACAGACGGCAGCGTCATCATTGCCTGGAAACTCCTGAAGAAGTATTCAGTCCCCGAATTGTGAAAGTAACGTTCGCAGAAATTCCGCAGTTACAAAAAAACAGATGGCTTATCAGGTAATCGCCCGCAAGTGGCGCCCACAAAAATTCGAAGATGTAACCGGGCAGGAGATTCTGACCCGCACGCTGCGCAATTCCATTGAGCACGGCCGGCTGCATCATGCTTATCTTTTCTCGGGCGCGCGTGGAGTAGGGAAGACCACCACCGCGCGTCTGGTCGCCAAAGCCCTCAACTGTCACAAGGCTGCCGGTCCGACCGGCACGCCCTGCGCCGTCATGGATGAAACTGCTTGCCCCTCTTGTCGCGAGATCGCGGAAGGCCGATCGATGGACGTGATGGAGATCGACGCGGCTTCCAATACGGGGATCGAGAATGTTCGCGACGTGATCATTACGAATATTGGGATCCGGCCGGCGCGCGACCGTTACAAAGTCTTCATCATCGATGAAGTGCACATGCTATCGGATAAGGCCTTCAACGCTTTGCTGAAAACGATTGAAGAGCCGCCGCCGAACGTCGTCTTTATCATGGCGACCACCGACGAGCACAAGGTCCCGGGAACGATTACTTCGCGCTGCCAGATTTTTGAATTTCGCACGATCGCCACCGCGAAAATTGCCGAGCGTCTGCGCTTCATTGCGGACGCGGAAAACATTTCTATTTCCGACGAAGCTATGCGGGAAATCGCGCGCGCGGGCGAGGGCTCAATGCGCGACGCCCAGTCGGCTTTCGATCAAGTCATTAGTTTTGCCGGCGATAAGATCGAGACTGGGGACGTCGAGAAGGCATTGGGTATTGCCGGCGCGGACGTTTTGGCCCGCGTGGTAAACGGTATTGCCGAGAATAAACCGGCCGAAGCCCTGGCGATCGTCGATGACCTGGTAATGCGCGGCCACAACCTGCGCAATTTTTGTCGCGACGTGCTCGGGCACTTACGGGATTTGCTGGTGGTAAAAGTCTCGGGCGATCCGAAGTTGCTCGATTCGTCGTCGGTGCAGGTGACCACGCTGCAACAACAGGCCGCGCTCTTTACGGAATCTGACCTCGTGCGTTTCTTCCATTCGCTCGCCGAGACTGAATGCAGTCTTAAAGACGCGGCCAATTCGCGTTATCAGGTCGAAGTGGGCTTAGTGAAGTTGATGGAGATGCGCCGGCTGGCGTCACTCGGCGATCTGGTCGGCCGCATCGCGGAACTCGAGAATGCTTTGCGCACCGGCCAGCCGCTCGCGGAAAGAAAGAGCCCGCAATCGACTCCTGAGAGCGGAGCGAATAAGGCGCCTGATCGCTCGGCAGCCTCCGCCGGTGGGAGCCGGAGCGCCAGCGCCGGCAGTTCCGGAGCCGCTCGCGCTAGTGAGCCGGTCATTGAGCGCTCAAGCGAAAAATCTGCGGATACGAAGAGCTCTTCCGAATCAATATCGACTGAAGCATCTATGACGAGTTCGGGCTCTCTGGCTGATCAGATCAAAGCCGCGCTCGAAAAGAAAAAGCGCCGGATGCTAATCGCCGCCTTTGATGCCGCGTCCCGCGTCGAGTTGCAAGGCGACGAGTTGCTGATCGAGTTCACTCCCGAAGCAAAACAATCTCGTGACACGCTCGCGAAAGCCGATAACGCGAAAGTTTTGCGCGAAGCCTGCAGCGAAGTGAGTGGCCGGGAAATCGGCATACGTTTTTCGACCCTGGCGAGCGCTGGCGAAAGTGATGCCCCGCTTTCACCGGAAGAAGAAGAGCGTAAAGCAAAGAAACAGACTCGCCAGGCCGCGGCTCAGAATCCGACCGTCCAACAGGTCTTGCGCGCCTTTGGCGGCGAGATCGTGGATATCGAGGCACAGTGAATGTCGGAGCTTTCTCAACGCAAACGCATTCATTCAGCGAGGTGTTTGTGATCTGAGTCAGATCGCTTAGCCGTTCCAACAGCTTCCCGGTGAAACCGTTTCAACGGCAGCGACATATTTGACTCCGCGCGGGCTTCTGTCGAACTTCGATGCGGTCGCTGCAATGGCTCTGCCACTCTGATGCGCGGCAAGTCTCAGACTTGCCGAAACGTGGCCCATTTAATCTGAACGGTCTCTGACCGTGACGGGTCGAAGACCCGAATGAAAAAGAAGGTTCGCCGCCGGCAAGTCGCAGACTTGCCGCGCATCAGAGTGGCAGAGCCATTGCCGTAATGAGTCAAGTATATTAGTGCCGTT
>JAWVEM010000017.1:0-3883 GCA_033856735.1 Blastocatellia bacterium
AATAGCTGTCCTTCGAGAGATCGACGCGGGAGCATTGAGCCTTACGCCATTCACCGCTCTTAATAAACTCAGTGGCTTTCGGCACATCAGCACAAAAGTTAGGCGTTGAACGACTGGCGTCGAGACAGGCCCGGGTGAAAATGCTGTTAGAAATCACGGTTGTGAAGCCCGGATCCTTTTTGTAGCGCGACACGGTTTCGTCCACACATCCCTGGTTGTCGGTGTTGCGTCCAAAATCACGGCCTTCGGTCACGACCTCTTTGCCACGAGCAATCAGCTTGTCTTTGTTGCGGGACCACCAGACCACGCCGCCGACGATAACTCCAACGACCAGCAGCACCACGATGATCGCGACGGCGATTAAAGCTTTGAGCCAACCAGGCATGACAGTCCTCCGTTTCGGAAGAGAGCCACAGATTCATACGGATTGACGCGGATAAGAAAAGCCAGAACACGACAGTCAATCAAATTGTCTTATCTGTGCATATCCGCGTTAACTGTGGCTAATTCTTTACTTCAAATGCTTATCAAGCCAACCAATTACTGTGTTGTACCAGAAGGCCGAGTTCGCCGGCTTCCCTACCCAGTGACCTTCGTCAGGAAAATCGACCAGCTTTGATTCTACGCCCATCCGCTGCACGGCGGTGAACATTTGCAGGCCTTCACCTTCGGGCACGCGATAGTCGAGCCCGTTGGTGATGATCAGGATCGGAGTCTTAAAGTTGGCCACGAAATTGTGCGGCGACCAACGCTCGTACATTGGCTTATTGGTCCAGGGCGTTCCCTTAAATTCCCAATCAGTGAACCAGAGCTCTTCCGTAGCGCCATACATAGAGGTGAGATTATAAACGCCGTCATGCGAGACGAGCACTTTGAACTGGAACCTTGGATCGCTGTTGTGTCCTTCGATCCAATCGATCATGTAACCACCATAGCTCGCGCCGGCAGCACCGATGCGATTCTTATCCACGTAAGGCAGAGCGGAGGCCAGTGCCACGCCATTCTTGATGTCGGTAAAAACTTTTCCGCCCCAGTCGCCCGAGATATCAGCCACGAATTGTTGGCCGTAGCCGGTCGAACCACGCGGATTCGGCATGAACACGACATAACCTGCGTTGGCAAAGATCTGCGGGTTCCAGCGATAGCCCCAGTTATCACTCCAGGCGCCCTGGGGACCACCATGGATCAGCACTGCCAGCGGATACTTCTTCCGCGGATTGAAGTTCGCCGGTTTGACGATCCAGCCGGCGACCTTTGCTCCCAGGGCCCCGGCCCAGGTGACTTCCTCGGCGGCCTTTAGATCGAACGATGAGATCAGTGCCTCGTTCGCCTTAGTCAAAGGCACTGGGCTGCTGCCGTCAGAGGCGGAGGTAAAGATCTCGTTGGGACTCGTCATCGAGTTATGCGAGAACAGCAAAGTCCTGCCGTCTGCGCTTAGATTGATATCGCCGTTGGCGCCTTCGCCCAGGATTTTCTTGACTGGGCCGCTATTAACCGAGACTGAATAGACGGCGCCTCGGCCGCGTGCTTCCGCGCCGACATAGACCCATTTACTGTCTGCGGTGAAAGTGAATTCATCCACATTGGAATCCAGCGTTTCAGTAATTGATTGAGCTCTGCCCGTCTTGCGATCCAAGAGCATCAAACGGAACCGATCGCTTTCATAGCCCGGTGTGACTTGCGAGCGATAAGCGAGGAAGCGGCCATCGGCTGAGAACTTGGGCGAGCCATCATAGCCGTGATTGGCGGCGGTGATATTTCGCGCGGCGCCCCCACGAACTGAAACCAACCAGACGTCGGCGTTAGTCGAAATGGCTTCGACTTTGTCGTGATTGCTGACATAGGCAAGTTCTTTCGAGTCGGGCGAGAATGCATAGTCGGTCGGCCCGCCTAAGCTGAACGGCGGCGCGTCGTAATCGCCGGGCGTCAGGTCACGAGCTTCTCCGCCGGCGGACGAAACGACGAAGACATGGCTGCGCATTCCCTCTTTCCAGGATTTCCAGTGGCGATACAAAAGGCGCTCAGCGACGTGAGCTTTCACTTTGCTTTGGGCGACTTCTTCGGCGCGTCGCTGGTTGCAGGCGTCGTCTTTGCATTCGGGATACACGTCTGACGCGAAGGCGAGCCACTTGCCGTCCGGCGACCAGATCGGATCGCCGGCGCCGGTCGAGATACTCGTGATCTTCTTCAGCGCGCCGTTGGAAACATCAATGGTCCAAATCTGGCTCTCGCCGTCGCGCGCCGAAATAAACGCGAGCTTCTCTCCGTCCGGCGACCAGCGTGGCGATGATGAGGAATGCTCGTCATTCGTCAGTTGACGCATCTCTCTGCCGCTTAAAGGCACGACGTAAATCTGTGTCGTAGTCTTGTTCGCGGTCTTGTCCACGTCGGTGATGGTGAATGCGACCTGATCGCCTTTCGGTGATAACTGCGGGTCCGAGACGCGACGGACCTTTAGCAGATCGTCGATGGTGAACCGGCGTTCCTGGGCCAACGCGAACGACGCGCAAGCAAGCAAACTAATAACCGACAAGACAAAGAAGCGCTTCATAAATGACCTCTCCGGATTTTGCTCAAGTTGTTTGGGAAAGCAGGCGCATTATCGCACCTTTGCGCTCGATTGGCGACAGTTGGTGTGGGTGTGGAGTTAATGGGAGCGGTAGCGACCGGGTCTCAACTCATGCGACAGTCGAGATCGCCAACATGTAAGCCGGTCGCTAACGCTCTCGGTACTGATTCCATCACCATCTCAAAATACCCCGTCAGGTTTTGCGTATCCAAAACCAGGCTGTTCGATTAGAATCCCTCGCTATGACCGGAGCCGACAGTGCACAATCAATTAGCGTCCGGCCGGTGACGGCTGGAGACGAAGAGATTCTCCTCGATATATATAAGAGCAGCCGCGGTGACGATCTGCGCGGACTTGGCTGGGCTGAGGATCGCATCAGCGAGTTTCTCGGGATGCAGTACCAGGCACAGCAACATTTCTACGAGAGTGAATACAAACGAGCAGATGACCAAATAATTTTGTGGGAAGGCAAAGCCGCCGGCCGTCTGATCGTGGAGCGCCGCGAGCACGAGATTCGCTGTGTTGACGTGGCGCTGCTGCCCGAACATCGCAATAGCGGCGTCGGCACTTTCCTGATTCAAAAACTACAGGACGAGGCCAGACGCGAAAAAAAACCGCTGCGCCTGCAAGTCATCAGGTTCAATCGCGCCGTCAGTTTGTTCGAGCGTTCGGGCTTTGTGCGTGCCAGCGAAACCGGCACGCATTTTCAGATGGAATGGACGCCGAGCTAACGGGGCACGAGCCCGACCGTCAGGGACGGCTCCTTGCTGGTATTAGCCCTCCCTTGCGGTCGGGCTTCTGACAAAACAATGATCAGGGGACTTATTTGTGGTGTCTTAAGAGTTGCCCTGCGTGTTTACTATCGCCGCATCGAGGTGGCCGGCCTGGAAAATGTGCCGCGTGACAGTCCCGTCATCTTTGTCCTCAATCACCCTAACGCGCTGGTCGATCCGGCGTTCCTGCTTTGCCTGGCGCCGCGCCGGGTCGCCTTTGTAGCGAAGGCGCCGCTGTTTGGCATGCCGGTCATCGGTTATCTGGTGCGCGCGCTCGATTCCCTTCCCGCCTATCGGCGTCAGGACGAAGGACAAGACACTTCCCGAAACATCGAAACGTTTATTGCGGCGCGCGAGCTGCTGGCGCGCGGGATCACGATTGGCATTTGCCCCGAAGGCGTTTCGCATGACGAGCCGCGTTTGAAACCGCTGAAAACCGGCGCGGCGCGCATTGCTTTGGCGGCCGCATCGTCAGGCGCAGCGCTCGATCTCAAAATTGTCCCGGTCGGACTCTACTATACTGAGAAGACGACGTTCCGCA
>JAWVEM010000018.1:0-13801 GCA_033856735.1 Blastocatellia bacterium
TTATGACCGCCGGGTGTTTTGTAGAAGAAGCGGAGGGCGACCGTCGATCCAATGATCAAAACCAGAATGCAGACACCACCCCAGCCGGCGAGAAAGTTACTGAAACCCACCACCATCCGCGTCGGCAGCGGCAGTGGCTCTCCGGGACCCAACAGGCCGAGAAAGATATTCTGGAACTGTGGGATTACCACAATCATGATCACGGCTATGGCGCCGACGGCCAGCAGAATCACTGCGGCTGGATAAATCAATGCTGAAACGACATCGCGTTTCAGCTTCACAATTTTTTCAATAAACGTAGACAGGCGCTGCAAGATCAAGTCGAGAATACCGCCGGTTTCACCGGCCTCAACCATGTTCGAATAAAGTTGATCGAATACCTTCGGATGACGGGCCATCGCGGCTGCCAGGGTCGAGCCTTCTTCGACATCCTGTCGGACCTGGGACAGCACCTGCTGGAAATACTTGTTCTGCTGCTGCTGGGAAAGAATGTCCAGACATTGGACCAGTGGCAAGCCGGCATCGATCATGACTGAGAACTGGCGGGTGAAGATGGCGAGATCTTTGGACTTTACCTTCTTGCGGCCGGCCAGTTTGGGGATGCCGATCTCGCGGCCCTTCTCTTTGACAGAAGTGAGCGTGACCTGCTCTCGCCGCAGTGTCTGGCTCAGCGCTTCGCGGTTATCAGCAACTCGTTCACCCATCACGATCTCGTTCGTGCGGCTGCGGCCCTTAAAAACATACGTTGGCATTTCTCAGCACTCCGTTTCTTTCTATCTCACTATTTCCGTGTTGACCGGGTAGTGTCCTGATCGGCAATTATTTTCGTGGGAGTCCGCGCCCGGCTTGCGTGTAGGCGGGAGGGATTCCAGGTCTCGCGCCCGCGCCGTTCCCGCTGTTTAGTCCCGACCCACGATCGATCAGGTCGCGTAATTCGTTGGCGTTCGAGGTGCGCTGCATTGCCAACTCCCTCGTGATCAGACGCTTGTGGAAGAGAGTGGCCAGAGATTGATTGAACGTTTGCATACCGTGTAGATCCTGGCCGGTTTGCATCATGGAATAGATCTGGTGGACCTTGTCTTCGCGAATCAGATTCCTGATGGCTGCATTGGGCACCAGAATTTCCATAGCCAACGCCCGGCCGCGGCCGTCAGCTTTCGGCAGCAATGTCTGGCAAAGGATGCCCTCGAGAGTAAGCGACAACTGCGCGCGTACCTGAGCCTGCTGCATTGAAGGAAATACATCGATGATGCGATTGATAGTTGAAACTGCAGAGTTCGTGTGCAGGGTCGCAAAGGTCAGATGGCCTGTCTCGGCGATTCGCAATGCCGATTCAATGGTTTCCAGATCGCGCATCTCGCCGACCAGCACCACATCAGGATCCTGGCGTAATGCAGTGCGAAGCGCTTGCGCAAAACCCTTCGTATCAGCGTTAACCTCGCGCTGATTGACGATACAGTTCTTGTGATTGTGGAGAAACTCGATCGGGTCCTCGATCGTCAGGATATGCTCGTGACGGTCGATGTTTATCTTGTCGATTATTGCCGCCAGGGTTGTCGATTTACCCGAGCCCGTAGGGCCGGTGACCAGGACGAGGCCACGTGGCTTTTGGCAAAGGTCCTTGACGACTGTCGGCAGGCCTAAGTCGTCGAACGACTTGATCTCATAAGGAATCGCGCGGAATACCGCGCCCACGGCGCCGCGCTGGTTGAAGATGTTGGCGCGAAAGCGTGAAAGACCCTTTACACCGAATGAGAAATCGAGCTCAAGGTTTTCTTCAAAGCGATGTTTTTGTGCGTCGGTGAGGACGGAGTATGCCAACTGCTTCGTTTCCGAGGAGTTGAGCGGCCGATAACCGTCGAGGGGACGGATCTCGCCATGGACACGAACGAGCGGGGCAGTGCCCGTCGTGATGTGAAGATCCGACCCACCGAGCTCGGATAGCCGGTGGAGTAGATCTGAGAGAGAAATTTGTGGTGGATTTTCCATTGTTCCCGTTTCCTTTAGGGGCTAGGAGGCTTCCGCTTCGCCAACCAACCGATGATTAGTTCTTGCTCACTCCGGCTGGTCGGAAATCAGAAAGAAACTTCTCGGCATCACCAGCGATCTTTTGCGTCAGACCGCCGGTCCCGCGGGTCGTTAGCGAGTAAACACGGCCGTTGATTTCGGTGAAGTAAAAGTTCCAGAGCTGCTCGGGATTTCCGTCGCGGGTTGATGGTGTCTGAGCAATTACCTCAAATACACGATGACCACCGATCTCGCGCTGGCGGTCGTTAACAACCCAACCACCGGTGCTGATCATCTTGTCGATGACTGAACGGCGCAGGTCGGTGAACGGGACGCCGCCCAACATTCTTCTTTGCTCGCGGCCAACCACCTGATCGACATTCACCGGTGCGACCGCCACGACAGCGAGCGTGGCCTGGGCCTCCGACATTCCGTTCGGTGGCGCAATACGAAAACTTGACGCGCCCCGGGTGGTTGCTCCGGCGGACCAACCAGTGGGAAGCGCCATCGAAAAAGTTCCATCCCGATACATGCCATCAGGGAAGGCAAGCGCACCAGGCAGGGCACTATGATTTTCCGAAGCCCTGGCAGTCATCGCCATCGGCGATCGCGTTCCCGAGCTAGCTTCCAATACCCGGCGTCTGGCCAGCATTGCCTGCCGCCGGCGAATCTGGGCGCGGTGCCGGCGCCACCAGGCACGTGAATGATGATGATAACGATGTGAACGCGCAGCCATCTGAGATCTGAGGTTATGCGCGGTGGATGTTGCAAAGGGCAGCATGACCACTATGGAAACCAGGAGACCTAACGAGAGACCTATTCGACGCAACATATACTCACCCCTTTTTTTCACGCCACCGTTTCGCGGAGAACTTCCTCGATGGTGGTAACTCCGTTTCGTATTTTTTGCAGACCAGACCCGCGCAAAGTAATCATGCCGTCTTCGACCGATTTCTTTCGCAGCTCGAGCGATGACGCGCCGATCAGGATTAGCTCGCGAATCTCATCTGTCACTTCCATGACTTCATAAAGTCCGATGCGGCCTTTGTAGCCTGTATCGTTACAGCTCGGACAGCCCTGGCCTTTATAAGTCTTGACCTTTGGTGCTTCTTCCGGCGAAAAGCCAATCTCAACCAGCGCCTCGATCGGTGTGGGATGTTCTTTCTTGCAATCCTTGCAGATCCGGCGAATGAGACGCTGGGCCTGGATTAAGTTCACGCTGGTAGCAACGAGGAAGGGCTCGATACCCATATTCATCAGGCGGGAGATAGTTGAGGGAGCATCGTTAGTGTGGAGGGTGGAAAGAACCAGATGGCCAGTGAGCGCGGCCTTGATCGCGATCTCGGCAGTTTCAAAGTCGCGAATTTCGCCGACCAGAACAATGTTCGGATCCTGCCGCAGGAAAGAACGCAGGGCAGCGGCGAAGTTCAACCCGATCTGTTCTTTCATCTGTACCTGATTAACGCCAGGCAGATTGAATTCGACCGGGTCTTCAGCGGTCATGATATTCGTGTCGACCGTGTTGAGAGATTGAAGCGCGGAATAGAGCGTGTTGGTTTTGCCGCTTCCGGTAGGTCCCGTTACCAGCACCATGCCGTAGGGCTTGGAAATATTCCGCTGGAACTTCACCAGGGATTCGGGCTCGAATCCCAGGTTGGTCATATCGAGCATCAGCTTCTCTTTATCGAGCAGACGAAGCACAACCTTCTCTCCGAAGAGAGTCGGCAAAGTAGAGACGCGGAAATCGAGTTCGCGCGAGCGCGAATCAACCTTGACGCGAATCTTGATGCGGCCATCCTGAGGCAGACGTTTCTCAGAGATGTCGAGTTTTGACATGATCTTGATGCGCGAGATAAGAGCGTCGCGCATTTTCAGAGGCGGGTGCATCACGTCATAAAGAAGGCCGTCGATACGAAAGCGAATGCGCAGCTCTTTTTCATATGGCTCAACGTGAATGTCTGAAGCGCCACGCCGCAATGCGTCAACCAGAAGGACGTTGACCAGACGCACCACCGGCGCGTCTTCGCTCATGCGAGTAAGGCTGGAGAGATCGATTTCGTCGTTGTCTTCAAAGACTTCGACTTCACTCGCGAGAGTTTCCTGATCGAAGTCGAGGCTGTCGAGCGAAACCAGATCGGCCTGAGAAAAGCCATTGCCGTTGAGACCTTCGACATGGAGATCCGGTGCTACTGCAGCCAGTTCGATTTCGCGGGAGCTGCTGTAGTACTTGGCGATTGCGGTCTGGACACTTGCCTCAGCGACAACCACCGGTTCGACGTTGAGGCCGGTCATGAACTTGATATCGTCCATCGCGAAGACGTTGGTGGGATCAACCATCGCGAGGGTTAGAGTGGCCCCAACACGTGACAGTGGCAGGACGGAGTATTTCTGCGCGACCTCCTGGGGAATCAATCGAAGAACTGAGTCCTCTATATCAAATAAGTCGAGGTTGACCGACGGGATACCGTACTGCCGCGAGAGTACGGCGGTAATAGTGTCGTCGGAAACCAGGCCCAGCTTGACCAGGTTGAAGCCGAGCCGCCCACCGTGCTCGCGCTGATAATCCAGCGCCTGGCGCAGATGCTGCGGACTAATTAGGTTTTCGCGGACGAGAATTTCGCCGAGTTTGGCTGACATTGGGGTGTATTTTCCGGCGTATCCAGTTAAAAGACAGTTAATTGGTGGGATCGAGCTCCTGATCTTGGGTCGAACTCGTGAGTTGTAGCGCAGCCAACGATGCCTAACACCGTTGCAACGCCAATTCTAGCGATGAACGGTATCCGTGTCAACAAGGAATTCTGAAGGGGACGACATTTGAGGCGGCGCCTCCTGAATAGATTGAGAGGAGTTAGAGTTTCTTACTGGACAAGTGTTTGGCGATATTCGATAATGTTCGCGCAGCTTCGAAAAAACTGGCGAGGAGGAACGCATGCCGATAACCGCAAGACAGCGAAGAGTATTGGATTTCATCAAGCATTATTTTGACGTCCATCAGGAAGCCCCAACTATGGCTGAGATTGGCGAAGAATTTGGCATGAGCTCATCGGCTAGTGTGCATCACGTAGTTTCGCTTCTGGAGAGGGAAGGATTAATTTGGCGCATTCCGAACGTGAGCCGTGGTATCGAGCTGGTAAAGGACGAATCCACCGGAGACAACTACGAGATTCCTTTGCTGGGAATAGTAGCAGCGGGGGCGCCCATCGAAGCAATTTTAAATCACGAGACTGTTTCCATTCCGCGAGACATGCTAAGACCGGGACGAATGTTTGCGTTACGGGTTCGAGGTGATTCAATGATTGACGAACAAATTCGCGAAGGCGATTTCATCGTGCTGCAATCACAACAAACTGCGGACAACGGGCAAACAGTCGTAGCGTTGATCGATGGAAGTGATGCGACAGTTAAGCGTTTTTATGGTGGGCGCAACCAGGTGCGTTTGGAAGCAGCAAATCCGCTTTACAAGCCAATCGTGATTCGGCCGCCGGAGCGCGTGCAGATTCAAGGCTTAGTGGTAGGCGTGATTCGCAAATACAAGCATTGACTTAGCTTTGAAATCTTTAAGTCATAAATTTGAAATTTGAGATTTCACTTTGAATTCGGTCCGCTCCAGTTTGGCGCCCCAGTCTTTATTTGTTCTTTGATAAAACACGCGCGACTTTTTTCAGATCATCAATGAACCGTCGCTTTTCAAGGTGCCGGGTTTCATCATCCGGCGCGCGTAGAATCGAAAACGGATGAACTGTCGCCATGATGTAAGGCGCGAGAGTTGATTCAATGAACTGCCCGCGTTGTTTGCTGACTCGGAATTTGGGTCCCAGCAAAGCCTGCGCTGCGGTAGCGCCGAGACAAACAATAACTTTCGGCTTAACCAGGCTGATCTCGGCTTCCAGCCAGGGACGGCAAGCGGCAATCTCACCGGCATTTGGTTTTTTGTGAATGCGGCGTTTGCCGCGCGGTTCCCATTTGAAATGTTTGACGACATTGGTGACATACGTCTGCGCGCGCTCAATGTCGGCTGCGGCCAGAGCGTCGTTGAGTAATCGGCCAGCCGGGCCAACAAAAGGTTGGCCGGCAAGATCTTCTTCATTGCCGGGCTGTTCGCCGATAAAGAACACTTCGGCGCGGCGCGCGCCTTCGCCGAAGACGGTTTGGGTGCCGCACTTCCAAAGATCGCAGGCTTTACACTCAGCGGCCGCGTCGCGAAAAGCCTTTAAGCTTTTTCGTGATGGAAAGAATTCCGCGGCTGAATCTTTTGATTGGTTTTTATTCACTGGCTGATATTTTCCGGCGTGCAGATGCTTAATGCAACTATGAAATCAGCGAATGCAAAAGAGATCGAGTTGGCGCTGGCCGATCGTTTTGGTTCTGTTTTTCAACGTCCTGAGAAGCAGCCGACTGAAATTGTCTCCACGGGTGTCTGGGAAATTGACGCGTGCTTAAACGGATTTCCTCGCGGATCGATTACCGAGATTCATGGAACAGTGTCATCCGGACGAACCAGCCTTTTACTTTCAACTCTGGCAGGGGCAACGTTGCAGGAGGAAGCCTGCGCCCTGGTAGACACCAGCGACACGTTCGATCTTTCATCCGCCACAAATGCTCGAGTTGATTGTGATCGCTTATTGTGGGTTCGCTGTAGCGGCAGCATAGAACGCGCTTTCAAGGCCACGGATCTTTTGTTACAAAGCGGCGGCTTTGGCTTAGTCGTACTTAACCTCGCCGATGTCGCCGCAAAATACACGCGCCGAATAATCATGTCGTGGTGGTATCGTTTCCGGCGGGCAATTGAAAACACGCCCACTGTGTTGGTAGTGGTGACTTCTGTGCATTGCACGCGTTCATGCGCTGCGCTGGTCCTGGAGGTAAAGAACGAAGGCCCCGTCTGGCCCAATACCGGGCCCCTCGTTTTAGAAAACGATGATGCAAAGCTAACGTTGAAAGAAGATCCAAAACATCGACTTTCCCTTGTCACTGGATCACAGACGGTTTGTTCCACTCTCCCTCCGGGAGAAGCAAAAGTATTGCTAACGTCTTCACTCTATCCTCCCTCAGAGGGAAAGGGCTCTACTCCTGGCGGCAATTGCCTTCCTCAAACCCATTCACACCTGCTTCAGGGAATTCGCGTTCGAGTAAATCAAGAGCGGCCTGTTAAATGGACTGACGCTCCTGTCAGGTTCACAACGCGTGGCCACTAAGCCATAGCCAGTCTTGACAGTATTCGAGGATATTCGGTAATCTTCGACTTCCAATTTCGACTCAAACTTGAATTATGTTTGCGAGTATCTATGGACGGACTATTCCTGAAGTTTCGGGCAATGCAGGCCCGACACTGCTTATCGACCTGGCATTTACTTTCTCTCCTTTAGTCGAGCAGACGACCACAGACACAGTTGTGCTTGATGTCGCGGGGCAGGATTTATTGTTTGGCTCGGCGGCCCATCCCGGATCCGTTAGAGATGATAATGCTGCCGAGATCGATTCTTTACGAGCGCTGGCTGCTGAGATTGTCCGGCGGGCGGCCCAGTTAGGTTTCAACGTGAATGTTTCCGTGGCCGCAAATCCCGACACAGCGATCCATGCGGCGCGATCGTTCAAAGGTGTGACCGTCATTCCTGCCGGAGGAGAGTCCTTAAAACTCGGCAGCCTGTCATTAAAGATGCTTGATTATTCCCTGGCTGAGATTCAGAAAGAGAGAGTCGAGGAAATAGGAGAGACGCTGGAGCTTTGGGGCCTGCGCACGTTTAGTGATCTGGCGGGGTTGCCACTGGCTGGAGTTGCGCAGAGGCTCGGGCAAGCAGGGGTGCGTCTGCAAAAACTCGCTCAGGGCAAAAGTGATCGTCAAATGGTTTTGGTGCAACCGCCGCTCGGCTTCGAACAGTCACTGGAATTAGAGCATCCGGTAACGGAACTCGAGCCGCTCTCTTTTATTCTTTCCCGGCTGCTTAATCAGCTTTGCGCCAATCTGCATGCGCATGCGCTGGCAACCAATGATTTAAAATTGCGTTTGACGTTGGAAGATAGAACAGAGCAGGCACGGACAATTTCTTTGCCCGTCCCGATCAACAATCCCAGAACGCTGCTCCGTCTGCTTTTATTTGAAATGGAAGCACAGCCTCCAACGGCCGCTGTTATATCCGTAAACATTATTGCCGAGCCGGTGAAGCCACGCGTCGCCCAGACGGGGTTATTTATTCCCTTAGCGCCCGAGCCGGAAAAACTCGAGCTGACGTTGGCGCGTTTGGCGAAGTTAGTCGGAGCAGACAAGGTTGGTTCGCCGGAGATTTTAGATACGCATAGACCAGACGCCTTTCGCATAAAGCGCTTCAATATTTCCACCGGTCAGAAAAAATCACGTCGGAATCAGCAAGCGGCAATCGGTAATCGGCCATGCGTTATGGGGTTCAGAGTTTTTCGCCCACCCTGGCGCGCGGCAGTGGAAACCCTGCAGGGCCGACCCACGCGCATCAACGCGCACGATGTGAAGTTGTCATGCCTGCTGCGCGGCAAAGTTATCCGCGCTTCAGGTCCGTGGCGAACCTCTGGTGATTGGTGGCGCCCGGATGTCTGGGCCAGAGATGAATGGGACATAGCAGTGGCTGACACAATCCCAAAGCAGAGTGACGTGCTCTGTCGAATTTACCGCGATTTGCAGAGTGAAGAGTGGTTCGTGGCAGGAATTTATGACTGAGCAGTAAGCAGTGGGCAGAAAGCAGAAGATAGGCAATGCACCCTGATATCGGAAATGGAGCGCGACAAAGAAAGCACTTGCTCACTGTTCACCGCGCACTGCCAACTGATTACATCGAACTTCATGCGAGGTCTGCCTTTAGTTTTTTGCAAGGCGCTTCTACGCCGGAAGAGTTAATCGCGACCTGCGCTGAATTGGGAATGCCGTCGATGGCTCTGCTGGAGCGAGACGGCTTATACGGCGCGGCGCGTTTTCATTTGGCGGGAAAGAAACTTGATGTCAAAGCGCATATCGGGGCCGAGATTGCCGTCCAAAGTCCAACGTCCAAAGTCCAACGTCAATCCCGGAGTAAACAGACAGTGGACCTTGGACGTGGGACTTTGGACTTACAAAAACACGTCATAGCTATCCCGTTACTCGTTCGGAATCGGACCGGCTATCAGAACCTCTGCCGCCTGATTACCTTGATGAAACTTCGCGTGCCCAAACATGCGAAGCCGGGGGAATGCGCAGTGACGCCGGATGAGTTGGCGGAGCATGCGGCAGGATTGATCTGTTTGACTGGGGGACGTGACGGGCCGCTGGCGAAGAACTTTCACCACAGAGACACAGAGGAGCACAGAGATTCAAGGAGAACTGCTGAATGGCTGATCGATGTCTTCGGCAAGGGAAATGTCTACGCTGAATTGCAGCGTCACTTCAATCGCGATGAGGAAGCGTGGAACCATTCGGTGATCGAGATTGCCCGAAGTTTAAAGTTACCGCTGCTGGCGACGAATGGAGTCTGTTATGCGAATCGGGCGCAGCGACAGGTGGCTGATGTTTTTACCTGCATACGGAATCACGTGCGGTTGGAAACTGCCGGGCGTTTGCTCGCAAACAATTCAGAACGTTTCCTGAAATCACCGCGAGAGATGGCCGACCTTTTTGCCGACTTACCGGAAGCGATCGCGAATACAGCCGAGTTGGCGTCGCGACTTGAATTCACACTCGAAGATCTTGGTTACGAGTTTCCCCGCTATCCCGTGCCGCCGGGCGAGACCATGACTTCCTTTCTGCGCCGGCGAACTTATGAAGGCGCTCGAGGGCGTTATTCAGGACAAAATGGATCGCCAACTTTCGCGCGGGCTGAGAAACAGATCGAGCACGAGCTGCGGCTGATCGAGAAGCTCAAACTCGAAGGTTATTTTCTGATCGTCTGGGACATCATTCAGTTTTGTAAGCGCAGCGGCATTCTGGTCCAGGGACGCGGTTCAGCGGCGAACAGTGCGGTTTGCTACAGCCTGGGAATTACCGCGGTCGATCCGGTAGGCATGGAACTCTTGTTCGAGCGCTTTCTTTCTGAAGAGCGCGGCGAGTGGCCGGACATCGATCTCGATCTGCCGAGCGGCGATCAGCGTGAACGGGCCATTCAATATGTTTACGAACGCTATGGGAAACTTGGGGCAGCGATGACTGCGAATGTGATCACTTACCGCGGGCGTTCGGCGGCCCGTGAAGTCGGCAAGGTGCTCGGGTTTGATGAGGAAACGCTGGGGCGTTTATCCAGTCTCGTGCACACCTGGGAGTGGAAAGATCCGAAGGACACTCCCGAACGACAATTCAAGGACGCCGGCCTCGACTTAAACGATCGTCGTATCAAGAAATTCTTTCAACTTTACCGGGCGGTTCAGGATTTGCCGCGCCATCTGGGACAGCACTCTGGCGGCATGGTGATCTGTCAGGGCCAACTAAATTCCGTGGTTCCGCTTGAGCCCGCTGCGATGCCCGGACGTGTTGTGGTGCAATGGGATAAAGAGGACTGTGCCGATCTGGGCATTATCAAAGTTGATCTGCTGGGTCTGGGCATGATGGCGGTTCTGGAAGATTCAATCCAAATCATTCGCGATGATTATGGTGAGGAGGTTGATCTCGCACATCTGCCGCCCGATGACCCGACAGTTTATAAAGCGCTGCAACACGCTGATACCATCGGGATGTTTCAGATCGAGAGCCGGGCGCAGATGTCTTGCTTGCCGCGATTGAGGCCATACAAGTTTTACGACATTGTGGTCCAGGTAGCCATCATCCGACCCGGCCCGATTGTAGGCAACATGGTGAACCCTTACCTGAGCCGGCGCCTGGGTCGCGCCCCAGTGACATATGCACATCCTTTACTGGAACCGGTTCTGAAGCGGACGCTGGGCGTGCCGTTGTTTCAGGAGCAGTTGCTCAAGATGGCGATGATCTGCGCCGACTTCAGCGGCGGTGAAGCCGAAGAGTTGCGACGGGCGATGGGCTTCAAACGATCCGAGCAACGCATGCGTGACATTGAAATAAAGCTGCGGCGCGGAATGACAGCCAAAGGAATCCATGGCCAGACCCAGGATGAGGTCGTACAGTCCATAGCCTCGTTTGCGCTCTATGGTTTTCCTGAATCGCACGCGGCCAGCTTTGCTTTAATCGCTTATGCCAGCGCCTATCTTAAATGTCACTATCTGGCGGCCTTTACCGCGGCCACGCTTAACAACCAGCCGATGGGTTTCTATCAGCCGTTCACGATTATCAAGGATGCGCAGCGGCACGGACTGAAAGTGAAACCTGTCGATGTGACGCGATCGGGTTGGGATTGCACGCTGGAAGAGGACAGCGGTCAGAAGTTAGAGGTCGGAGGTCAGAGATCAGAGATCAGAAGTCAGAAATCAGAGGTCAGAGGTCGCGGCGTTGTAGCGACGAGCGGTGAGCACGAATCAACTAACCGGCCTCTGACCTCTGATCTCCGACCTCTCGCTCTTCGTCTCGGCCTGAGATGCGTCAAAGGTCTGCGCGAAGTATCGGGGTGCGCAATTGAGCGCGAGCGAAACCGGCGTCCTTTTACCAGTCTCGATGATTTGCACCAGCGCGTGCCGGAGTTGAGAAAAGATGAGCTGCGAAAACTGGCCGTGGTGGGGGCGTTGAATTTTATTCAAGCCATTAGTCCGATTTGTCCAACGTCCAACGTCCAACGTCCAATGTCTGTTTTGCCTCCACAGGCTTTGGACATTGGACGTTGGACATTGGCCAAATCCGCCAATCGCCGTGATGCGCTGTGGCAGGTCGAGCGAGTGTCGCGTGAACCCGGGCCGCTCTTTGAAAGACTTGAAGAAGATGGCGGCTCGCCACTCGTGCCAATGACGCTTAACGAACGTTTGAACGCAGATTTGCGCGGCACGGGAATAACCATCGGCCGTCATCCGATGGCCCATCAACGCGCCTGGCTGGAAAGTATCAACGTGGTTCCGGCGGCTGATTTGAGGAATATGCGCAACGGCCAATTGATACGCGTGGCGGGCTGGGTAATTGTGCGGCAACGTCCCGGAACAGCCAAGGGATTTGTATTTCTCAGCCTGGAAGATGAAACCGGAATCGCCAACGTGATTGTCACGCCGCAGCTTTTCGAAAAGAACAGGCTCGCGTTAGTCGATTATCCTTTTCTCTTAATCGGGGGCGCTTTACAGCATCAGGACAATGTGATTTCGGTGAAGGCAAAAAGCGTCGAGCCGTTGCAGATGAAAATTCAGAGTCCCGGCTCACACGACTTTCACTAACCAGTATCAGCAGCCCGACCGTGAGGAGGGCTCCTTGACGCAAGCATGCCCTCCCTCACGGTCGGGCTTCTGACACTGCGGTCCATAAAAAAAGGCGGGCAGTAGCCCGCCTCTAAACCAGAGCGAAACTAAAGAGAAAAAGTTATGGACGCCTGCCCCGGCCGGGCCTAGTCGTTCTTTCAGGCACGACGTTCTCTGTATTCTTCATCTCAGCCAGGATCGCCTTAGCATCATTCTTGAACTTGTGCGTATCGGGCGCCTTGTCGACAAAGTGCTGGAAATAATTTGCTGCTTCCTGATACCTGGCTTTGTCACCGGTGCTGTATAGCGCCAGACCTGCTCCCAGATTGGCGTCCGGGTCGTCGGGCGTAGCTGCCAGAATCTTCTGATATTCAGCGAAAGCCTTATCGCCGGCGCCAGCGTCAAGCAGCATCTGCGCCAGATCGAGCTGGGCTTTTGATTTCTTCGCCGCATCAGTTTCTACCGCGAGGTAATCCTGAAACGCAGCGATGCCGGCGTCCGCATGGCTCACGTCGCCTTTGCTAACGTAAAGACGATAGGCTTCAGCCCGCACATTCAGCGCGGCGTATTTATTGGCCTCATGTCTTTTCTGATCGTTCGGATCGGTAGCTGCCGGTTCCTTCTTGATCAGCTCAAAAGCCTTATCAGAAGTCTCGGCCGCGTTCTTAAAATCCGCTTTAGCGGCGTCAATTCCCGCCGTCCTCGCGGCGTCATCTTTGGACTGGATGGCGGTGTTATATTTCTCTACCCCGCGCGCCTTCAATGCTGCAGATTTGTTGGTCAGCAAAGCGGCCTGATCCGGATCGGCCGCGAGCCCGATATCATACTGCTTTATCGCTTCGTCATAGTTTTTTGCATTCAGCGCGACGTTGCCCGCTTTGAACGATTCACCCACCACCTTGTTGGCGTCTTCCGCCTTCTTGTTGTTGACCGCGATCTCCTCGTTCTTCTTGATGAGTTCTTCGCGCTTGGCTTTGGCGTCTGCACTCTCGCCACCGCCCGACGTGGTAGCGTCCGCGCCCCCGCCAGATACGACCTTCTTGGCTTCTTCCTCAGTCAGACGGCGACCATCGCCCGGTCCCAGCACGACTTCGTAATCGATGTCCCGGCCAACTTTGACGTTCCTCATCGCGTACGGCGACGCGTTCGGCATGCTGGCCGCGACAATATAGGTGCCGACAAAGGGTAAGCCGGCAAAAACAAATTCACCCTTCTTGTCGGTCTTGGTGTGAAAGACGCCGGAGATGTCAGTTCGATAAACATCGATCACGGCATCGGCGCCTTTGACGGTCGTGCCGTCTGCCTGTTTCACAACCACGTGACCGCGAAGCTGGCCGGTCTGGGCTGAAGCCGTCATCGCACTCAGAGCCAGAACCGCGATGCCGATGATTGAGCCAAATAGATAAAAGCGACGCATTTGAGATTCCTCCAAACAATCTTTGGCTCCGGGCGAGCCACTCGTTAAGATGCCTTGTTTCGCCGACAAGTTGTAGCCATTGAACTGCTTTAACTTAATCAG
>JAWVEM010000019.1:0-19281 GCA_033856735.1 Blastocatellia bacterium
AATAGCTGTCCTTCGAGAGATCGACGCGGGAGCATTGAGCCTTACGCCATTCACCGCTCTTAATAAACTCAGTGGCTTTCGGCACATCAGCACAAAAGTTAGGCGTTGAACGACTGGCGTCGAGACACGCCCGGGTGAAAATGCTGGTCGAAATCACGGTGGTGAAGCCCGGATCCTTTTTGTATCGCGACACGGTTTCGTCCACACATCCCTGGTTGTCGGTGTTGCGTCCAAAATCGCGGCCTTCGGTCACGACCTCTTTGCCACGAGCAATTAGTTTGTCTTTGTTACGGGACCACCAGACCACGCCGCCGACGATAACTCCAACGACCAGCAGCACCACGATGATCGCGACGCCGATTAACGCTTTGAGCCAACCGGGCATGACAGTCCTCCGTTTCGGAAGAGAGCCACAGATTCACACGGATAAGAAAACCCAGAACACGACAGTCGATCAAATCGTCTTATCTGTGCTCGTCCGCGTTAATCTGTGGCAATTCTTTACTTCAAATGCTTATCAAGCCAACCAATCACTGTGTTGTACCAGAAAGCCGAGTTCGCCGGCTTACCTACCCAGTGACCTTCGTCGGGAAAATCGACCAGCTTTGATTCTACGCCCATCCGCTGCACGGCGGTGAACATTTGCAGGCCTTCGCCTTCAGGCACGCGATAGTCGAGCCCGTTGGTGATAATCAGGATCGGAGTCTTAAAGTTGGCCACGAAATTGTGTGGCGACCAACGCTCGTACATCGGCTTGTTGGTCCAAGGAGTTCCCTTGAATTCCCAATCGGTGAACCAGAGTTCTTCGGTGGCGCCATACATCGAAGTGAGATTGTAAACGCCGTCGTGCGAGACGAGCACTTTGAACTGGAAACGCGGATCGTTGTTGTGTCCTTCGATCCAATCGATCATGTAACCGCCATAGCTCGCGCCGGCGCCGCCGATGCGATTCTTGTCCACATAAGGCAGCGCGGCCGTCTGCGCCACGCCATTCTTGATGTCGATAAAAACTTTCCCGCCCCAGTCACCTGAGATCTCACTGACCAGTTGCTGTCCATAGCCGGTCGAGCCCCGCGGGTTCGGCATGAACACCACGTAACCTGCGTTGGCAAAGATCTGCGGGTTCCAACGATAGCCCCAGTTATCAAGCCACGCGCCCTGCGGCCCACCATGGATCAAAACGGCGAGCGGGTACTTCTTCTTCGCATTGAAATTCGCGGGCTTGACGATCCAGCCGGCGATCTTCGTTCCCATCGCGCCGGTCCACGTCACTTCTTCGGCTGCCTTGAGACCAAACGATGAGAGCAGAGCTTCGTTCGCTTTAGTCAAAGGCTTGGAATCGGCGCCGTCAGCGGTGGACGTAAAGATCTCGTTGGGACTCGTCATCGAGTTATGCGAGAACACGAGGGTCTTGCCGTCGGGGCTCACATTGATGTCGCCATTGGCCCCTTCACCCAAAATCTTCTTCAACGGACCGCCACTAACCGAAAGTGAATAGACTGCGCCCCGGCCGCGGGCTTCCGCGCCGAGGTAGAGCCACTTGCTGTCCGCGGTGAAGGTGAATTCATCCACGTTGGAATCCAGCGTCTCGGTGATTGATTGTGCTCTGCCGGTCTTGCGATCGAAGAGCATCAAGCGGAACCGATCGCTTTCATAACCCGGAGTGATTTGGGATCGATAAGCGATGAAGCGCCCGTCGGGTGAGAACTTAGGCGAGCCATCATAGCCGTGATTGGCGGCCGTGATGTTTCGCGCCGTACCCCCGCGAACTGAAACCAACCAAACGTCGGCATTAGTCGAAGTGGCTTCGACTTTGTCGTGATTGCTGGTGAAGGCAAGCTCTTTCGAGTCAGCCGAGAACGCATAGTCAGTGGGTCCACCCAGGCTGAATGGCGGCGCGTCATAGTCGCCCGGCGTCAGGTCGCGAGCTTCGCCGCCGTTCGCGGAAACCACAAACACGTGGCTCCGCATTCCCTCTTTCCAGGATTTCCAATGGCGATATAAAAGACGCTCAGCGACGTGGGCCTTCACTTTGTTCTGGGCCACTTCTTCGGCGCGTCTCTGGTTACACGCGTCGTCTTTGCATTCGGGATAAACGTCAGACGCGAAGGCGAGCCACTTGCCATCCGGTGACCAGATTGGATCGCCGGCGCCGGTCGAAATGCTCGTAATCTTTTTGAGCGCTCCGCTGGAAACATCGATGGTCCAAATCTGGCTCTCGCCGTCGCGCGCGGAAATGAACGCCAGCTTTTCTCCGTCCGGCGACCAGCGCGGCGAAGCAGACGAGTGCTCATCATTCGTCAGTTGGCGCATCTCGCCGCCGCTTAACGGCACGATATATATTTGCGTGGTGCTTTTGTTAGCAGCCTTCTCCACGTCAGTGATGGTAAACGCGACCTGATCGCCTTTCGGCGATAACTGCGGATCGCTGACGCGCCGGACCTTCAGCAAATCGTCAACGGTGAACCGGCGTTCCTGCGCGAAGGCAACGGACGCGCAAGCAAGCAAGCTGATGATCGACACGACCAGAAAGCGCTTCATAAATAACCTCTCCGAATTTCGTTTAAGTTGTTTGGGAAAGCGCGCGTATTATCGCACCTTTGACCCGGATTGGCGACAGTTCGCGTTGTCGTCGGGAGTGATGGCATCAGTACTGGGAGCGGTAGCGACCGGGTTACATCACACAGTGCCCCCTTCCGCTTTACGTATCCAAAACCAGAGTGTTCGATTAGAATCGCTCGCTATGACCGCAGCGGATAACGCACAGGCGATTAGCGTTCGGCCAGTGACGGCCGGCGACGAAGAGCTCCTCCTGGAAATTTACCAAAGTAGCCGCGGCGACGATCTGCGCGAGCTCCGTTGGCCCGAGGATCGCATCCGCGAGTTTCTGGGGATGCAGTACGAAGCACAGCAACGGTTTTTTGAGAGTGAATACAAACGCGCCGACGACGTTATAATTTTATTTGAAGGCAAACCGGCTGGCCGCCTAATTGTGGAGCGTCGCGAACACGAGATTCGCTGTATCGATGTGGCGTTGCTGCCCCAACATCGGAATCGCGGCATCGGCACTTTGCTGATTCAAAGACTACAGGCCGAAGCGGCCAGCGAAAAGAAACCGCTGCGCTTGCAAGTCATCAGGTTCAATCGCGCCGTCAATCTGCTGGAGCGTTCGGGCTTTATGCGCGTCAGCGAAACCGGCACGCATTTTCAGTTGGAATGGGCCCCAGGCGACTAGTATCAGAAGCCCGACCGTAAGGAAGGGCCACTTACGAATGCCAGCCCTCCCTGACGGTCGGGCTTCTGACACAAAATATGATCAGGCGAATTATTCGTGCCCTCTTGAGAATTGCCCTGCGTGTTTACTTCCGCCGCATAGAGGTCACGGGCCTCGAGAACGTGCCGCGTGACAGCCCGGTTATCTTTGTCTTAAATCACCCCAATGCCCTGGTCGATCCGGTCTTCCTTCTTTGCCTCGCGCCGCGACGCGTTGCCTTTATCGCCAAAGCGCCGCTGTTTCGCATGCCGGTGATCGGTTATCTGGTCCGCGCGATGGATTCCCTGCCCGCCTATCGGCGACAGGACGAAGGCCAGAACGTGGCCCGCAACCTCGAAACATTTGCCGCCGCTAGCGCCCTGTTGGCGCGGGGCGTCACGATTGGCATCTGTCCGGAAGGCGTATCGCACAACGAGCCGCGTTTGAAACCTCTGAAGACCGGCGCGGCCCGCATTGCTTTGGCGGCCGCGTCGTCAGGGCAGGCGATTGATCTGAAGATTATTCCGGTCGGACTTTACTACACTGAGAAAACGACGTTTCGCAGTTCAGCGCTGCTGTACTTTGCTGAAGGCCTGCCGGTCAAACGCGTTACGCTCGAACCTGACGGGACGCCGCCACGCGAGGCCGTGCGCGAGCTTTCGGATCAGATCGAGACAGCTCTGCGCGAAGTAATGCTCCACGCCGAGCAGGAAGAGGCCTTGTCTCTGATCGCCAGAGCGGAACAGATATTTTCTGCTGCTGAGGTCGGCGAGCACGACGAAGAACAAGGTCTCGCGCGCTCGCTTGAATTGCGCCAGAGGTTCCTGGAAGGCTATGCGTTTTATCGCAGTCATTCCCCCGGGCGACTCGACGGTATCGAAGCGCGCATTGCTCGTTTTGAATTCGAGTTGAAGGAAGCGGGCATCGATCCCTCGGACCTTTCGCTGCCTCCGACTGCAGCGAATACAATCTTCCGGCTATTGGTCCAGGTAATTACTTGCGTAATGCTGGCCCCGCTGGCTTTGTTTGGCGTGGCCGTTCACTACCCGGCTTACCGTTTGGCCGGTTATCTTTCCCGGCGTTTGGCGCGTCACGAACAGGACGTGCTCTCGACGTTCAAGATTATCTCGGCGATGCTTTTGTTTCCCTTAACCTGGATCGTCGTCGCCGTGATTTCCTGGCGACTGGCAGGCTGGATGAGCGGGGTGGCTTTGATGATTTTGACGCCGCTGTGTGGGTACGTTGCCGTCCGCTTTTTTGAAGAGATCGATAGATTTTTCGGAAGTTTTGTGGCGCTGGCTCTGTTCGTTACGCGCCGTCGTTCGTTTGTGCGCCTGCTGGCCGAGCGGACGGCGATTCACCGGGAGATCCTGGCGCTTGGTAGTGAAGCCGAGCCGTTAATTGAAGCTGTGTAGTTGGAGGAGAAGCAGAGGACGCCCAGCCTTAACGCTTCTTAGCGGCCTTCTTCAAAGTCCCGGTGGTCGTGGTTTTCTTGCGCGAGGTCTTGGCGCGCACTCGCCTTCCTTTTCGTCCTTCGCGCTGGACGACGCCGGCCTTCTCGAGATATTCGTAGCTGCCGCGGACAACGTTGCGCGCCACGCCGAGCGAATTTGCCAGAGAACGCTCGCTGGGCAGCAGACTTCCGATAGCCATTGCTCCCTCGTTAATCAAACCGCCGAGCTGATCGGTAATCTGCCTGGTCATCGATTCGACACTTTTCCTGTTGATCCGGATCTTGAGAGTCACTCGGTTTGTCCTCCAGTTTTTTGGGTGGCGCGTATTCTAGTTACTCGTTGATTGGGTGTCAAACATTAATCGATTTGAAATTTGAGATCTGAGATTGAAATCTGGATTTGAAACATAGCCAGGCCAAACTATAGGAGTGAACCAATGTTCCACCAGTTGATTGCCTCCGAACAGCAACCCTTCAGCCAGCCCAATAATCAAGATGCCAACGCAGCCATAAAGCGCAAATCGCTTCTTGCTGCTGCCAGTGTTCATCGTTCGTAGTATTATGGGCCCGGTACGAATCGCCGACAATCGATGTCAGAAGGCCGTCAGGAAGGGCCAGGTAATGTTAAGGGCCCTCCCTGCCGGTCGGGCTTCGGACACTGAACCGCGTTCTGCCGCTCGGCTACTCTGAAGAGTTTTGCTAATGAGATGAAGCTGCTGCTCAAACTGATTCTCGTCGTGGTGGGAATTTTCCTGGCCGTCAATTTATCGACGCTAAGCCAGGCTGCACGTAACCACGCTTCCACCGTCTCGCCAACCGCCGGCGTGCCCCCGTCAACCGAAGCTTTATATAAACAGAAATGCTCGAAGTGCCACGGCGCGGATGGTGCGGGTGATACCTCGCTCGGCCGCCTCTCCAATGCTCCGGACTTTACCGACGGCGGCTGGTGGGCCAAACATCCCAACACCGCCGAGCGCGTCAATGCGATCACTCGAGGTAAGAAGAGCATGCCCGCGTTCGGGAAAAACTAAGCAAAGCGCAGATAGCCGGTCTCGCCGCTTATGTTCAGAGATTCAAGCGATAATCAATATCGTTCGGGGCCCCAATAACGATACGAGTTTCACTGCTTACAAAAGATTGCTTGAATAATATCGCAAGGATGGCTATAAACGTCCGGCTCTTCAGAGCGCACTCCAAACAAATGTGCCAGGCACTTCGACTAAAGAAGGACTGAAAGAATGAAAACCATAAAGAGACTGTTTCCATTGCTGTTACTCGCCCTGCTATCAACCTCGGCCTGTGTTAAAGGCCCCGACCAGGGCAAGACCGGACGAACCGCAAAACAAGGCGGACCAGTGCGCATCGGTTTTTCCATGGATACTTTGAAAGAAGAACGTTGGCAGCGCGATAAAGCCCTGGTCGAACAGCGATGTAAAGAAGTCGGAGCCGAGTGCGAGATCCAGGTCGCCAACGGCGACGATGCCGTGCAGACCAAGCAGTGCGACAATCTGCTGACAAAGGGCGTCGATGTTTTGATCGTGGCGCCACACAACGGACAGATTGCCGCGTCGATTGTTGAGGCCGCTCATAAGCAGGGCGTACCGGTGATCAGTTACGATCGGTTGATTCGCAATTCTGATGTCGATCTTTACGTGGCGCACCAGGTGGTTAAGATTGGGCAGATGCAGGCGCAGTACGCGCTCGATCATGCGCCGAAGGGCAATTACGTTTTGATTGGAGGTTCACAGACAGACAACAACGCGCTGCTGCTGATGGATGGCCAGATGAGCGTCCTGCAACCCGCTCTCGATCGCGGCGACATCAAGATTGTCACCAAACAATTCGCGCGTGAGTGGCTGGCGAGCGAGGCGCTGCGTATTACGGAGGACGCGCTCACTAAAAACAACAACGATATCCAGGCGATTATCGCGTCCAACGACGGCACTGCCGGCGGCGCTATCTCAGCCTTGCCGCCGCAATTGGTCGGCAAGATTTTAGTGACCGGACAGGATGCCGCGCTCGACGCCTTGCAGCGAATAGTTGAAGGCAAACAAACGATGACCATCTATAAGCCGATCCAGCCGCTCGCCAATAGCGCGGTCGACGCGGCGATCAAGCTCGCGCGCGGTGAAAAGGTTGAGACCAAGGACACCATCAACAACGGCAAAAAAGACATTCCTTCGATCCTGCACCAGCCTCAGGTGGTAGACAAGAACAACGTGATGAGCACGGTAATCAAGGACGGCTATGACAAGGTGGAAGACGTTTATAAGAACGTGCCAAAGGATCAGTGGCCGAAGCAGTGAGCAGTGAGCAGTGTTAGGTCGCGCAACGGCAGCGGTGTACAGAGTACCAACTTTAGTTGGGTATTAGCTGCGGAAAGCCCAACTAAAGTTGGTACTCTAAACGCCGGAAGGTAACGTTGAAGGTCTGCAAATCTGGTTTAGCTAACGACGAAATCATGAAGTCCCCTTTGCTTGAAATGAAAAGCATCACGAAGACCTTCCCGGGCGTCAGGGCCCTGGATGGCGTGAGCTTTGATCTAAAGCAGGGTGAGGTTCATGCGCTGGTCGGCGAGAACGGCGCCGGTAAATCCACGCTGATCAAGATTCTCGCCGGCGTCTATCCGCATCCTGAATACGGCGGCGAGATTATTCTCGATGGTGCTGAACGGCGCTTTGCCAACGTTCGCGACTCTGAGAAGGCCGGCGTCGCAGTGATCTATCAGGAACTGTCACTGGTTAAGGACATGAGCGTGGCTGAGAATATTTTTCTTGGTCGCGAGCCCCGCCGCTTCGGGATAATCAACTGGGAAATCCTCTATAGCAGGGCGCAGAAGTTGCTCGACGATCTGCACCTGGCGATTAATCCTCTGATACCGGTGCGCAACCTCGGCATCGGCCAACAGCAGCTCATCGAGATCGCCAAAGCATTGTCGCAGGACGCGCGGATCGTTGTGCTTGACGAACCAACCGCAGCGTTGACAGACGCGGAAGTCGACACGCTTTTTACCATTCTTAACAAGCTGCGCGCCCGAGGCGTGGCCATGATTTACATCTCGCATAAGCTCGACGAAGTCTTCCGCATTAGCGATCGCGTTACCGTACTGCGCGACGGCCGCACGATTGGCACCGACGCAACGCAGGACATGGATGAATCGCGGGTGATCGCGAAAATGGTCGGGCGCGAAGTCGGCCAGATATTCCCTGAAAGTAAACATGAGCGGGGCGAGGTGGTGTTCGAAGCGCGTAACGTCACCGTTGAAGACCCTGCAGTCCCCGGCAAGTTGCTGGTGGATCGAGTTGGATTCACGGCCCGCAAAGCCGAAGTTCTGGGTATCGCCGGCCTGATGGGATCGGGCAGGAGCGAGTTGCTGATGGCGATTTTTGGCGCGCATGCCGGCCGCAAATCCGGGGAAATATTTGTTGACCGTAAACCCGTTCAAATCAACCAGCCGTCCGACGCGATCAAACAGGGCATTGGGTTCGTAACCGAAGATCGAAAGCGCTACGGACTAATCCTCGACCAGACGATCTTGAAAAACATGACCCTGGCCGGGTTGCGCAAACTGTCGGGACGGTTTGTAACTAATGACGACGCCGAAGCGGTCGCCGGCGAGCGCTCTGCGCGCGACTTGCACATCAAAGCAAACTCGGTTTTCACGATCGCCGGAACGCTGTCCGGCGGAAATCAACAAAAGGTCGTGTTGGCAAAATGGTTATTGACCAACCCGCGGGTGCTTTTTCTGGACGAGCCGACGCGGGGGATCGATGTCGGCGCCAAGCAGGAAATCTATGCGCAGATTAATCGGCTGGCCGAAAGCGGCCTGGCCATCGTCCTGGTTTCATCCGAGTTACCCGAAATCCTTGGTCTATCCGATCGCGTGATCGTTTTGCACGAAGGTCGCGTGACCGGAGAGTTCACCCGTAGTGAAGCAACGCCGGAAGCAGTGATGTCTTGCGCGACCGGACACGCACGAAAAGCGGCTTAGTTCTAAAACTCCTTCACGTTTAGAGACGGGCTACTGCCCGCCAATGAGCGAGCGGCCGAGAAGAGGGCGGGCAGTAGCCCGCCTCTAAACAGGAGCGATTACTTCAAGATGAGTACGCCCGAAATCACTCGCACAAAAAGATTCAAGCTCCGCACCACTGCGTTGCGAGCTTATACGATGTTGCTCGCGCTGATTGTGATTTGGCTCTTCTTTCAATGGGCCACCATCGACCAACATCATCCCTACGGTCTCTTCCTGGGCGCGGTCAACTTCTCAAAACTTTTGCAGCAGATGGCCGTGACGGGGGTGCTGGCCGTCGGCATGCTGATGGTCATCGTCTGCGGCAATATTGATCTTTCAGTGGGCGCGGTGGTTGGTCTGGCGGGCGGCATCGCCGCGATGTCGCAGGGCCGGGGATTAGCTTTCTCTCTCGCTGCGGCCATCCTCGTCGGCTTATTGATCGGAGCGATTCAGGGAGCTCTCGTAGCTTACGTCAACATCCCGGCGTTCATAGTGACGCTCGGCGGATTGGAAGCCTGGCGCGGAGTGATCCTCAAACTGACCAAAGGCGCGACTATACCCATTGAGCTTCCTTTCTTTCGCTCGCTTGGCCGCGACTTCATCGATCCGCGAATCGGTTTCGGACTGGCAATCGCGGCGATAGCTGGGATCGCCTGGATCAACATTCGACGGAACCAGGCCCGGCGTCGTCACGGTTTGAAAACTGTCAGCACCGGCACTGTTGCCACGCGCATAGTGTTGCCATCGGTCGTCGTGGTGGCTTTCATCTTCTTAATGAATAAAGCCGGCGGCGTTCCGATCCCCGTGATTTTCCTGCTAGCCGTCGCCCTGGCGGGTTCGTTTTTGACTTCCAATACGACCTTCGGCCGCTACTTGTACGCGATTGGCGGAAATGCTGATGCGGCGCGGTTGTCGGGCATTAATCTAAAGCGTTACATCCTGGCGGCGTTTTGCTTGATGGGGGCGCTTGCCGGACTGGCTTCGATTCTGCACACGGCGCGGGTCGGCAGCGCGTCACCCGATGCCGGTAATCTGATGGAACTCGATGCGATCGCTTCGTGCGTGATCGGCGGCACCAGCTTGATGGGCGGACGTGGTACCGTGTTCGGCGCCGTGCTGGGGGCGCTGATTCTGGCTAGCCTTGATAACGGCATGTCACTGTTGAATGTTGAGAGCTGGGCCCAGTACGTGGTCAAAGGCGGAGTGTTAGTAGCGGCGGTTGGGTTCGATATGTTTGGCAGAAGAAAAGCGTAGCGCGTGATTGATGAAGCGGGAGAAAATGAGCTCGTTTGCGCCGTCGATCTTGGCGGCACGAATCTGCGCGCCGCCAACATTGATGGCGCCGGCCATATTCATGAGCGCGTAAGAAGTCCAACCCCAAGATCGGACCAGGCGGAAGAGGTCGTCTGCACGATTGCAGCCGCCGTGCGACAGTGCGAAGCCCAAGCCCAACAGCGCGGTACCCAGGTCCAGTCGGTTTCCATTGTGGTTCCCGGGACGGTTCACATCGAAACGGGATTGGTCGTTCACGCGCCAAATCTAAAGTCGCTGGAAGGGTTCAAACTGGGAGCAGCGTTAGAGAGCGCTCTCAATCGTTCTGTTCTATTGGAAAATGATGCCAATGCCGCGACCCTCGGCGAGATGTGGCAAGGTGCAGGCCGCGGCCTTCAAACAATCATTGCCCTCACACTTGGGACAGGGGTCGGCGGGGGAATAATTCTCGACGGCAAGCTTTGGCGTGGTCCCGATGGCACGGCCGGCGAACTTGGCCACATTACGGTAGAGCCCTTCGGCGGTGTTCAATGCAAGTGCGGCAATGTTGGTTGCCTCGAGGTTTATGCCAGCGCGACTGCGATTGTCCGGATGACGCGCGAGGGACTGGCCCAACATCCGAGTTCCAGTCTGCACTCAATTGCCGCAGGCGATCTGACTTCAGAAACGATTTGTAAGGCGGCAATGGCCGGCGATGATTTGGCGCTTGAGGTCTTCCGCCGAGTAGGCGTTTATCTGGGCGTGGCGATGGCGAATTACATCAACATTTTCAATCCCGAAATAATTGTCATCGGCGGAGGAGTAGCGGCCGCCTGGGAGATGTTTGCTCAGCCCGCGCGCGCAGAGGTTATGCGGCGCGCTTTCCTGGTGCCCGCACAACGATGCCGGATTGAGCGCGCAGAGCGTGGTGACGATGCGGGCTTGATCGGCGCCGCCTGGCTCGCGCTTGCCGCAAAACGGTCCACCATTCAAAAAACTTAGAGCCACGAGAAGGCAAAAAAGCACAAAACTTTATTAGTCTTGCTGGAGCGTGTGCTCCTGACAGGTGTTTCTCCCTTGCGCCTTTTGTGCCTTTTCGTGGCTTGTGTTTTGATTAGTCCATGCCCGCACTCATCATCCATGGCCATTTCTACCAGCCCCCTCGCGAGAATCCGTGGACCGGCATCGTCGAAGTCGAGCCCAGCGCTGCGCCTTTTCACGACTGGAATGAGCGCATTTATTCCGAGTGTTACCAACCCAATGCGGGCGCGCTCGTTACCGATGCCGCTACCGGGCGGGAACGAATCGTCAACAACTATGCGCACATAAGCTTTAACTTTGGGCCGACCCTGCTGAGTTGGCTCAAGGAAAATCATCCCGACACATACGCCAGGATCATCGATGCGGATCATCAAAGCGTTCGCGAACGTGCCGGGCATGGCAATGCGATTGCGCAAGCCTATGGTCACGCCATTTTGCCTTTGTGCAATGAACGCGATCTGCAGACCCAGATTGTTTGGGGCCTGGCGGACTTCCGCGAACGCTTCGAACGCGAACCGGAAGCGATGTGGTTGCCGGAGACAGCCTGCAACGACAACGTAATGAGCGCGCTGATTGATGCTGGATTGCGCTTCGTCATTCTCGCTCCGAATCAAGCGGCCCGCACCCGAGTCTTGGGAGGAAGTGAATGGCGCGACTTGGATGAGCACACGGTCGATACGAGTGTTGCCTATCGATACTTTCATCGCGACGGCTCGGGGCGATCGATGGCGGTGTTTTTTTACGACGGGCCAACGTCCCGCGCCATTGCGTTTGAGAATCTGTTGCGGTCAAGCCGCGAACTGGTCGACCGATTTTCTCAGACAGCCGCGGACAGAGATTTGGTAAACATCGCGACCGACGGAGAAACTTACGGTCACCATTTTAAATTCGGCGATATTTGCCTGGCCCACGCTCTCGAAATCGAGGCGCCGGCACGTGGCTTTCAAATTACCAACTACGCGGAATACCTCGAGCAGCATCCGGCCCTCTCGGAAGTTGAAATCAACAGCGGCCCGAATGGGGAAGGAACGTCCTGGAGCTGCACATACGGCGTCGGTCGCTGGACGCGCGATTGTGGTTGTCACACCGGAGGCGCGCCGGGATGGAATCAACGCTGGCGCACTCCCTTAAGAGAGGCTCTGGATTTTTTGCGCGATGAAAATGCTGTTTACTTTGAAGCGACGCGCGGAAACCTGTTCGACGATCCCTGGGAGACACGCAATGCCAGCATCGCATTGATTCTCGATCAATATCATTCACGAGAAGAATTCTTGAGCAACCATGCGGGCCGTTGGTTATCAACCGATGAACAATGGCGCGCGCTGACGTTCCTGGAATTACAACGAATGCTCTTGTTGATGTACACGAGTTGCGGCTGGTTCTTCAACGACATTTCCGGAATCGAAACCATTCAAATTTTGAAGTACGCCGCCCGAGCGATCGACTTAATGGATCAGTTGCGTTTGCCTTCAGTGAGCGAGCGCTTTTTGGAGATTCTCGCGGAAGCGGAGAGCAATCGGCCTGAGATGGGAACGGGGGCTGATATCTATCGCCGACTTGCCAAGCCATTGAAAGTGACTCAACCAAGCCAGCACGTATTAGTCACGTAAGGATTCAACGAGTCTGCGAAGCAGACGACAGCATCCGGCAGAAGTATGGGCAACAAAACGAAGAAAGAAGCCGGCAAAACTGGCGAGGCTTCCGCTGGCGCATCGGTCAAGGCCAGAAGTTCACGCAAAGGCGCAAAGGCGCAAAGCGCGCCGAAAGCCACCCCAGCTCCGAGACCTTCGACCGACTCAACAGCTCCAAAGTCGCCCGATGATTTCTCACCCTCTCTCGGCGAGCTCGACCTGCATCTGTTCGGCGAAGGTAAACACGAACGCATCTATGAAAAGCTTGGCGCGCACGTCTCCACTCATGAAGGTATTAGTGGCGTCACGTTTGCCGTCTGGGCGCCGAATGCAAAAAGCGTTAGCCTCGTCGGCAACTTCAACGAGTGGAACGGCACGAAACATCGTATGCGCCGGCTGGGGACGTCAGGCGTTTGGGATCGCTTCATTCCCGGGTTAAGCGAAGGCGAACTCTACAAGTACGAGATCAAGTCCGGGCGTCAAACTTTTCTGAAAGCAGATCCTTATGCTTTGATGATGGAAACGCCGCCGGACACTTCGTCGATCGTCTTCAAATCAAAATACAAATTCCGCGATCGGGCCTGGCTGACTAAGCGCCAGAAGCGGCAAGCCTGGCGCGAACCGTTTTCTATTTATGAACTGCACTTTGGCTCCTGGCGGCGAATCACGGAAGACGGCAACCGGCCACTCACTTACCGTGAAATGGCGCCGCAGCTGGCTGACTATGTCCTCGCTCAAGGGTTCACGCACGTAGAATTTCTGCCGCTCAAAGAGCATCCCTACGGACCTTCGTGGGGCTATCAGGTGAGCGCCTACTTCGCACCCTCATCTCGTTACGGCACGCCTGACGATCTTCGTTTCTTGATCGACTATCTTCATCAAAAAGGTCTGGGCGTGATCATGGATTGGGTGCCCGCGCACTTTCCCAAAGACGCGTTCGCGCTTGGGCGCTTTGACGGCACGGCGCTCTACGAACATCAGGATCCACGCAAAGGTGAGCACCCGGACTGGGGCACTTACATTTTCAACTATGGCCGCAACGAAGTGCGAAACTTTCTGATCGCGAACGCGCTGTTCTGGCTGCGCGAGTTTCATCTGGATGGTCTGCGCGTTGATGCAGTCGCGTCGATGCTCTATCTCGACTACAGCCGCAAAGAGGGCGAGTGGGAGCCGAATGAGTTTGGCGGGCGGGAAAATCTGGAAGCGATCTCGTTCGTCAAAGAGCTGAACGAAGTCACCCATCGAGAGTGCCCCGGCACGCTGATGATTGCCGAAGAATCAACTGCCTGGCCCGCGGTCAGTCATCCCGTTTATGCCGGCGGGCTGGGTTTTGATTTCAAGTGGAACATGGGCTGGATGCACGACACGCTGAAATACTTTCAAACCGATCCCTTGTTTCGCGGCGGCAATCACACGTCTCTGACTTTCGGTTTGATCTACGCCTGGACCGAGAATTTCATCCTTCCCTTCTCTCACGATGAAGTTGTGCACATGAAAGGCGCGCTGCTGAACAAGATGCCGGGGGACGAGTGGCAGAAGTTCGCGAACCTGCGCGCGCTGTACGCTTACATGTGGGCGCATCCCGGAAAAAAACTTCTGTTCATGGGCGGCGAGTTTGGCCAATGGCGCGAATGGAACGAGACGGAGAGTCTCGACTGGCACTTGCTGGAAACACCGGTCCACCAGGGCGTGCAGGCTTTGATCAAAGATCTGAACAAGCTTTACCGGAAACACGGCGCGCTCTGGGAGGCTGATTCCGAACCGAGCGGCTTTGCATGGATCGAAGTGGATAACACATCTGAAAATGTAATCGCCTTTCGCCGCATCTCGCCCTCAACCGGCAAAGAAATAATTTGCATCGGCAACTTTTCACCCGTCGTGCGTGAAGGACATCGCCTCGGCCTGCCACGCGCAGGCACCTACAAGCAAATCCTCAATACCGATCACGAAAAGTATTGTGGCGGCGGGTTTGGCGTGGTAAAGAGCATCAAGGCTGAGAAGGTGCCAGCACACAGCTTGGATTTTTCGACTGAGATTTGTTTGCCGCCGCTGGGAACGATGTGGTTTGAGGCGCCGACGGAAAAAGCCGTTACGCGTACATCTCCTGCTCGTCCGGCTCCAAGTAAGTAAATCGAACCGGCTCACCGAGTACTCTTAGTTGCTCATCGATGAGGGCGAAACCAATTGTGTTTCGAAGGAAGAAACGCATTTTCGATTAAGCGGCCCGTTTACGATTCTCTGGCTTCCAATGCAAGCGCAAACGCTTTCCCGTCGCTGCACACTCCCTCAAATACATGTTGATGAGAGTCTGGTACGGAATCGATAATTCGTCTGACATTTTTTGAAAATACTCGATCGTGTCGTGATCCAGTCTGATGGTTAGCTGTCGCTTGAGCCGTCTCGCATATGGGTTCTTTACGCCCTTTGAAAAGTCGTAGTTCGTTTTCATCTTTGTCTCCGTTGGTCGTATTGCAGTTGCTCCGATTTGTTTGCCTTCCGAGCGGATATGATTCGAATAACGTCATTCGATTCTCGATAGCAATGGCAAACGACCAGCATCCTGAGAAGATCACTGAAACCTAAAATCACAAAACGGGTTTCGTCTACTGAATGTTCTTCATCAGGAATCAATACAGCTTCTTCATCGAGGAAAACTGTCTCTGCTTCCTCAAATGAAACTCCATGCTTTCGTAAATTGCTGGCCGCCTTCTTAACATCCCTTTCGAATCGTAGGAGCGCCACGCTTTACAGTGTAACTACGCTGTAGCTTCGGCGCAAGATTAGCAGGGTAACGCCCTCCCTTTACAGTCGGGCTACCGCCCCGTTCACCTCATCGTGTATCTTCGCCTTGCATGATCAACTGGACCGAAATCCGAAAACAGTTTCCTGTCACCGAACGCCTCGCCTACCTCAACAGCGCCGCCGCGGGGCCGGTGTCGCGCGCGTCGCAGGCAGCGGCCGCCGGTTACTACGAAAAGATGATGAGCGACGGCGATGTTCACTGGAATCGCTGGCTCGCTGATCGGGAAGCGATTCGCGAAAAGATTGCGCGGTTCATTAATGCCGAGCCGGAAGAGATTGCTTTTACCACCAACACTTCTTCGGGGATGAATGTGATTGTCGATGCGCTGGAGGATCGGGGCGAAGTGATCTCCAGCGCGCTTGAATTTCCCGTCACCACCCTGCCCTGGATGCACCGGCGCATTCCAGTTCACTTGCTGCAGTCGGTCGCAGGTGAACTGCGGATCGAGGACGTGCTTAACGCGATGACAGACAAGACCGGTGTTATCGCGCTCAGTCACGTGCAATTCTCGAATGGCTTTCGTCTCGATCCGGAGGCCTTCGGCACAATCAAGGGCAAGCACGCCCTGGTGATTAATGCGAGTCAGTCAGCCGGCGCGTTTGAAATCGATGTGACGCGAATGAAGATCGATGCGCTCTGTGCGACGGGCCACAAATGGATGCTGGCGGGTTACGGGTCGGGCTTTGTTTACCTCAGCCGCGAACTGCTGGAGCAGACGCTGCCGCGCTCCATCGGTTGGCTTAGCGTCGAACAACCTTTCGAGATGCGCAACGACGAGTTTCGCCCGCGTCACGATACCGCGGCCCGGGTCGAGCTGGGCTGTCCGCACTTCGCGGGAATCTTCTCACTGGGGGCATCAGTCGATTTGATGAACGAGATCGGAACTGCGAATCTGCAATCGCGTGTGCTGGAATTAAATAGCCTGCTGACGTCGCGACTAGCCAAAAACGGATGGCCGATCCTATCACCGCTGCAAAATGAAAACGCTCGTTCAGCGGAAACTCTGGTCAAAGCCGAAAAGCCAGACGAAGTCGTGCGGCATCTGTTTCGCCGCGGAGTCGTGGTCACAGAAAAGCCCCAGGGCATCCGCGTCGCGACTCACTTTTTTAATAACGAAGAAGATATTGAGCGATTGATTACCGGAATGAATGAGACCCGCGGGTGAGAAAAACCATTGTTTAGAGGCGGGCTACTGCCTGCCTTTTGATAGATGACCAGGCGGGCAGTAGCCCGCCTCTAAACGGTGAAAAGGGTAACGGCTAAACCGCTTTCTTTTTTGCCTTCGGTTTTGAGCGCGAGGGATTCGTGGCATGTTTCGCAAAATGCTCGCGGCAAAGCTGCAAAAACTTTTGATGGATTGGTGATTCGTAACCACCGATTAGCCGCGCGACACCAAGTTGCCAGTTGATTTGCGCGCCTTCGATCCACCAGCGCACCAACTTCCCACTCGCCACTTCCTGCTGAACTGACTGCAAAGGCACAATGCCCACGCCCATGTCTTCTTCCACCATGCGTTTGATCGCCGCCAGCCGGCTTAACTCCATGCAGACTTTGAGTGACACGCCTGCTTGCGCAAAAAACTGATCGATCAACCGCCGGGTATTTCCGCCGCTCTCGCCGAGGATTAACTTCTCACCCGCTAGCGCGTATGCGCTGACTATCTTTTGCTTTGCCAGAGGATGCCGGGGTGAAGCGATAGCTACCAGATAGTCTTCGTTCAGGAGTTCCGTCTGCACGCCGCGCGCGTCGACCGGCAACGAGACAAAGGCCGCGTCGAGTTCTCCTGCCAAAACCTGTTTCACCAAAGACTCGCTAGTCCCGGAGACGACTGACGTCTCGACACCCTCATACGTCTGCCGCACCTCTCTCAGAATCTGTGGCAAAGGATCAGCGCTGACCATTGCCGACGCGCTGCCGATTCGCAGTCGCCCGCGATGCGCGCCGGTCAACGCTGCGAGTTCTTCGAGGGCGGCACTATGCTCACGCAGGATCGTGTAGGCCCGCTCGAGGAGTTTCTCGCCCGCCTCAGTCAGGATCACGCGGCGTGGAGCGCGAATGAAAAGTTGCGCGTGTGTCTCGGTCTCTAATTGGCGAATCTGCATGCTGATCGCCGCTTGCGTGACGTGGACCCGCGCGGCTCCGGCAGTGAACGTGCCGCTTTCGGCGATGGCTACGAATGCTTTTAGTTGTCTGATATCCATTATCTTGCCTGCATCAACGTGGATTATTACGTGGATAAGATCTTTTAGTTTCCATTATAGCTGGGGCGTTCCTAGAATAGAAACCCTTATAGGTTAGGCAGGCATCGAAAGATCGAATGAAGGCAACGCAAACAACCGTGGACTTATTACCGAGGCGTTTGGGTCCGCTACGGAAACTGGTTGTCGGAGTTGACGGTGGCGGAACGCGAACTCGCGCGGTCGTTCTTGACGGCGATAGGGTTCTGGGTGAAGGCGCTTCCGGCCCATCAAATCCATTAAGAGTGGGCATTGCCAACGGGGCTGCTGCTATCCGCGAAGCCATCGACAAAGCGTGCGCGGCGGCCTTGATCGATCGTGACGACCTGGTAGCTGCCGGCGTTGGCCTGGCGGGAGTCAGACGCAAAGACATTCGCACCCGCATGCGCGATGTCTTGATCGAGACCCTCGGGATCAAAAACATCGAGTTGATGACTGACGGCGAAATCGCTTTATATGGCGCCACCGACGGCGCGCCCGGAATTGTCGTAATTTCCGGGACCGGATCCATTTGCGTTGGCGCTAACCGGCAGGGCAAGCACGTGTTCGCGGGTGGATGGGGGCCGGTCGCGGGAGACGAAGGCAGCGGCTCGTGGATCGCTCGGCGCGCGCTGCAGGCCGTGGCCCAGGCAACCGATGAACGCGGGCCAAAGACTGCGTTGACCAGGGCGGCTTGCGAATATTTTCAAGTGGCCGTGCCCGATGATCTGGCAACTGCGGTCTATGCTCCAACGGTCACGAACGATCGCATTGCCGGCTTTAGCAAATATGTGATTGAAGCGGCGCGCGCGGGTGATGTAGTGGCTCGAAACATCCTGGCCGACGCCGGCAGAGAGCTGAGCAAAGCGGCTGTAGCCGTAATTCGCAGACTGAAGATGGAGCACGAGCGGTTTCAGGTAGCTTTCGTCGGGGGTGTTTTCGCCGCAGGTGAGTTCGTGATCGCGCCTTTGCGCGAAGACTTGGCGCAGATAGCCAAAAAGGCTTTTATCGCTCCACCAAACTTTTCACCCACGGTAGCTGCCGGACGGCTGGCCCAGGAGCATCTGCACGGGTTGCCGGTTGCGGTCTGAGAGTGCTTTTCGGTACCTTCAGTAGTCAAGATTCGAAGTCCGCTGATTGCCTTCTCGACCATGCCCGAAGCCGTCGACTCCATTCTGCTTACCGAGCAGGAAAACCCGCGCACCGCGCAAATTAGTTCATTACCGACTGACGAAATTCTCCGCCTGATTAGCGACGAAGACGCGCGCGTGCCCGTAGCCGTGGCGCAGGTCCTGCCCAAGATTGCGCGGGCCGTCGACGGAATAGTGAACCGGCTGAATCACGGGGGTCGTCTTTTCTATATCGGCACGGGAACGTCCGGCCGGCTCGGCGTACTCGATGCTGCGGAATGTCCACCGACGTTCGGTGTTTCTCCAGAGTTGGTACAGGGGATTATTGCCGGCGGATACGAAGCCTGTTATCGCGCGGTCGAAGCGTCCGAAGACGATGCGTCGGCAGGCGTCAATGATCTCGGGGCGCGCGGCTTCACTAAAGAAGATGCGCTGGTCGGCATTGCGGCATCGGGCCGCACGCCGTATACAGTGGGCGCGGTTGAGCATGC
>JAWVEM010000020.1:0-8294 GCA_033856735.1 Blastocatellia bacterium
TTCACGCCTTTGCAGGCCGACGCCACCATCGCGGATGTCCCGCTCGACCCGCTAATCGGCCGGGTATTTGATCACAAGTATCGTCTGGACTCACGTCTCGGCGGCGGCGGCATGGGCACTGTCTATCGCGCCACGCACTTGATGATCGAGCGCCCCGTCGCCGTCAAAGTGCTGAGCCAGCGATTCGTCGGCGACCAAACCGCCCAGCAGAGATTTCGGCGCGAGGCCCGCGCCTCTGGCCGTATGCAGCATCCGAACGCCGTGATGGTCAATGACTTTGGCGCGACCGAAGACGGCTGGCTCTACATCGTAATGGAGTTGCTCGAAGGCCAGACGCTGCGCGACCTGTTGGCTCGTGAAGCTCCTCTCGATTCCGCCCGGGCCGTGTCGTTCATGTTACAGACAAGTGCGGCCGTGGGCGCGGCGCACGATGCGGGATTGATTCATCGTGATCTGAAACCGGCAAATATCTTTATCGAGCACCGCCCCAACTTCGCCGCGGTCGTGAAGGTCCTCGATTTTGGGTTAGCGAAGTTCATGGTCGAAGAGCACGACGACGATTACAACACGTTGACTCAAGTCGGAGCGATCATCGGGACGCCGCGCTATATGTCTCCCGAGCAGTGTTCCGGCTTCGCACCTCTAACCCCGGCGTCGGATGTTTATAGCCTGGGAATAATTCTCTACGAGATGTTGACGGGAGCTGTCCCGTTTACGGCAGACACGCCTTTGGCCGTTGCGCTGAAACAGGTTTCTGAGGCGCCGCGGCCGCCTCGTGAGATCATATCTGCCATTCCGGCAGAGCTTGAACGGGTCGTCATGCACGCGCTGGCGAAAGATCCGCGCGCCCGTCCCGCCGACGCGAATGCTTTTCGTCGTGAGTTGCATGCGGTCGCCGCCAATTTGGGACTGGAGCACGCTGACAGTTTGCTTTCGCCTTCACTCGCCGATCTGCGCAACGCCGGGACCGAAAGTCCTTCGGGCCGTCTGGTGATCGATCTGGCGACGTTGCGTCAGGTGCAGGCCGCGAGCGCGGGCGATAGTTTCACCGCTGAGGTACGAAAGGAGCAGACAGGCGCGTCGGACCCTCGGAATCCCAAGCGGCCCGAATTTGCCCGCATGAACGTTTCGCTGGCCAGAGCAATCTCACCCAAAGGTCAGAACCGATTCCGCTTGGCCGCCGCGATCCTGGTGGTGATCGCCGCGATTTTGGGTTCAGCTTTGCTGGCTGCTCGCTGGTGGCCAGGGAATGGTGTAGGCGATGGCGGCCATACAGCCAGCGCTGACTCCGCGGCATCGCCCAGTCCGTCCGTCTCGCCGACACCCTCGCCTTCGCCGTCACCTTTGCCGAAGCCGACCCGGAAGCCCGAGCCCAGGAAAGAGAAACCATCGAAAATCAAATCTATTTGGAACAAGATGAAGGGCATTCTGAAACCGTGAGGTAGCGCGCGGGGCGCGGGTTAACGTGGGCCGCGTGGAAGAATGACTGCCGAAGTTGATTGAACGGATTGTAGCAGTGGGTGGCAGATGACTAGCTGGTGTCCAATCTCATTCGCACCCTCACTTTAGTGAGGTGATTAGGAAGCCGAGATGAATCATTAGCCGTTTCAACGGCACTAATATACTTGACTCATTACGGCAATGGCTCTGCCACTCTGATGGGCGGCGAGTCTGCGACTTGCCGGCGGCGAACCTTCTTTTTCATTCGGGTCTTCGACCCGTCACGGTCAGAGACCGTTCAGATTAATGAGCCACGTTTCGGCAAGTCCGAGACTTGCCGCGCATCAGAGTGGCGGAGCCATTGCAGCGGCCGCATCGAAGTTCGACAGAAGCCCGCGCGGAGTCAAGTATGTCGCTGCCGTTTCAACGGCTTATAGAGAAAACCGTTGAAACGGTCGTCGGAATCACAAAATAGCGTGTGATCACCTGACTAAAGTGAGGTGCTAATGAAACACCGACCAAGTCAACATGATACTCGGCGCGCTTTTACTTACTTACGTGCTGGATTAGACTGAACAACTTGATCTAAACAAATGACCGCTGACGCAGACATGCAGACAGGTCCACAAACAAAGTCTTTTCAGGTTGGCTCGGCCACGTTTGGCGATGGGCGCCTGACAATCATGGCCGGGCCGTGCGTGATCGAATCCGAAGAGCACGCAATGATGATGGCACGCGAATGCGCGCAGCGCGCGCGCAATGCGGGCTTGGATTTTGTCTTCAAGAGTTCGTTCGATAAGGCGAATCGATCTTCGATCAAGAGCTTTCGCGGAATTGGCATGGAAGCGGGCCTGGAAATTCTCAAGCACATCAAAACCGAACTCGGCGTTCCGGTCGTTACTGACATCCATGATCCGGCGCAGGTTGACGCCGTGGCCGAGGTCGCCGACATCCTTCAGATTCCCGCCTTCCTCTGCCGGCAGACGGATTTGATTCTTGCGGCCGCGGGTTCGGGCCGCGCCGTCAATATCAAGAAGGGCCAGTTCCTGGCGCCCGAAGACGCGCGGAACATAGTCGAAAAGGCCCAGGCCGCGGGTTGTGAAAGGTTGATGCTGACCGAACGCGGCGTGAGCTTTGGCTACAACAATCTGGTTGTCGATATGCGTTCGTTTCCGATCATGGGCGAGTTCGGCGTGCCGATCGTTTTCGACGTGACGCACTCGCTGCAGCTTCCGGGCGGCCTCGGTAATGCAACCGGCGGTTTGGCTCAGTACATCGAACCACTCGCGCGCGCCGGCGTCGCCTGCGGAGTTGATGCCGTTTTCATGGAAGTTCACGACGCTCCGGAGCGAGCGCCGTCCGACGGCCCGAATATGCTGCCCCTGGCGCGCATGGGCCCTCTGCTCGAAAGCCTGCGCGATATTCACGCGCTGGTTTCTCAACGCGTTAATCGAGCGGCACAGTAGAACGAGATGAATTAAGTTTAGAGTTCAAGCTTCAGCTTGCTCTAACAAAGCAATATGAAGGTTGAACTCTGAACTCAAGTCATTCAGCACCATTTATGAATCGCAAACGTATTCTTATCGTCGTCTCTTTACTGTGTGTCCTGGTCTCAGCAATCTTAGTGACCGCGCAGGATGAACCACGCGCTGCCTGGCAAGCCACCAACTTCGATATCACCGTCAACAATCTCGGCGCCGAGCGCGCACTGAATGCACGGGCAATAGTTACTCTGCGCAACGTTGGCCGCGGCTCGGGATCCACCCTGAGTCTCCGTATCAGTACCAAGGCCGAGATCAAATCGCTGAGCGTGGGTGGCGCAACGGCAGCTTATCGTGCGCTGCCGGAACCGCGCGGCGGTGCGCAACGCCTGACGATTACGCTGCCGGCCACGGTCGCACCCAACGGCAGCGTTACCGCGACCGTTGAGTACCGGCTGCCGGTGGCTGAGAACTCGGGTCTGGCCGCGACCTCGCCGGTGATGTCGCAGTTCCTGCCTCTCGCTCTCTGGTATCCGATGGCCAATACTCCTTTCGCGGTGCGCGGTGCGGACTATGCGCCGTTTCGCGTGACGGTCAATGGAACTAACGCGCTTTCTTCGGGGACGGAGAAAAGCGCGAACGGCAACAGCGTTTTCGAACAGACGCTCAACGGGCAGCCCTTCTTCGTCGCCGGCTCGTGGGACCGAGTCGAAGGCAGCGGCAACGCAAAAGGCGTGAGTGCCTATCTGGCCAAGGGTGCAAACGCCGACGAACAGAAACAAGCAGAGGCGCTGATCACGTTGGCGAACGAGGCGCGGACGTTCTTTGCCGGAATGTTTGGAACAGTGCCCGCTGTTCCGTTACGTTTGATTGCCGTAAATCGCGGCGCCGGTTTCGACGATGCGGGTACTGTGCTGGTTAGTGAAGGATCGTTTCGACGACAGAAGATTGACTCAGTCACGGCGCTGGGCATTGCCGAAGCAGTAGCGCGGATCTGGATTGGCGCCGACACGCCCGTGCGCGGTGAGGGCTACGGCGTTTTGCGCGAAGGTCTGGTGCGATTTGCGGCGTCGCTGTTTATCGAAAAGGAATTTGGCGCCGAGGCGGCTGACGCCGAGCTCGGCCGGGAACGGCTGTCGTATTCAGCGATCGCAAAACGTGATGCGCCGCTCGCACGCATGACGTTGCTGGACGGCACGTATTTCAACTCGGAAGCAAATAAGGGCGCGATGGTCTGGCGCTTAATTGATCACAAAGTAGGTCGGGATGAATTCGTGACGACTGTGCGCGGTCTGCTGGCGGTCGCGAAAAACGATCCGGAAGGCCTCTCGCTCTCGCGTTTGCGCAACGCGTTTATCGAGCGCGGCGGGGCGGCAATGAAAAGCCTGCTTGAACAGCAGTTGGATCAACCGACCGACTTGGATCTAATGGCCGGCTTGCCTCACCTCGATGGCGGACAATGGATCGCGGCGTTGCGCAATCTGGGTTCGACTGAAGTGACCGTGAACGTCCTGGGCACGACCGATACTGGTCAGCAAATGACGACTCAGGGAACTATTCCGCCGCACGATTTCAGCCAGGTAGCTTTTAAGAATGGTTCGAAGATTGTGCGCGTCGAAGTCGATCCGGAAAAGTTTTATCCGCAAACAGATTACGCCAACGACACGGCGCCGCGGACCGTGGAAGTGGCGAGTTCTTTGGCTGAAGCAACCCGCTTATTTGGCGCGCAGGAATATGTGAAAGCAGAGGCGCTGGCGCGGGATCTCCTCGCTGGTGCGCCGCGAATGCAGGAAGCGCGCATCGTCTTTGCGCGCGCGTTACTCGCGGAAAACAAGACTGATGAGGCTGAGCGCGAGTTTCGGCAGTTGGCCGGCGAGCGCTTGCCGATGCCAGCGGCCCTCGCCTGGTCCAGTATCGGCCTGGGAGAGATTGCGCTCCGTCGCGGCCAGGGCGCCGAAGCCGCGCGCCACTTTACCGCTGCCGTGCGAGCTGATGCTGAGTATGCTTCGACCCTGTACGCGCGCGCGGCGCGCATACGCGCGGAAGCCGCGGCCAATGCGAGTCCTCCGATTGACGAATCAGCGCGGAGTTTCATTCCCCAGTTTGATACAGCGATTCGCAGCGGCAGACAAGCTGAAATAGCGCCCCTGATCGTGCCAGGAGAGTTGGCCGGGTTTATTCGCGGCGCGGTCGGCACGCAGCCGGAAGCGTGGCAGACTCGCGTGCTGCGGAGTGAACAACTCGACGCGAACCGAATGGCGCTCGACGTCGCGATAAATAGCCGACAACTGGGCGCGGATCACGCCGGCACGGCGGTTTTCATCCTGGCTCGCGTGGCCGGCGTCTGGAAGCTGAGTGCAATTGATTTCTTTGAAGTGAGATAAGGGAAGCAGTTGGCAGTAAGCAGAAGGATGGAACGTAAGCACTGGACAGGTGAAGCGAGCGATCTCGTTAGCACCTGGCTTCAGCCAGATGGTTACAATGGGCTATTAAGGCCAAGCCGTTTAAACGGCAGCGACATACTTGACTCCGCGCGGGCTTCTGTCGAACTTCGATGCGGCCGTTGCCGTAATGAGTCAAGTATATTAGTGCCGGTTCAACGGCTTACACCCGGAAACCGTTCAAACAGTTAGCGCGACCATGACGCTCTGATCACCGCACTGAAGTGCGGTGCTAATGAGATGCGCGGCGCATGAGAGCTTGAGAGTTGAAATTTTAGGCCTTCAAACCTGAAATGGATGAACTAAACACAAAACTAAACGTCTTGCGTGAGCGAATTCGCAGCGTCGGATCGTGCGTGGTGGCGTTTTCAGGCGGCGTCGATTCGACCTTTGTGTTAAAGGTCGCTCACGAAACGTTGAGTGAGCGCGTGATTGGAGTGACGGCGCTCAGCGAGTCGCTTCCTGCCGGCGAGCTGGAAGAAGCACAGGATCTCGCGCGCCGGATTGGCGCGCGGCATGTCGTGCTCCGGACGTTTGAAACTCGGGACGAAAACTATCTCGCTAACGCAGCCAATCGTTGTTACTTTTGTAAGACTGAGATGTACACGCGGATTAGCGACTTTGCCCGCGAAGAGAGCGTCGGCGCAGTGCTTGATGGGTTGAATCAGGATGACCTGCAGGATCGTCGTCCCGGGAGGGCGGCCGCGATTGAGCGTGGTGTGATTTCGCCTCTCGTCGACGCCGGCTTGACCAAGACCGAGATTCGCACCCTGTCCCGCGAAATGGGACTGCCGACCTGGGATAAGCCGGCCCTGGCTTGTCTGTCATCGCGCATTCCGCATGGCACTCCAATCAGTTTGCAGGCGCTGAGTCAGGTCGATCGGGCCGAAAGCTATCTGCGCCGGCTGGGCGTAGGCCAGGTGCGCGTTCGTCATCACGGCGCCGTCGCGCGAATTGAGGTCGAGCCGAACGATTTTCCTCTGCTGAAGTTGAAGGAAATCGAGATCAACGCTCACCTTAGCGGCCTCGGTTTCGCTGAGGTCGTAATGGACCCGGCGGGCTATCGCACGGGCAGTTCCAACTCACTCTCCGCCCAAGTCTAATGCAAGCTGAACTACTCCGCGATCTTTTGAATGAAGTGCGCGCCGGAACGCGCACGGTCGAAAGTGCTCTGGATCGTCTGCGTGATTTGCCGTTCGAGAATTTAGGCTATGCGCGGCTTGATCATCATCGCGCACTGCGCACAGGCTTTCCCGAAGTCGTATTCTGTGAAGGCAAACGCGTCGATCAGATTGCCGAGATTCTCGAGCGGCTCGAGCAGAAGCATCCGCTGATTTTGGCGACCCGTGCCTCCCGCGAAGTTTATGATGCCGTAGCCGCGCGCATACCGGCTGCCAGCTATTTTGAAGATGCGCGAATCATTCAAATCGGCGTGAACGGCGCCAAGCCAACCGAGACCACAGTGCTGATTGTCTGTGCCGGCACCGCTGACGTGCCGGTCGCAGAGGAGGCCGCCGTCACCGCCGGCGCATTGGGCAGCCGGGTCGAAAGACTTTATGACGTCGGAGTTGCGGGTGTGCATCGCCTGCTGGCCGCGCGTGATAGATTGAACGCCGCGAATGTGATCGTGGTGGTGGCCGGGATGGACGGCGTTTTGCCAACGATCGTAGGCGGGTTGGTGGCCGCGCCGGTGATTGCTGTGCCAACCAGCATTGGGTACGGGACGGGTCTTGGCGGAGTTAGCGCATTGATGACTATGTTGAATGCCTGTGCTCCGGGCATTGCGGTCGTGAATATCGATAATGGTTTTGGCGCCGGTTACCTTGGCCATCTGATTAATACTCGCGGCATCGCCGAAAATCGGGAAAGCTGAAACACAATGAATTCAGATCATTACATCGCGGAAGTCGAGCGGCGGGCCCGACGCATCAAGCTTCTCTTAATGGATTGTGACGGAGTGCTAACCGACGGTCGTCTGGAGTTGCTGGAAAACGGTGACGAGCAGAAGACTTTTCACGCGCGTGACGGGCAGGGAATTTCGCTCTTTCATCGCGCAGGGTTGAAGACGGGAATTATTTCGGGCCGGACGTCCAGCGCCGTCGAGCGCCGCGCACAGGATCTCGACATGACTTATGTGCGTCAGTACGCCAAGGATAAAATAGCAGCGCTCGATGAAATCTTGGCGCTGGCGAATGTGTCACTACATGAGTGTGCGTACATCGGGGATGACCTGGCGGATATCCCGGTGATGCATCGTGTTGAATTCGCAGTCGCGGTCGCTGATGCTGCCGTTGAAACAAGGCAGGCGGCGCACTTTGTCACCGAACAGAAGGGCGGCCACGGCGCAGTCCGCGAAGTAACGGACTTGATACTTAAAGCGCAGGGCCGCTGGGAAGAATTAATGAAGCGGTTTACCGGTTGAAGGAGCGCGGATGCTCGAGTCCGCACGGAACCAGAGGAGCGAAATCGTTCGCGCTTCGCGGCCAGGCGGACGAGCCGTCTGCGGTACCAGCAATAACGAGCTTCGTGATTTGAACATGAACCAGTTTTATATTCGGGTCGGGTCCTAATTTGATGTTTCTTAGCGGCTTCGGTATTTGCCTTGCAACTTTGTGTGAAACAAATTCGAGCAAGAAAGAATTGCGCGCAAAGGCGCGGCGTGAAATCAAGAAGCGCAAACGCAAAGTAGGAGACTACCCATATCTGCGTCCGTTGACTTTCAATGGACGAGGAAATAATCTTCTCCCTCGCTGAGCGGGCGTAACTCAATGGTAGAGTGCCAGCTTCCCAAGCTGACTGAGCCCGCCTTTACTCCCAACGATTACAAAATTACTTAGCAAAACGAAGTCACAATAGGCGCAATGCAAGCAATAAAAGCATAGCGCGCGGTTCGCCTGTGGGACACTTGTGGGACATTAATTTGTTCCCCCCG
>JAWVEM010000021.1:0-4851 GCA_033856735.1 Blastocatellia bacterium
GGGGCTTCGTCGCGTTCGCCTTCGCCAATCACAATCCGGCCGCGCATCGGGACCGTGTCCATCACTTCGCGCATCGCCTCGACCGCGACCTGATCGGAATACTTACGATCACCCTGGCCCATTGTCCGGGCCGCAGCGATCGCCGCGGCTTCGGTCACACGCAAAAAATCCAATGACAGCTCACGCTCTGTCCTTAACTCTGACCCCATCGTTTGTCTCCCGTGGCAGGCTCTGTGCGCCCGTCTCATTTCGACTGAGTTGCCTAATGAATGAAGAAAGCGCCGCCATAGTAGCAGAAACGCGAAGCGGCTGAAACCAGGCGCTCCGTCAAGTGGTGATGCATTTTCGTGGGGCCATCCTTCGTTTCAGGAAAAGAGCGTACGGAGATATTTCTGTTGGCGTGATGAGAGGGCTGCCGCCTGCGCGAGCGCGTGGGTCAGCCATTCAACGTCAACGGTAAGGAACTGCGTCCGAGTGCTTGAGCGTAAGCTCTCGGCTCACACTGGGTACTGCCTTCGTTCTGTTGACTTGACCTCTCGATTGGCGTAAAACTCTCGCCACACCCACGGTCATTTAGATTCAACGCGAAGATTCGGAGAGTGCAACTATGTCCGCCACCAGTCAGTCACAGTCCATCAACGAAGACAAAATGCACGCGTTCCTCGGCAAAGTAGTCGGAGATTTTGGCGCATCGCTTAGCTCTGCACTGGCCTATATCGGGCAGAAGCTCGGTCTGTACAAAGCGATGGCGGAGGCCGGGCCGGTAACTCCGGCTGAGTTGGCCCAACGCACCAGCACCAACGAACGCTATGTGCGCGAGTGGCTCATCAATCAGGCTGCGGGCGGCTATGCGGAATATGATCCGGAGAGCGGACGTTACCACCTTTCTACGGAACAGGCGGTTGCATTGACCGACGAGCAAAGTCCGTTCTATGTCGGCGGTGGATTCTTTGTGGTCAAGGCCATGACCGGTGCGGTTCTGCGCATTGAAGATCATTTTCGCAAAGGCGGCGGCATGCTTTGGGGCGAACACGATCCGGATTTATTCATCGGCACGGAAAAGTTTTTCCGGCCGGGCTACGCGGCGCATCTGGTTGCGAGCTGGATTCCCTCGCTCACCGGAATTGAAGAAAAGCTAACTGCCGGCGGTAAAGTAGCGGACATCGGCTGCGGTCACGGGGCTTCGACCATCATCATGGCCCGCGCTTTTCCCAACTCGCGCTTCTGGGGTTTCGATAATCACGAAGGCTCAATTTCACATGCGCGAGAAGCGGCCACGACTGCCGGCGTTTCGGATCGTGTCACGTTCGAGGTCGCGGACGCGCGAACTTTTCCGGGCGCGGACTATGACCTGGTTTGCTTCTTTGATTGTCTTCACGACATGGGTGACCCCGTGGGCGCGGCCAGACGGGCTGCGGCCGCGCTGGCCGCCGGCGGCAGCGCATTGATCGTTGAACCAATGGCCGGAAATACTGTCGAGGAGAACTTCAACCCTATTGGCCGAACTTTCGCAGCAGCCTCAACTCTCTGTTGCACCTCAAACTCTCTCGCACTCGAAGGGCCTGCGCTCGGGGCCGTCGCGTCGGAAGAGGCCATTCGCGAAAAGGTTCTGGCGGGCGGATTCAAACAGTTTCGCCGCGCGACTGAAACACCTTTTAATCGTGTGTTCGAAGCCAGAAACTGACCCCGCGTCTCGGCTCCGTGAAATTAAGCAGAAAAAGGTTTAGTGACTGACATAAAGTAGCTTACGCGGATTTGCGGCCGAGGTTGCTAGTCAGTATAAGCCTTTTTTGAAGGAGATTGACGAAACAACCGAAGGGATGTAGAGCCCTTTCACAATACGTGCTCATGCCCACAATACTCATCGTTGATGACGACGACGCAATCCGCGGGATGCTTTTCGATCTCCTTTCCGAAAAATACGACTGCAACACCGCGAGTATGGCCGAAGAGGCCCTCCAATATATTGAAGTGGAGAAGTACGACGCGATCTTGACCGACATCGCGATGCCGGGGTTAACCGGGGTTGAATTGCTTAAGAAGATTCAGGAGCACGACTCGGCCACTCCGGTAATTTTGATTTCAGGCAAAGGCAGCGAACAGGATCCCCAGGCGTTGATTGACTTGGGAGCATTCGCCTATGTGACCAAGCCTTTCAGCCTGGATGAGATCGAGGACGTTGTCGAGCGGGCCACCACGCGCAAGTAATGGCTTCGTCTTTTTCGTGCGACTTTGTGGATCCACCAACCTGGGCTGAGACTCTATTCACGAAACAGTTAGTTGAGAAAAATCACGCTAGAGCGCAACCGCGCCACGGGCTTCGGCTGAGCGCCACGGCGGCAAACTTTTTCGCGCGGGTTTCTCTTTTTTCAATCCCAATGCCCAGTCGGCTTGCATCAGAGTGTGAATATCGCGCGTGCCCTCATAGATGACCGCGGCTTTGCAGTTGCGCAGGTAACGTTCGACCGGGTAATCATTTGAATATCCGTTGGCGCCGTGGACTTCAATGGCCATTGAGGCCGCGGTTTCGCTGCGCACGGTCGCCTGCCACTTTGCCAAACTCGTGGCGCGGCCACTCGCCTTCCCTTCATTCTTCAGCCAACCCGCCTGTAGCCAAAGCAAACGGCTCATCTGATAGTCGGCTTCCATGTTGGCGATCTTTTGTTTGACGAGTTGATGATTCGCGATCTTGGTGCCAAAGGTTTCGCGCTCAAGGGCATAGGCTACTGACGCATCGCGCGAAGCGCGAATCACACCGGTGGCGCCGGCGGCCACGGTGAACCTTCCCTGCTCAAGCGCGAACATGGCGATCTTGAATCCTTCGCCTTCTTCGCCGACCAAATTCTCTTTGGGTACGCGCACATCCTGCAAAGAAAAGTAGCCGGTGTTGCCGGCGCGAATACCCAGCTTGCCGTGAATCGTTCCGGAAGTGAATCCTTTCATCGTGCGTTCGACGATGAAGCAGGACATGCCTGAGTGGTCGCGGTTCTTGCGCTTCTCTTCATCGGTCCAACAGAAGAAAAGAAAGTTGTCGGCGGTGTCAGCCAGACTGATCCACATCTTCTCGCCGTTGAGAATATATTCGTCGCCTTCGCGCCGGGCCGTCGAGCGCGATCCGACCACGTCTGATCCCGCTCCCGGTTCGGTCAAACCATAGGTCGCCAGCTTTTCGCCACGCGCCTGCGGCGCCAGAAATTTTTGCTTCTGCTCTTCGGTGCCCCAGGTGTAGAGCGTCAACGAATTCAGACCGGTATGCACCGACATCGCCACGCGCAGGAAAGTGTCTACGGCTTCCAGCTCTTCACAGACCAGGCCGAGCGAGATGTAATCAAAGCCGGCGCCGCCGTACTCTTCGGGAATGCAGACACCGAGCAAATTCAGCTCGGCCATCTTGTCAAAGATTTCGCGATGGAACTCTTGTTTCTCATCCCATTCTTTGATGAAAGGCGCGACTTCCTTTTGCGCGAACTCGCGCACGGTCTGCACCAGGGCTTCGTGGTCGTCGGTAAGTTGAAGGTCAATCATCGGGCGATACTTTAACATAATCCGCAGATTACGCAGATTTCACAGATTTGGAAAAAACAAATCGGCGATGTTCAAGACTTCGGGCTCCGAAATTGAGGAGAAAACCACAACCAAGCTGCTTGTGCACTTCCATCGCAGCGCCAATGATCGCATACGTCCTTGGATCTCGTTCAGGGAAATCCTTCATCATCACTGTCCGATTCTCTGCTCCCCGGCCATAAACCCGATGAGAGAATGATCGCACAGCTTCTGAAGTCTTGCTCCCCTAATTTTTTCTCTCTGTGTAATCTGCGTAATCTGTGGACATCATCTCTTTAGCAACTCCGATCGCGTCATCCAAAGCGCCAACCCGGCCATCCAATTGCATCTCGTAAACCGCGCGCGTAATTTCGCCAATGCGCGGGCCCGGCGCCAGGCCCATCTCCAATAAGTGGCGGCCCAGCAAGAGCGGCGCGGGCGCTTTCGATTCAACTTCCAACTCGCGAGCGTGCGCGATAAACCACTCCTGCGCTTCAGCGTCGTACCACTGCTCGCGCGGAACCCGATCAGCATTGCGGCCCAGTGAATCCGCTTTCGCCACGCGATACAAAAGATCGAGTTCACATTTGCGCGCCAGGCGACGAAAAGCGCCGTCACCGACTTCTTCGCGCTTCTTAAAAAATTCGCCCGGCTTCAGATGATCGCGCACCAGCGCGACTACCTGCGCGCGCACGTCGTAGCCGTCGAGGGTGTGAAGGTTCAGTCGGTCGAGAAAACTGAGCGTCGGCTCGATACCCGCCTCCTCGTGTCCGCGCGATCGCAGACGTCCATCGACGAATTCAGTTGTCGCGGGCTTGCCGAAGTCATGGGCCAGGGCCGCCAGCATTACCGTGACCCGTTTAGCGTACGGAAGATCATCAATCAACTCGCGCGCTCGATCGACTACCAGACAGGTGTGAACGAAGACGTCGCCTTCCGGATGCCACTCGGGATCCTGCGGCATATCTATCAGCGCTTTGAGTTCGGGAAAAAGCTGATCGATGGCGCCGAGATCGCGCAACCACTGCAAACCAATCGACGGGTGTACAGCGTGCAGCAGAAGCTTCTCCATTTCGCCCCAGACGCGCTCGCTCGGTAAGTCCGAAAGATCAATCGCGCGACACAGGGCCACGGTTTCAGGCTCGATTGTGAACTCGAACCTGGCGGCAAACTGCGCCGCCCGCAAAACCCGCAGGCTGTCCTCGTTGAATGTATCCGGTGAAACCGCTCGAATGATTCCAAGCTGTAGATCGGTCCGACCGTTAGCGGGATCGATAATCTCCCCGGTAAGCGGATCCTGCAGGATGG
>JAWVEM010000022.1:0-2818 GCA_033856735.1 Blastocatellia bacterium
CACGACGGGTCGTTTGCGGGCTTTCCAAATTATCTCCAGGTAGGACATTAGATGAATACTTTCGATCTGGATGACGTCAAAATCCCGTTCGCTTAGAAGGCGCTGCAGCGCTTGCTTCATCGAATGCGTTGTGTAGTTGAGCATGGGCAGAGGTGTCTGTCCCAAGGCGCCGCGCACAAGCTTGGCTAACGTGTAGGCCGAATCCCGTTCGACGGCGATGACTCGATCGTAAAACTTTTCCAGGTTGTCCGACGGCGGTTGGTGGTCGGTAAAGGCGAGGAGCGAGACGTTCGCTCGTTTCGCGAGGACCCGCGCGAGGTGATAGTTCCGCAACTTCGCTCCGGTGTCGAGCGGCCAACAAACTCTGGGCGCGAACTGCAACACGCGCATGTTCGAATCAGATGGTTTCAGGACAAATCTCCAGTTGCCGAGCCAGTGGCGGCGCTCGACTCTTGATTCTAACGGGAAAATGGATGCATTCGGAGAAAAATTTCCGGTGTTGGGCCAAAATTAGATGGATTCAGGGCCGACTTGATCCTGTATACTGATCGTGGCAAACCTGCCGCCCTTCCTGACTGTGGCCCACCACTCGAGCCAACTTCAGAGACACGCTTTCCGAAATGAATCCTGAGACTTCAAAACAGCTGCGATCTGCGAGCACTGACGAAAATAGTCACTTTCGAACCGATCACTTGCAAGGCGATTTGGCTGGTCGCTCGGCTCGCGGCGGAGCGGTGACCATGACCGCGCAGGGCTTCAAGTTTGTCTTCAGCATGCTAGCGACCATCGTGCTGGCGCGTTTGTTGAAGCCTGAAGACTACGGCCTGATTGGCATGGTCGCGATCCTGATTAATTTCGTGGGCATGTTTCAGTACCTCGGCCTGTCAACGGCTACGGTGAAATGGTCCGAGCTGAACCATCAACAGGTCAGCACTCTCTTCTGGGTGAACATGCTGCTGAGCGTGGTGATCATGCTGGTAACTTTCGCCAGCGGTCCGCTGCTCGCCTGGTTCTATCATGAGCCTCGTCTGATTGGAATCACTGCCGGCTATGGAGTGACGATTCTGTTTGCCGGTCTCGCCATTCAACACGAAGCGATTCTAACAAGACAGATGCGTTTTACCGCGATCGTCGTGGTCGAGGTTGTAGCTTTACTGATCGGATTTGCTTCCGCGGTTGCGGCTGCTTCATACGGCGCGGGTTATTGGTCGCTGGTGCTGAATCAAATGGTGATGACGGTGGTGATGGTGATTGGCGTGTGGGCGGTTTGCCGCTGGCGTCCGGGATTGCCGGGGCGGGGCGTCGGTCTTCGTTCGATGTTGTCATACGGGGGGAATCTCACGGGCTTTAATGTGATGACTTTCTTCTCGCGGAACCTGGATAACCTGTTGATCGGAAAATTCTGGGGCCCTTATCAACTGGGCGTGTACTCGCGGGCTTACCAAATGTTGTTGATGCCGATGCAGCAAATCAACGCGCCGCTGGCAGCCGTCGCAGTCCCGGCGTTGAGTCGGTTGGCTGACGAGCCCGAGCGCTATCGTGGCGCCTACCTGAAGATTCTGGAAAAGATTGTGATGATCACAATGCCACTCGGGGCGTTGATGATCGCGACGTCGGATTGGATGGTACAGCTTTTGTTAGGACCGCAGTGGCGCGAGACGGGACGGATTTTCATGCTGCTCGGCATCGCGGCCATGATTCAACCGGTGACTAAAACTGCGTGGTGGCTGTTCTCGACCCAGGGCCGCACGCGAGAGTTGTTTCACTGGGGACTGATCGGAGGAGCGATCGCAATCGTTTCCATCATTGCCGGCTTGCCCTGGGGAGCGACGGGCGTAGCCGCATCTTATGCCGTGGCCGATCTGTGCATCGCGACTCCGCTCTTATTCTGGTACGTGGGTCGGCGTGGGCCCGTGCGCACCATCGACTTCTATCGCACAATCGCGCCGGTCGCGGCCGCCTCCGTTTGTTCGCTTGCGGCACTTTTTCTTTGCCGATCATGGTTGAGCGCCGTGCCAGTCCTATTCGCACGCTTAAGCATCGCGTTCGCATTAACTGTGGCGGTTTCGCTTCTGGTTTTGTCGGCCCTGCCGGCCGGGAGATTGGCAGTGCGAAGCCTTACTGAAACCCTCCTGTTGCTCGTAAAACGAAATCGTTCGACTGTCGCTGAGCCCGCCAAATGATCATGCTAAAGAAGTTCAAGCAAGCCGCGCTAAAATCTCTAAAATCCACTGGCGTTTCCACGCTGGTGCACAACAGTCGTTGGCGCCGGCAAAGACTCTTGATTCTCGCCTATCACGGCGTTTCTCTGACCGACGAACATCTCTTCAACGGCTCGCAGTTCATTTCCGCGGATCTGTTTCGCGATCGGCTGGAGTTGCTGAAGAGATCAAAGTGCGCTGTGTTACCACTCGGTGAGGCTGTTGAGCGGCTTTACCGAAACGACTTGCCGGACCGTGCGGTAACGATCACTTTTGATGACGGCCTTTCCGATTTCTATCGCCGGGCTTTCCCGCTAATCCAGGAATTCGAAGTTCCGGTGACGCTCTATTTGACGACGTTCTACTCTCATTATCAGCGGCCTGTTTTCGATCTGATGTGCTCGTACCTGCTTTGGAAAGGGCGGGGCAAAGCTCTGGATCTGAAGAAACTTACCGGGCAGGACATCCAGACAGATCTGCGGGAACTCGACGCGCGTGAAAACGCGCTCGGGCAAATTCATGCCTTCGCCCGCGGACAGAAATTATCGGCTGACGAGAAGGATGCATTCGCGGCTTCGTTGGCCGCGCATTTGGATGTTGATTACCAAGCGCTGCTC
>JAWVEM010000023.1:0-7493 GCA_033856735.1 Blastocatellia bacterium
GACTTCCGCACTTCCTGGCAAGCTTATGACTACGTCAACCACGTGCGGCGGGCTTTGCAATGGGTGGGCGCCTCGGAAGCAGACATGGAAAAAGGAAACCTGCGGTGTGAAGCGAACGTGTCCGTGCGCCGCGTTGGCGACACGACCTTTGGCACCAAGGTCGAGTTGAAAAATCTGAACTCAGTTCGCTTCATGCAGCGCGCGATCGAATTTGAAGTCGAGCGGCATATCAAGACTTTGGAATCCGGCGGGCATCTGGTTCAGGAGACATTGCTGTGGGATGAAAAGCTGGCCGAGACGCGGCCCATGCGTTCGAAGGAAGATGCGCACGACTATCGATATTTTCCCGAGCCCGATCTTCCCCCGCTGGTCGTATCTGAGGATTTCATCGAGGAGGTGCGCGCGAGTTTGCCTGAGCTGCCTGGCCCGCGAGCCAAACGGTTTAGCGAGACCTACGGTTTGTCTTTCTCGGACGCCGCTCAATTGACCGGCGATCGATCGCTAGCCGACTATTACGAAAGGGCGGCGGAGGCCAGCGGCAACGCGCGCGCGGCGGCCAATTGGATCCGCTCTGAGCTGTCGCGAGAGTTAGAAACTGCGGGCCTGACGGCTGACAAGTCGCCGATTTCGGCGGGGGAACTCGGGGCGCTGGTGCGTCTGATCGACGAAGGCAAGATAAGCGGCAAGCAGGGCAAAGATGTTCTGGTCGAGATGTTCTCCAGCGGCAAGTCTGCCGCCGCGGTGGTCGCCGAACTGGGCTTGGTTCAGGTCAGCGACACCGGTGAAATCGATCGCGTGATTGATGAAGTGATGTCCGCAAGCCCAAACCAATTGGAGCAATATCGCTCAGGTAAGGAAGCTCTGTTTGGGTTCTTTGTCGGGCAGGTGATGAAGGCGTCGAAAGGGAAGGCGAATCCGAAAGTTGTGAATGAGCGGCTGCGAGAGAAGCTGAAGGGTGATGTTTAGGTGGCGCACTTGTGCGCCAATTCAGTGGGCCGGACAAGTCCGGCCTCTAAACGTGGTTTAGAGATCTATGAATCTCAAAGGCAAAACAGCAATCGTTACCGGCGGCACGAAAGGCATCGGCCGCGCGATCGCCGAAGCCCTCTTGCGCGAAGGCCTCTCTGTTTGTATCGCGGCCAGAAAACAGGACGAGATGGACCAAGCGATTCGTGAGCTCGGAGCTAACGCGTCTGGTTTTATTTGCGACGTGCGCAGCTACGAACAAGTTCAGGCTCTGATCGCTTACACCGTCAAGCAATTTGGCGGTCTCGATATTCTGGTTAACAATGCCGGCATCGGGATGTTTGAGACGGTCGCAGAAACTTCCGCTGAAGATTTTCGCGCCGTGCTGGAAACGAATCTATTTGGCGCGTTCTATTGCTGCCACGAAGCGATCCCGGAGATGCGGCGGCGCGGCGGCGGCTACATCATCAACATCTCTTCGCTTGCCGGCGCGAATCCGCACCCCCGCATGGCCGCTTACAATGCTTCCAAATTCGGCCTCAACGGTTTTAGCGAAGCCTTGATGCAGGAAGTTCGTCATGAAGGAATCAAAGTCAGTTACATCATGCCCGGCTCAGTGAATACTGAATTCGGCGGTGACTCTGCCAGCGAAGAGAAGAGTTGGCAGTTGACGCCGCAAGACATCGCGAGAGTGGTCGTCGACCTCCTTCATCACGACGATCGCTCGCTGCCCAGCCGCGTCGAGATTCGACCCAGCCGGCCACCAAAAAAATAGAGGAGGATCTATGAGAGGAATCGTCCCAGTTCTTTTCGTCCTAATACTTTCCGCTCCGGGTCAGGGGAGTTCAGCAAGCCCGCAACAGTCGCGGCCTAATGAACAGTCAGCGGAACTAGCTGAGGCGTCTCGATTGGCTCAATCCGTGGTCTCGCTTTACGAGGCGGGAAAGTACGATGAAGCGCTTCCAATCGCCAGGCGGGTTGTTCAGATTAGGGAACGAGTCCTCCCTAAGGACGACGATAAGATTGTGGCGGCCGTTACTAATCTCGCGGAGGTACAGTTCTCAAGAGGTCAGGACTCTGAAGCTCAAGGGCTATTTGAACGAGCGTTGCATACCTACGAACGAACGGCAGGAGTCGATAGCGCGAAGCTCGGTGACGTGCTCGATAGGTTGGCCCTTGTTTATTATCGGTTTGGGCGGGCCTCAGATACCGAGCGGGTCTACCGGCGCTCTCTCGCAATCCGAGAAAAAGTGTTGGGAGAAGAACATCCGGACGTCGCGCGTTCACTTAGAAACTTGGCGGAATTTTATCAATTTCAGGGAGACTACAAGAAAGGTGAACCTCTCTATCAGAGACTGGTAGAGGTCAGAAAGAAACAAGGCTCGGCAGAACCGACTGCGGACGCCTTGGAGCGTTATGCCTGTCTGTTGCGGAAGACCAGGCGCTTGCAGGAAGCCGAGGACATGGAAACCCGCGCGCTTGAGCTAACCAATAATCGAGGCGTTACGGCAGAACTTATTTCGGCCGGAGTTGTAAACGGACGCGCGCTGAATCTCTATCAGCCTCATTATCCCTCCGAGGCAAGGGCAGAGCGCGTTTCGGGCAACGTCACTGTCCGCGTGCTTATCGATGAATTGGGAACCGTTATCCGAGCATGTGCGGTTGAAGGACCGCGACTTCTGATGAAGGCCTCTGAGTCGGCGGCATATCAGTCCCGGTTCTCGCCAACAATCGTGGGTGGCATGCCCGTGAAGGTTAACGGGATTGTTATCTACAAATTTATTGGGCGGTAGCATAGGCTCTATCCGCAATGCGAGCCATAGTTCAGCGCGTCCCGCGCCAGTGTCACGGTGATGCTCAAATAGTCTTGAGGTCGGCGACGGTCTCGTCGTTCTTCCGGGCATCGCCCGCGATGAAACGAAACTTCGGCGCCGCGTCTCTTGCCTAAAGAAGTACCGCGGTGGGGCCCGCGCGAACCCGGATAAGGACATAGTCGCTTACAGTTCCCCACGATGTGCGCTGCCCAGCCGCGTCGAGATTCGACCCAGCCGACCGCCAAAAAAATAAGCGCCGGCCCAGCGACGTATTCTGCTTGTCAGCCAGCCGCTGATCCCCTATTCTTGCGCAACCTCGTGAATTCAAATCAGTACTCTGCGATTGCAAATTAAGCAACGCCACTCTCAAAGGAGGAAAGTCGAATGATCATTTCAATCATCAATCACACCAATGGCAAACTCACGGATGAAGAGCTGCAAGTTGCCATCCGGGCCATCAATCGGCAAATCGCTCATGACTTTGAACCGTACTGGAGTGTGGGCGCCGATCTCAGACTTGAGGGGAAGAGCGAGAAGAAGCCAACCAAGCATAGCCTGGCGGATATGCGCGGCGACGCGGTCATCTATGTCTGGGACAAAGTCGACGTCGAAGATGCGCTCGGTTATCACGATAAGAATGACCGTGGCATTCCGTACGGGTTCGTCTTCGTCGAGCTGTCGGAACAGTTGCAAGAGGATTGGAGCGTGACGCTGTCGCACGAAGCGTTGGAATTGATCGGCGATCCGGAAGCGAATCTTCTCGTGGTTGGGCCGAACCCGAAAGATCGCCGCAAGAAGGTCTTTCATTGGTATGAGATGTGTGATGCGGTCCAGGATGAAAGCTATGAGGTTGACGGTGTCAGGGTTTCGAATTTCCTGTTGCCGCTTTACTTCACCGCCAGTGACGAACGAGGCGGACGCAACGATTTTCTCGGCCGCACCTATAAGGGAAAGACCCTGTTATCTTTCGGAGTTAATCCGGGCGGCTACCTGGGCTATTACGATCCGGCGAAAAAGAAAAATGGTTCTTTCTTTGCGCGAGGGGACAAGAAGGCTGAACTCCGCCTGGAAGTGAAGAAGAGAGCCAAAGGCGCCCGCCGCTCGGTTCGCTATTCAAGGCTGATTTAAATGCGAGCCGTAGTTCAACGCGTCACGCGCGCCCAAGTCACAGTGAACGATGAAACAGTCGGCGAGATCGGCCCGGGTCTCGTGGTTCTTTTGGGCGTCGCCCGTGATGATACTAAACTGGATGCGGCTTACCTGGCCGAGAAAATAACTGCGCTGCGTATTTTCGATGACGATGAAGGCAAGATGAATCTTTCGATTAAGGAAACGAACGGCGGCGTTCTGATCGTTTCGCAGTTTACTTTGTTTGGGGATGTGCGGCGCGGCCTGCGGCCGTCGTGGATTGAAGCGGCGGCGCCGGAAGTCGCTCAGCCTTTGTATGAATTCTTTGTCAGACAGATGCAAGCGGCCGTCAGCGAGGTAGCCACGGGCAGCTTTCGTGCGATGATGGCGGTTGAGTTGGTGAACGAGGGCCCGGTGACTATTCTGCTGGATAGTAAGAAGCTGTTCTGACTTTGCGTCTTTACGCCTCTGCGTGAGATTGTTTTCTCGCTGGCAACGCGCATTTCACGCAAAGACGCAGAGAAAGACGGGAACGGATTCGAGGAGGAGATTGTTAGTGAAAAAGTCAGGTACCAAACTTTCTATGGCGCTGGTGTTGTTAGTTCTCGCTTTCAGCGCCTGCAACGAAAAGAGTTCGAACACAACGAGCAAGAATTCCGACGCGAATGCAGCGAAAGATTCCAGCGCCAAAACCGGCGTGAAGCCACAACCTGATGCCCAGGTCGCCGTGATCGAAACGGCTGACTTTGGCCGGATCGTGATCGAGCTTTACCCGAACGTTGCGCCGAAGATGGTTGAGCGTTTCAAGAAACTAATCAACGAACATTTTTACGACGGCACTGCGGTTCATCGCGTCGACGCGAGTCTCGGTATCATTCAGGGCGGCGATCCTTTGACGAAGGGGAACAACGCGGCTGTGTATGGTACGGGCAACTCGCCATACGCAAACGTGCCGGCGGAGTTCAGCGACATTCCTTATGAACGCGGTACTGTCGGCGCGGCGCGCACCGGCGACATCAACGGGGCCAACTGCCAGTGGTTCATCACGCTGAAAAAGCAGCCGGCGTTCGACAAGAAATATACGGTGTTTGGACGCGTGATCGACGGCGTCAACAATGCGGAAGTAATCATGCACGCCCCGACAGAGCAGGGAACTCCGAGGCCTTCAGATAAAGTTGTGATTAAGAGTGTGACCCTGCAACCCCGTTCGAGTTTTCCGGCCGGTTCGTGAGGCGGGCCGGCAAGAGAATCTTTAGATCGAATCCTCGCTCGCTTTGGATTGCTCTTCCAGCTCGTATCGATCTCGATCGCGGCGTTCGATCTTGTCAATAAACTCCAGCTCTTCGTTGTCTTCGAAGCTGACGCCGATGGCTCTGGCGTTCTCTTCGACCATGGATTGATCCGGCGTGGGGCTGTCGCCGGCGAAGGTTTCTGAGCCACTCTCGTTCACATCTTCCCAGGCTGCGTCGATGTCGCCGCCCGCGTCCCGCGGCGAGGCTGCGGTGTTATTGTGCAGGCGTTGGGCCAGTAGTTCAGGATCTTTCGGCGCATGCGCGATCTCTTCCTCCATGAACTCTTCAATTTCCGGATCGGGGACGAAGTCAGGATCGTTGGCGAGATAATTAAAAGATTCCGGCGTTTTCTTCGGCATGATTGGGCTCCTTGGTAAACTGCGTCGATCGGCGCATTGGTGCGCGGAAAAAGATCGTATGCAAATCAGCAGGGGAAGGTTTCGGAAGCCTGACTATAACAGATGAGAAGAAGCGGCAGCAACGAGCAGGGTGCTGCAATTCGTAGTGCATTTTTGCTGGACGCAGAAGCTTTGTGAGAAATTAACCACGAAGTCACAAAGATACAAAGAACATTAGACTGCATGAAGGAGAGGCCGCGACTGCTGCGCTTTTCCTCTGCTAAGTGTCTTCGTGTCTTTGTGGTGCTTCTGCTTAATGCCTTGAACTTTCACCAATGCGCGTTTGGTTAATCGCTTGACGATCACAAGAGCGCGCTCTTACACTAAGATTTGATAAACCCAGAACTTAATTCTTCCCCAGGAGAAGCGCCCAGCTTCCGATCGCGGTCTTTCGCGCGCTCAGCTACAGGGCGAGAGCTTTGAACAACCATGCCACATAACCTTTTTGATTCGTTCCGATCCTTCGCTCCATCGACTGGAAAAACCGGCCACCTTTACTCGCTGCCGCAGCTCGAGAAAGCAGGCGTTGGGCCAATATCCAGACTGCCCGTCTGTATCCGGATCGTTTTGGAATCGGTGCTGCGCAACTGTGACGGCGAGAAAATTACCGAGGACGACGTGCGCAGCGTTGCCAATTGGAAACCAAACGGTGAACGCACTGAGGAAGTGCCGTTCGTCGTCGCCCGCGTGCTCCTCCAGGATTTTACCGGCGTGCCTTTATTGGTTGATCTGGCCGCGATGCGCTCAGCCGTGGTGCGGCTGAACAAGAACCCCGGCGTGATCGAACCGCTGGTCCCCGTCGATTTGGTCATCGATCATTCGGTCCAGGTGGACTTCGCGAGTACTGCTGATGCCTTCACTAAAAATATGGAGATGGAGTTTCGCCGCAACAACTCTCGTTATCAGTTTCTGAAGTGGGGCATGCAGGCGTTCGATGGCTTTGGTGTGATCCCCCCGGGCATAGGCATCTGTCATCAGGTCAATCTCGAATTTCTCGGCAAATGCGTCTGGGAAAAGAATGATGTCTACTATCCGGACTCGCTCGTAGGCACTGATTCGCATACGACTATGATCAATGGCCTGGGGATAGTCGGTTGGGGCGTGGGCGGGATCGAAGCCGAAGCCGCGATGTTGGGCCAGCCGGTTTATTTTCTGACGCCAGACGTGGTTGGGGTCCACCTGAGTGGGAAGCTAAACGAAGGCGTGACCGCCACCGATCTGGTCCTCGCCGTGACCGAGATGCTGCGCAAGGCAAAGGTCGTCGGCAAGTTTGTCGAGTTCCATGGCGAAGGCGCCGCGTCTTTGACGGTAACCGATCGCGCGACGATCGCGAACATGTCGCCTGAGTACGGCGCGACCATGGGCTACTTTCCGCCGGACGAAGAAACTTGTCTGTATCTGAAAGCCACCGGCCGCACTGACGAACATATCGACGCGGTGCGAAATTATTTCAAAGCACAGGGCATGTTCGGCATCCCGCGCAAAGGCGAATGCGACTACAGCATCGTGCTCGAACTCGATCTCGGCACCATCGTTCCCAGTGTTGCCGGTCCCAAGCGGCCGCAGGATCGGATCGCTTTGCCTGACTTGAAAGAACAATTTCTCAACTTGCTCGAGAGGCCTCTGGCCGATGGCGGTTATGGTAAGACGAGCGAAGAAATCGCGGTCAGGTATCCCACCGACATCGGCTCCAGTGAACACGGTCTGGCGATGATCGCCGGAGGCGGCGAACAGCATTCCGCCGGCGCCCCAGCGCCCGTCGGCAATCATGTCACCGATCAAGAGACGAGCGTCTGGAGCGAGACGGAGATGATGAATAATCGTCCCACGCCCGATCGCGTCGTCGAGGTTTTGCCGGAAGAGTTTCCCAAAGCGCACGTCGATCTCGGCCACGG
>JAWVEM010000024.1:0-12240 GCA_033856735.1 Blastocatellia bacterium
ACGTCGCTCGAGTCTCTGTCTTATTTTCTAGCGCGACCTCAGGCCGCGCGTTTGACTAAGGCTCAACGCCGGCCCGATAAATTGGAAGAAATTGAAACCAGCGACAGCACAGAGCTCTAGCCATTGCTTGAAACGCGTGTGCTATGCTCGGGAAAGGCACGAAGTCACACGACCGGACACGAACAAAACTTCAGTTCGGCTTGCTTCGTGTAAACGCGTGGTTCGCTTTTCTGCCGCGCTAGAAAAAGAAAAGAGTGATCGATAGTTGGACGAACAAACCGCCAGACGCGACCTCCTACGCATTTGCCATTTGATGTACGAGCGCAGCTATGTCGTTTCATCGGACGGCAATGTAAGCGCGCGGCTCGATGATGGTCGGATCCTGGCGACGCCGACGATGACTTGCAAGGGAAGGATGACGGACGACCTGATCGCGGTCACCGATATCGAAGGCCGGCAGTTGAATGACAGTCGCGCCTCCAGCGAACTGGCCATGCACCTTTTGATTTATCGCGAGCGGCCCGACGTGAAGGCCGTCTGTCACGCCCACCCGCCGCATGGGACCGCGTTCGCGGTGGCCGGTTTGGCAATCGATCAGCCGATACTATCTGAAGTGATCCTGACGCTGGGCTGTGTGCCGCTGGCCGAATACGGCACGCCTTCGACCGCGGAGTTAACCGACGCGATGCAACCTCTGGTAAAGCATCACAACGCTTTGCTGATGGCGAATCACGGAGCGGTCGCTTACGGATCGGATCTGTGGCAAGCCTTCGATCGTCTCGAAACCCTCGAGCACACAGCGAAGATCGCGATTCTTTCGCGGATGCTCGGCGGCTCGAAGAACCTTTCGCCGGATGCGATCGAAAAATTGATCAATGTGCGCGAAGCGGCGGGGTATCTCGACTCAGGCGCCCGGTGCCAGGCTTGCGGTTACTTACATGAGACGACGCTGTCGTGCCCAACCGGTGATCGTCCGGCGGCCCGTACGTATTCTTCATCGACTTCGAACGGGGCCGGGAAGATCTCTCTGACGCGAGAAGAGTTGGTTGAGCTGCTAAGCGAGGCAACGCGCTTGAATGACTCTTGATCGCGCGCGGCAAATAGAACTGTTCACTTCGTGCTATTCTATCCGCGAAATTTACTTTTACGGTTTTCCAAAGACTTCTTCAGGAGAAACTTAATGCAGGAAGCACTCGGAATGGTTGAGACCAAAGGTCTCGTGGCTATGATTGAAGCGGCCGACGCGATGGTCAAAGCGGCCAACGTGACTTTGGTCGGCTATGAAAAGATCGGCGCCGGCTTTGTTACGGCCATCGTTCGTGGCGATGTGGCGGCGGTCAAGGCAGCGACGGATGCCGGAGCCGCGGCTGCGCGTCGAGTCGGCGAATTGGTGAGCGTGCACGTAATTCCACGCCCTCACGGCAGCGTCGATGAGGCGATGCCGATCACGGCCCAGAGCCGCGCATGATCATCGCCCGCATCGTAGGCACAGTCGTGGCATCGCAGAAGGATCCGCGGCTGGAAGGCAAAAAGCTGCTCATTGTTCGCCCGGTTAATCTCGACGGCACGGACACGACCGGGTATGTCGTCGCCGTCGATACGGTTGGGGCCGGCTTTCACGAACGCGTGCTGGTCGTCGCCGGATCGAGTGCTCGCCTGGCGCAAAATATGAAAGACGCGCCCGTGGATGCCGCGGTCGTCGGCGTGATCGATACGGTAGATATATCGCCTGAACTCGACGGGAGATGAGTGAAAATGACCAATGAAGAAATCGGTCAAAGGATCGAGTTCATCATCGAGCAGCAGGCGCAGTTTACTTCCGACATACAGATTCTGCGTGAGGTACAAGCCGCTGATAATAAGGTGCTGAAAGAGCAATACCGGAATCTTTCGGATGCCGTGGTCGCCGTCGTGGGCATGGTCGGGAGGCTTGCCGAGGCACAAGAGCGGACTGATCGGCGAGTATCAGACTTAGCTGAGAAGGTCTCTGAACTGACTGACGCGCAAGCGCGCACCGACGAGCGGCTAAATATTTTCATTAACGTGGTTGAGAAATATATCAGCCGCAACGGGAACAACGGCTCAACCAACTCATCGTAAGTCGTAATGCAACTCGCTCGCGTCATTGGCACCGTCGTCGCAACAGTAAAAAATCCTTCCCTCGAAGGTCGCAAGCTGCTGATTGTTCAATCTCTCGACAAGAATCTTTCGCCGCAAGGCAAACCGTTAGTCGCCGTGGATGCTGCCGGCGCCGGCATAGGCGAGTTGGTCTTCTGGTGCCGCGGCAAGGAAGCGAGCTTTCCCTTCAAGCGCGAGGACACCCCAACGGATTGCACGATTGTGGGGATTGTCGATTCGGACAAGCATGTCTTCAATGGTTAAGAGAGCTTTGTACTTGGTTGCTTTGAGCTTTGATGTCTGGGTAACGGCCCGTGTCTGCGTTTCAAACTCTGGATTAAAGCTTGATTAGGAAGTCCAGTACAAAGATCAAAGTACAAAGTTCGTCTTTAAGGAAAATGATTCTGGCCAAGGTCCTGGGGAACGTAGTCGCCACGCAGAAGAACGCGCGGTACGATAACGCGCGAATCATGTTGTGCGAACAGATCACTCCCGAAGGTGAGGCGACCGGCTATACACTGATAGCGCTGGATTCTGTCGACTCGGGAGTCGGCGATACTGTTCTAATCGTGCAGGAAGGTTGGGGCGCATCGACCAGCGCCACCGGAAAAATAGGCGCGGCCATCGACTCGGCTATCGTTGGCGTCGTCGATCACGTCGATCTTTTGAAAGACGAGGCAAGTTGACGGAACTGGTAAGGCTGAACCTTCACTCAGGCCCAGTTTAGGATTAGCACTTGTGCCAACCGGGCGGGACAAGGCCCGCCTCTAAACGAGTTGGTTAGTGACTCATGAGCACCGATCAAGATCAAGCAAGGTTGATCGCCGAACGCGTGGCGCGGCGGGTGAGCGGAACTCGCAGCGGCGTGCCCGGCAGTTCAACGCCTCAGCCAAAGAGCAGCACGCCGGCGCGAGAAGAATTGTCGGCAATCCGTGAAGGTCTGCACGATCTCGAGCACAAACTTGATCGCATTGAATCCATGATCGGTCAACCGGCCAACCAACCTACTGAGCCGGCGCGGGCGCGGCTGATCGATTTTGTATCCTCAGGTCCCCCTGCGGCGGTCTCGCCGTCAATCACCCAAACACCAACGGTTTCTAACTTACCCAGGACGTCGCGCGGAACTTCCGTGGCACCTTCGCAGTTTGTCCCGGCAACTCATTCGCCTTGGGTGCGGGACTTTAATCCTCCAACCGACCACCCCAGCCAGGAACGCTTTGGCGTCGAAGAGGCTACCGTGTCTGAACTGGTTGAATTTTTCGAAAGCGAAAAAAAGTGTTCAGTCGAACCAGGTGGCAAGCCCTGCGATCATTGCGCCATGTGCAGTTCGCGCGGGTTTTAGTCGAATTCAAAACGGACGACGGCCACTCTCTTTGATCGAGGCGGCATTTTCTTTTCGGGGCCCAGTCTAAACGGATTTTGAAAACGCAAAGGGCGCTAAGTTCTTCGCAAAGGAACGCAAAGGAGTTGTCCTTAGCGCTCCTTTGCGGATTGCCTTTGCGAGCTTTGCGTTAAGATGACCGCCCAGCTGGTCGTCTTTCAGTGAGGGATCAGTCGGTGCAGGAGATAAAACAACGCAACTCCCGCAAACACCACGATCGAAACCATCGGGTTCTTCCCCTCTGATCGATTGACTTCGGGAATCAGATCGCTGGATGCGACGTACAAAGTAACGCCTGCCGAAAACGGCAACGCATAAGCGACTGAAGTCTGAAAGCGACTGTTCAGCAACGCCACGCCTACCACGCCGGCGAACGTAGCCGCCCCAATCGCGAGCGCAGCGCCGGCGGCCTTCTTCGATGACCGGCCTGAGGCCAACATGATCGAAGCCACGGTGAATCCTTCCGGCACCTTGTGCAGCATGATGGCTATGAAAACCAACAAGCCGACCTTCAGATTCGTCAAAAAGGCTGCCGCGATCGAGACGCCGTCAAAGAATGTGTGAATTGTCAGACCACCCATGGCCGCGTACGCGGCTGAAGGCTTGATCAGATGTTCAGGATGGGTTTCCTCTCCGAAGTGGAAGTGCGGAGCGACCGTGTGTTCGAACAGTTGAATCAGAAGATAACCGCCGAGCAGGAGCGTCATCGGAATCACGGCGGCCTCGGCACTCGGGGTGTCGATCAGCTTCAGGCTCCACAGGCTGACTGATTCCGGCAGCATCTCAATAAAAATTGCCGCCAGCATGAAACCCGCACCAAGCGCGATTAAATATTTCAGCAGCCTCGTCTCGCGATGATGAGCACCCGAAGAGGCGAGCAGCAATCCACCCGCTAGATTGGCAAGGGCCGCCAATCCTCCCAAAAGCAGAAGTGCAGGAATTCCAGTCATGTTAGGTTCAGTGTGCCGATCTTCTAGTAGTTCTCAAACCAGATAGTAGGCGATGGCGAGGGCCACCGCAGCTAGAAAGCAAAGTCCCGCGACTCCGTATAGCGCAGGCGACTCAGCGCTCGTTGCGCCCACTCCAACCAAGACTGCGGCGATAAACAACAGCCAGGCGGTCTGATTTAGTTTCTGTTTTAGTGCGGGTCGATACCTTGACGGATGAGAGATTAGAGATCGGCCGCAGTGAATGCAAGCTGGTGCTTTGTCCGAGATTTCTTTCTGGCAGTCAGGACACTGTATCAGAGGCATCGTCTTCTAGTCTCTTGAAATTTGGTCGGGTCGAAAGTAGGGCGCCAGTCGCTCAAATTCTTTGGTTTGCAGCTTGAAGTAGATCTTGTCTTCGCAAACGAAATCGGTAGTAGATGGCTCAACGAATCTGCAACGAGATCAACCGTCCTCGTAGAGTAACTGATGTCGATTGGGAGTCGGTCCTCATGATGAGTTCAAGAGAGACTAATCCCTTCCCAAAGGATCGTCAATGACTTGCAAAGGGCCATCCAATGTGTGCTCCATACCGTTTGATTGACAGCATTCATTAGTACTCCCGACACGGCGAGCTGCTAATAGTCCAGCGAAAGAAACGCCAATTCACCTCGAAAAAAAATCGTGAAAACTCTTGACAGGCCCGTAATACGGGCGTAGGATGCGCCGGTGGAGTGAAGTGGAGTGAGGTGGCCTCAACGACACGAACCAGACCTGAAAGTAGCGCGAATCGCAGAGCCGTCTCTTTTACTCCCCCCAACCGCACCCCATGTTGCGAGGCAATTACACAGCGCGAATCGATTCCAAGGGCCGGCTCAAAGTGCCGACGCTTTTTCGACGTTACGTCGAAGAGAAGTATGGCTCAGCTTTTTATCTTACCAGCTTGAGCGGCGATTGCGTGCGGATTTATCCGATGCCCGAGTGGGAGGCGATCGAACAGAGGCTGTCGTTATTGCCTTCCATGGATCCGGCACGGCGAAAGTTCCTTGACAGGACGAACTACTACGGCCAGCAGTCGTCCATGGATACCCAGGGTCGGGTATTGATTCATCCGCTGCTGCGAAAGAGCGCCGCGGTTGTCGGCGACGTGGTGGTGCTTGGTTATTTGACGTATCTGGAAGTTTGGGAGCTGGAGAAGTTCCAGCAACGTCTGCTTTCGGATCCTTATTCAGAGGAAGACGAAGCAGCAATCGCGCGGCTGGGGATTTGAAACCCGGTGAGCGGTGAGCGGTGAGCAGTAAGCAGTAAGATCGGATGAGGTGAAATCACACGCTGCCAGGTCAACGGTTGTCGGTGTTCTGCTAACTGCTCACAGCTTACTGCAAACTTTTAGTTCTTTGAACGAGATCATGGGGCGGTGGTGATGGCGGAGCCTTTGGGGGGCAGGGGCACGCTGGCCCATCGCCCTGTGCTACTTCGAGAGACGATCGAGTTGCTCGCAGCGGAGCGGGGCGGGATGTTTGTCGATTGCACGGTAGGCCTGGGCGGGCATAGCGAAGCAATTCTGGAAACATCTCGTGACGCGCAAGTGCTGGGTATCGATCGTGACGACGAAGCGCTCGAACTGGCGAGGAAGCGATTGGCGCGATTTGGGTCGCGCTTCCGCGCCGTGCATGCTGACTTTCGCGATATAACGCGGGTCCTCGCGACTGCGGAAGTTAAGCAAGCGCGCGGCATTCTCGCCGACCTGGGGGTTTCGTCGTTGCAGCTGGATTCGCCGACGCGGGGATTCAGTTTTCGGCATGACGCGCCGCTCGACATGCGTATGGACGCTGCGATTGGTGTGGAAACCGCGGCAGAGTTGCTCGGTCGTCTTTCCGAAGTAGAAATTGCGCAGATAATTTTTGAGTATGGTGAAGAACGCCGGTCGCGCCGCATCGCTCGTTGGATTGTAGAGAAAAGGGAGCAGGGCACGCCGGTTCAAACGACTCGCGACCTCGCCGCATTAGTAGAACGCGCAGTCGGATTTGGTAAACAACGGAGGATCCATCCCGCCACGCGCACGTTTCAAGCGTTGCGCATAGCGGTCAACAGCGAACTCGAAAACCTTGATCGTTTCGTGACCGACGCGGTTGACCTCTTAGAGCCAGACGGGCGTCTTGCGGTAATCAGTTTTCACTCGCTTGAAGATCGAATCATCAAGCGAACGCTTGGGAAGCTCTCGGGTCGTTGCCAGTGTCCACCGCGTCTGCCCCAATGCATGTGTGGCGCTCTACAGACAGTGGAGATTTTGACGCGACGACCAATCATCGCCGGGGAGGAAGAAGTTGCCGCCAACCCGCGAGCCCGCAGCGCAAAATTGCGCGTTTGTCAGAAGCTCTTAAACACCGAACTAACGGAAAACATTCTGGAGAGTTGAGATGGTGAGAAGAATTCCATCAAGACAGCGAAACGCACGAGTTGCTCGCGAACGCGATGCGGGGGCACTCGTTCGATTCGGGTTGCTCTTGCTCTGCGGCCTGGCTTTGGCTAGTGGCTTTGTCTATGCCGGCGTCCAGCACTTTGCGGCGCTCAAGCTGGGATATGAAACCGAGAACTTGCGCAAGGTCCGCAGCCAATTGAGCGAAGATCAGCGCCGCTTTGTGCTGGAACGGGAAGCCGCTGCCAGCCCGGCACGCCTGGAACGGGCCGCGCGTCAACTCGGGATGCAACCGATGCAGGCTGCGCAAATTGATCCGCTGAAGAGAACTGCCAAGAGTTCAATCGAGAAGAATCCGCCCCCGCCTGCCAGCACGACCGCCGCGCCATTGGCGCATTATGCTGAAGGAAAATTGATTCGGCAGCCGAAACCCTGATGAACCTGGCTGGCAACAAGCCAATCCGATTTGGGCGCGAAGGCGCTCACTTGAACGTAGTATCTGGAGTCCTGAATGCCCCGTCGTTCTACCGCCAACGAAGCGTCACGGTCCGGCAACTCGCACCGGCGCGCGCTCTTTGTAGCGATCGGGTTGGTGGGCTGGATGCTGTTAATCGGGGCTCGGCTGGTGCAACTGCAAGTCAGCCAGCACGATGAGCTCATTGCCCGAGCCAGAAATCAGCAGCAGAGTTCCATTGAGACGAGCGCGACCCGCGGGCCGGTGCTCGATCGACAGGGGCGCGAGTTGGCCCGCAGCCTCGAGACGGCATCCTTCTTCGCAGACCCTCGCGAAATCGTAAATTCCAAAGACACCGCGAAACGGATCGCGGCGATCACCGGACAGGATCGCGACGAGCTGGCCCAGCGTCTGGACGCGGCGATCGATGCCCGCAAGCAGTTTATTTGGATCGCGCGGCGGGTCGATGTGGAGTTAGCGAAGAAGGTGGACGCGATGGAGCTCAAGGGGGTCTATTCGCGCAAGGAGCCGAAGCGTTTTTATCCGAACGATTCGCTCGCCGCTCACGTGCTCGGCTTTGTGGGGATGGAAGAGGCTGGGTTAAGCGGAGTCGAGCAATTCTATAACGAAAAGATTCGCGGCGAGGCGGGCAAGGTTTATCTGGAGATGGACCGAGACCGGCGCGCCTTTGAAAGTTATGAGGTCCAGCCGAACCCGGGACAGACGGTGGTGCTGACGATTGATCAGACAATCCAGTACCGTACTGAGCAGGCTCTGGGCGCGGCGGTAGAGCGCGCTCATGCTAAATCGGGCACGGCTATCGTGATGGATCCGCGAACCGGAGAAATTCTGGCGCTGGCTAACGCGCCTTCATTTGATCCTAACCAGTCTCAGAAATATTCCGCCGAGGCGCGGGTGAACGGCGCCCTGCAAAATATCTATGAGCCTGGTTCGACCTTCAAGATCGTGGCGTACTCAGCCGCGATTGAGAAGGGTCTGGTCAAGCCTGAAGACAAGATCGATTGCCAGATGGGCCAGATTACTGTCGCCGGCCGTTTGGTTCACGATCACAAACCGTTCGGGGTGCTGACTATTGCCGATGCGCTGGCGCAGTCCAGCAACGTGGGCGCGATCAAGCTGGGACTTTTGGTCGGCAACGAATCGATGTACGACTATATGAAGCGGCTCGGCTTCGGCTCGCGAACGGGCATCGATTTAGCCGGCGAGTCGCCCGGGATTCTGCGTTCCTTGAATCGCTGGCAACCTTCTTCTATTGGATCGCTGGCCATCGGTCAGGAGATTGGCGTGACACCCTTGCAAATGGCCACCGCATATTGCGTGCTGGCGAACGATGGGATGCTCGTCAAGCCGCATCTCGTGCGCGAGTTGCGTTCGCCCGACGGGGCCGTGACGTTTCAGGCGAAACCGGAACTGCGGCGGGCCCTGAAACCCGAAACGGCCGCGGCCTTGCGCACCATGCTCGAGGGGGTGACGCTGCACGGCACCGCGCGCAAGGCGCAACTGGACGGCTATACCGCGGCCGGCAAAACCGGCACCGCGCAGAAGATTGATCCCAAGACACACGCCTATTCAGCGACGAAATACATTGGCTCGTTCGTGGGCTTTGCCCCGGTCAACAATCCCGCCGTAGTGATCATCGTCGTCATCGACGAGCCGCAGGGTTCATACCACGGCGGCGATGTCGCCGCTCCGGTCTTTCGCGAGATTGCCGAACAGATACTGCCTGACTTGAGCATCTCGCCGGATGTTGAGCTTAAGCCCAGCACTACGTTGACCGCGCAGACGTCGCGGCCCTCGCCGCAACAAGTAAAGGAAGAGCAGTTGCAGACTAAGGCGCGCGAGGCCACTTTGCCAAAAATTGCGGCCCGTAGTTTTAGCGGTCAAACGAAAGAAGTGGTTTTCGCAGTGGCTACAAAGCGCGCGGCCTTGATGCCGGACCTGCGCGGGCAGAGTGTGCGCGACGTGGTGCGGATGTGCCAGCAGCTCGGCTTGCGTCTGGAGGCGCGCGGTGAAGGGCATGCAACGCGGCAAACCCCTGAGCCCGGCGCTGAGGTTGATCCGGGATTGGTGGTGCGCGTCGATTTTGGCCGCGCGAATTAGTTTAGGAGTTCGTTCAGAGTTCAAGCTTTCGCTTGCGCCTGAAATAAGCAGCTCTGTTTGGAGTTCCCGCCTTCAGGCGGCTGAACAATGGGAAACATTCCGCCTAAAGGCGGAAGTCCAAACCTGCGCTGAGATCAATAAATTAGGTTCGCGAAGAGAGTCATACCGGATGAGCAGACGTGAACATTAAGACGGCAGCAAAGTTGATGAGCGCCACGACGGACAGTCTGAGCGCTGAGTTGTTTGACAAAGAAATAGTTGACTTCTCAATTGATTCCCGGACGGCCGGCGCGGGCGAGCTGTTCTTTGCTTTGTCCCAGCCGGATTATGAACGAGCGGGCTTCAACGGCACTTTTGCGGATGCCCACGGTTTTATCGCACAGGCGTTTTCCAACGGATCGATCGCCGCGGTTGCGCGGCGTGAAAGCGTCGCCGGCGACGAACAATTGCAGGCCTTGAGCGGACGGCTCCTGCTGGTGGATGACGTGATTGCGGCGCTGCAAACACTCGCCCGCAAGGTTTATGAGCAATGGGCGCGTCCGGTGGTGGGCATCACCGGCAGTGCCGGCAAGACAACTACGAAGGAGTTGACGGCGCATGTGCTCGCCCTGGCCGGCAGTCGCATCCTTAAGAGCGAACGCAATTATAACAATGGCCTCGGCCTGCCGCTTTCAGTTTTGCAGCTGGTGAGTAAAGGCCATCAACCTGGCGATTACGATCTGGCCGTACTCGAGATGGGAATGTCTTCGCCGACGCACGAGATTCGACGTCTCGTACAGATCACACCGCCTGACATTGGGGTGGAGTTGATGGTCGCGCCCGTGCACCTTGAGCATTTGGGCACGATCGAAAATGTGGCCGCGATGAAAGCCGAGTTAGTGGAAGGTCTGAAGCCCGGCGGTATCGCCATACTCAACGCGGATGACGAACTTGTTATGGAAATGAAGTCAAAAACAGATGGGCCGGTGTTAACTTTTGGCATTCAGAATGAAGCGGACGTGACTGCGACCGGCATCGACACAACGCGATTTGGCTCTATTCGCTTCAGGCTGAAAACGCCTTTGGGGGAAGCAGCCGCGGAGTTGCCGATGACTGGCCGGCATAATCTGATGAACGCGCTGGCGGCATCGGCGGTGGCCACGGCGCTTAAGGTCAAGCCTGAGTTGATTGCGAATGCGCTACGCACCGCGAAACCCCCACGCATGCGCGGCGAGGTCTTGGAATTCGCCGCGGGCTTCACGGTTGTCGACGATTCGTATAACTCAAATCCGCGTTCCTTAATCGGCATGGTCAGCACGCTCGCGGAAGCCAGTGAGAAAGTGAAGCGCCGGTTCGTGATAGCCGGGGAAATGATGGAACTCGGGCCTGACGCTCCTGAGATGCATCGCCAAGCGGGCCGTGAAATAGCCGAGCTTGGCATCGATGTCTTATGGGGCGTGCGTGGGTTGGCCGCGGAAATTGTTTCTGGGGCCAGGGAAAAGGGAATCACGGAGACTGCTTTTTTTGAGAGTTCGGAAGACGCCGCGGTCGCGGCCGTCGGCGCCGCTCGCGAGGGCGATTTGATTCTGGTTAAGGGCTCGCGCAGTGTGGAAACGGACAAGATAGTTGCGGCGCTGCGAGATCGGTTTCCGTTAGCCGGCCTTAATCGCTGATGTCAGTTGTCAGCGTTAGTTGTCAGTTGCGCGCCGTCGACTCAAGCCTCTGACAACAAACAACGACAACTGGCCACTGACTAGTCACAGATGATCTATTACATCTTTTACGAGCTGATTTTTAACCACTCGAACCAGGACTGGTGGCTGGTAAAAGCTCTGAATGTTTTTCAATACGTTACTTTTCGTACGGCATATGCATCGGTTACCGCCCTTCTGATCTCGCTGCTGTCAGGGCGAATTGTCATCAACGCGCTGAAGCGCTGGAACATCGGCCAGCAGATTCGCGCCGAAGGACCGCAGGCGCACCTGGCCAAACAGAACACTCCGACCATGGGGGGATTGCTGTTGATTGCGTCGGTGCTGTTTTCGACTTTGTTGTGGGCGAAGCTGTCGAGCTTCTACGTCTGGGTAGTCATCCTGGCGACGCTGGCCTTTGGCGGCGTCGGATTCGCCGACGATTATCTCAAACTGGTAAAGCGGCGCAGTCTCGGGCTGACTGGACGTCAAAAGATAATTCTCCAATTGGTGATTGCTTTTGCGGTCTGGCTCACGCTGTATATTTCGACGCGTTACTTCGAGACAAAGTATTCATGGAATGTCAGCATCCCTTTCTTCAAAGATACGGCGATTCCCAACGGCATCAGCACGATTGGACCGATCCTGTACCTGGTCATGATCGTGATTGTGTTGTTGGGAGCTACGAATGCGGTGAACTTGACCGACGGGCTCGACGGACTGGCGATTAGCGTTACGTTCATCGCGATGACGGCGCTGACGGCTTTTACTTACTTGAGCAGCGATGCTCGTTGGGCCAAGTATCTGGATCTTGCGCACCGGCCCGAAGCGGCCGAATTGACAGTGTTCTGCGGCGCCATGGCCGGCGCCAGTCTGGGGTTTCTTTGGTTTAATGCGCCCCCGGCGGAAGTTTTCATGGGAGACGTGGGTAGCCTGTCTATCGGCGGAGCTGTCGGCACAATCGCCGTGCTGACTAAACAGGAATTCATGCTGTTGATGGTGGGCGGCGTGTTTGTGCTCGAGGCCTTGTCGGTCATGCTTCAGGTGTCGGTGTTCAAGATGACGAAGAGCACCAGCGGCGTAGGGCGGCGCGTTTTTAAGATGACGCCTTTGCACCATCATTTTGAAATGGTCGGCTGGAAAGAATCGAA
>JAWVEM010000025.1:0-65662 GCA_033856735.1 Blastocatellia bacterium
ACGCGCACAATGTTATTCAGCGGTTGCTGCACGGTGAGGGACACGCCTGCGGTCTGCGTGTGGAAACGCATCTGCATCGTCCGCTCGGTTTGAGCGCCAAAGCGATCGCGCATTGCGCGCGCCCAAATACGCCGGGCCGCCCGGTACTTGGCAATCTCTTCAAAGAAGTCATTGTGAGCGTTAAAGAAAAACGAAATCCGGGGCACGAAGCGCTCCAATTCGAGGCCGGCCCTAACTCCCCATTCGACGTATTCGATTCCGTCTCGCAAGGTAAAGGCCAACTCCTGTAGGGCGGTCGCGCCGGCCTCGCGAATATGGTACCCGCTCACGGAAATCGGATTGTATCGAGGGACATGTTTGGTGCAGAACTCAAAAGTATCGATGACCAGCTTCATCGCCGCGCGAATCGGATAAATCCATTCCTTCTGCGCTATGTACTCTTTGAGGATGTCGTTTTGTAGAGTACCGGAGATCTTTTTCCAATCTGCGCCTTGTTTTTCAGCAACGACCAGGTACATCGCCAGGAAAACCGAGGCTGGCGCGTTAATCGTTTGCGAGACCGTCACGCCTTCAAGGGGAATACCCTCAAACAGGGCTTCCATGTCAGCGAGAGAGGAAACTGCTACGCCGCACTTTCCGACCTCGCCCTCCGAGAGAGGGGAATCGGCATCGTAACCCATGAGCGCTGGAAGGTCGTAGGCAACCGAGAGTCCGGTTTGGCCTTCTTGCAACAGGTACTTGAATCTCTGATTGGTTTCCTCTGGTGTGCCAAAACCAGCAAATTGGCGCATGGTCCAGAGCTTACCGCGATGGCCCGTTGCGTGAATGCCTCTGGTGTAAGGAAACTGACCGGGAAAAGCAACATCGCGCTCAAAGTCGACGTCGGCTACATCTGAGGGGGTGTACAGGCGGTTAATCTCTTCAAGAGAAACTGTTTGGAAGTGAGCTTTACGTTCGGCCTGACGCTCCAGAGAGGGCTTCAAAGTCTCTTCTTTCCAGCGTTCCGTGGCTTGGTGTTCAGAAGAGGCTTCTTTAATCTCTTGCATCGTTGGTTGAAGAAGGTCGCACAGTCACCGGCTACCGCCCAAAGTACTCGATTGCTGGGATCTTAGTGGAAGGTTTTGGGTGTGTCAATCTAAACGAAGGCTGCACTGTCATTAGCCCAATGCCGCTCTCATGAGAAGGGGGCGCGGCTGTGATAATTCTAACAGCCGCGCGATTACGGAAGGACCCAAATTCGTGGACACAGCGGCAGGGTAAAGCGGATGCGATTAGCGGACGAACGATAGAGTTCCAAAGTTTGAAACTGGACCAATCGACTCAATAGGCACTACGACGTCGTTCGGCCTCACCATCCCCAACCGTTCTCTCGCGGCCGATTCTATAGTGCTCGGGTCGCTCGCCATGCGGCGAATTTCGACTTGTAATGAAGTATTAGATCGACGGATGGAGGCGATCTCGGAACTTATCCGACCATACTCGGTCGTTGATGCCTTCAGCTCAGCCTTCGATCGGGTGATTACTGTTGAGCATATCCCAAGCGTAGCCATGAGTATCATTGCCAGAAACATCCACGAAGGAATCATGCGCAACCAGCCAAGTGCTACGGGGAACACTTCGCGGGAAATATCACGCACGGGAAGCATGGGAATCGTTTGCGCCACCCGTTGGGTCGCCTGTCGATTGCTAAGCCAGTAAGTATTTCCTAACCTATTCAAGATTCACCTCCTCAGTCTTGTCTTGTCGTCTACGTTAACGTCCGCCCGCAATACCTCGACGGTCCTGGCGCCCGGCTTAACTATAGATTGGTTCATTTGCGGTCGATTCAGAAGGCCGCGCATTGAAGATCGATGACTTGTCAGTGCAAAGCGGTTCGCTCCGCCGAATACGTCGCCGCTGCGACGAAACACGAAGCGATGCTAGTTTTCTTCGGGTGGTGACAGTTGCGCGAAATTGGCGCAACGTCCGTGCGGTTGCGTGGGATTTTGCGTTCATCTCCGTTTCTCCTGAGGGCATCTCTGAGACTTGGACGTTTAAACCGTCCCACCACAATATAAACGGCTGCTAAATCCGCAATACCCAAGATACAGTGGCTGCCGTTCTTTCAATCCCTTGCGCAACAATGATTTACCGCAAGTGCCGCCGACTCTAGCATCTGAGTGGATCTGAGGCAAGACCATTTCTTTGCAACAATTCAGCAAGCTAACCTCAACAGTTACATCAGGTAGAGCGAATTAAGCGCTTAAATCGGCGTACGTGCGGCGAACGAAAAGAGGGCCGCGTTAGTGGAGGCCGGCTTTCTTGGGGCGACGACGGCCACGTCGCTATGGGCTTTTTATCAGTCTCCCCCGGAGCACGTCCTTGCGCGTCGTTATGGGCCACGTGTCGCCGCGTGGGCCGTGTCGATACGCCGAGACCGAGCGCCTCATCCTTGGTTAGTCCGCGTAATGGCCGCTAGGTCAAGCGCTTAACGGCTCGGAAGGCCGTCGGCACAGCCATTGCGGTCGGATTGCCAGCCGGATGTGTGCAAATTCACCAGTCTTGGAGCGGAACTCTTTATGAAAGTTATCAAATACGCCGAGCGAGGCTTAACCGCCGTAGCTGGTGGTCTCTTCGATTCAATTCAAATATTCAACAAGTATAAGCCCAATCCATCATTCACGCCCAAGTGGTCGGATAAGCCTCTGCTGAAGTCATGGCAGAAGACCAAACCCACGTTGGGGTGGCCTCGCGTTACCGACTCTCTATGTCCGAACTGCGTTATTGAAGCCCGTGAGGAGATCCTGGCCGGTAAACAAGATGTTTCAGTTCTTTTAAATGAAAAGATCGGAGAAATCAAGGCGCAGATCATAGAGCGCGATGGCGAGATATGGATGGTTAAGGATTGCCCGATTCACGGTCATTTTGAAGACATGATGGCGATTGATGCGAAGTTTTTGACCCACATTGAGGCCATGTTTCCGGGACGAGACATCCCGGCTCATAATGACGAGAAGCTTCACAACCACGGTACAAGCACGATTAAATATGGCCGCGGTGCGGTGCTTACGGTCGACCTTACCAACCGTTGTAACATGATGTGTGATCCGTGTTTCATGGATGCGAATCAGGTCGGATTTGTCCACGAGCTGAGCATGGAGGACATCAAAGAGATTCTCGACAACGCGATTTCCATCAAGCCGCGCCGGCAAATGTCGGTGCAATTTTCTGGAGGTGAGCCGACGATTTCGCCCTACTTTATCGATGCGATTAAGTATTCCCGTAAGGTCGGCTATAACTCCGTGCAGGCAGCCACGAACGGGATCGAATTCGCAAAGAGCAAAGAGTTCTGCCGTGAGGCGGCGGAAGCAGGATTGCGGTATGTGTATTTCCAGTTTGACGGAATTGGAAACGACGCTAATAGTCACCGTCAGGTCGGCAATCTCTTTGACGTGAAGTTGCGGGCGATTAACAATCTTCATGAGGCCGGGGTTGAGATTGTTCTAGTCACCACACTCGTGAACGGGATCAACAATGATCAGGTCGGATCGATTATCCGGTTTGCTTTGGATAATCCGAAGAAGATCGCATTTCTTTCGTTCCAGCCGGTATCTTTTACCGGCCGTGATGAAGCGATTACACCGGAACGGCGTCTACAGCAGCGATACACCCTTTCTCACCTGGCTCATGACGTCAAGAATCAGGTTGGAATCACTGAACCCACTCGCGATTGGTTTCCGCTGTCACTGATGGGTGCGTTCGCAGATTTCGCGGATCTCGTTCACGGGCCGAACTCAGAGTGGGGCCAGGTCTCCTGCGGTTGCCACCCGAACTGCGGCGTGGGCACGGCGGTGATGATCGATAAGGAAACGAAAGAAATGAGCCCCGTTCCGGCGTTTCTCAATATCCCTGGCCTCGTCAAGGATATGCGAAAGATTACGGATGCGGCGCGTGGAAAGTGGTCGTCCAACATCATGATGGGTCTGGCGCTCTTAAAGCACTACAAGCCAAAGATGGCGCCTTCTGAATTCAATCTGTATGAGCTTTTCAAGAAGTTCGATAAGTCGTTTGGCCTGACCGGAAAGGATTACGGGAAAGTTGGAGGAGACCGTAATACTGAGGACATCGAGAAGCGCCGATCCGATCGCTGGAACTTTTTGTTTATCGCGGGTATGTGGTTTCAGGATCTGTTCAACTACGACTTCCGCCGCACCGAGATGTGCATCATTCCTTACGGAACGCAGGAAGGCGAAATCAGTTTCTGCGCTTACAATACCGGTATCGGCTGGCGCAATATTATCGAGCACATGCACCAGAACGCGACCGTGGCGAAATGGTATGAAGAACATGGACGGCACGAGATTTTTGCCGGCGGCAAGACTGTCGATCTTTCAGATCCTACTCACGGTCTCAAACTAAACGAAGTGGATTTGATGCGGCCGAATAAGCCGCATATGGAAGGTCCAAAGACCGCACATGAAGAGACCGTGATGATGCGCAAGCTGTATCAGGAAATGGTGCTCAAGCAGCAGGAGATCAAATCCGATAACGGTGACAAGCCGGTCAAAATTCAAGGCCTGACCCGTAAGAAGGACGTAGCTGTTGCCTCGGTGTAACCCGAGATTAACCATTTGACGCGTGCCCCGCGGATGGTCTGACTGTTCGCGGGGATTTCGTTGCCTGCTTGACCACGACGCACGAGGACGTGTTAAATAGGGCTTCGCAAAGCGGAAAAGTCAAACTGATCAATTGGAGAAATAGATGGCTGTTGTAAACGTTAACCAGGGCGAGTCGATTGAAAGCGCGTTGCGTCGCTTCAAGCGCAAGGTCATGACCGAAGAGATAATTAAGGACGCAAAAAAGCACGCCTTTTTCATGCCTCCGGGCCAGAAGGCGAAACTCAAGTCCGCTCTGGCTCGCAAACGTAACAAGAAGAAGGGCCGCCCGAGGCCCCGTCCCGTTGGCGGACGTTAGTATTTCGTAGCCTTCACTGCACTAGACTCACCAGGTGGTTACAACTAAACGTGGGTTCGGAAAAGCGTTTAAAACAGCGTGTGTACGTGTGCAAAGCGAGGATGTCTAACCTTCCAACGAATTAACCAGCCATGACGCGGATCTTATTAACAAACGACGATGGGATACATTCCGAAGGCTTAGTGAAGCTCGAACAAGTGCTGCAAGAGGTTGCCGACGTGTTTGTCATCGCACCCGCGGCCGAGATGAGCGGCGCGTCCCACAGCTTAACGTTGTCGCGGCCGCTTCGTATTCGCCAAATCGATGATCGTCATTGGACGGTGGACGGAACTCCGACCGACTGCGTAACGCTGGCGCTTCATCAGATCCTCAAGGAGGATGAACTTCCGGATCTCTGCGTATCGGGAATTAATCATGGCGGGAATCTGGGAGACGACGCAACTTATTCCGGCACTGTCGCGGGCGCCCTGGAGGCGACCATCCTCGGCGTACCGGGCATCGCCGTGAGCCTCGTCGCCAGAGAGAACTTTGATTTCACCGAGGCCTCCCGGTTTGCGCTGCTGGCCGTGCGAAAGATCATCGGTGAAGGTTTGCCCTCGGGCACGCTCTTGAATATGAACGTGCCGTTAGGTGAGATCAAGGGCGTGAAAGTAACCCGCCAGGGCATCAAGAATGCCCGCCCGGTGATCACCGAACACATAGATCCCCGAGGCAAGCCCTATTTTTGGATTGGTGAACAGTATTTCCGTTCGAACTCAGAAGACGGCACGGATTATCGAGCCATAGAAGACGGCTATGTCTCAGTCACGCCATTGCGGAGCGATATGACTGATCACGCGGCGTTGACCGAAATCGGTTCGTGGAATTACCTAGCTTCCGAACTCTTGCATAGTCAATAACAATAGACAGCCTTCCCAGCGTCAAAGACTTGGGTTCGACACCATCACGTCAACAAGCACTGCAGGCAGAATACCGCATCCCGCGCGAGCGTATGTGCGAACGCTTGCGCGATCATTACGGTATCCGCGATCCCAAAGTCCTCGAGGCCATGCGCAGCGTTCCGCGGCATTTCTTTGTTACTGAAGCACTGCGCGGCCGCTCGTATGACGACAACGCTCTGCCAATCGATTTTAATCAGACGATTTCGCAGCCCTTCATCGTCGCCCGCATGACTGAGTTACTCGAGATGGACAAGAAGAGCCGGGTACTGGAGATCGGCGCCGGCTCGGGTTATCAAACTGCCGTGCTGGCGCAGTTGGCATCGCAGGTCTATTCAATTGAGCGGATTGGTGAACTAGCTCGACAGGCGCAAAGCCGCATTCGCGAGCTGGGAATCTACAATGCTACGGTTAAGGCTTTTGATGGGACGTTAGGCTGGAATGCTTACGGTCCATACGAAGGCATTCTGGTCGCCGCCGGCGGCCCCCGTATCCCCGCTCCTTTGATCGCGCAATTGAAAGTCGGCGGTCGCCTGGTCATTCCCATCGGAGAAACGCGCGAGGCACAAAAACTTGTCCGCGTGATAAAGACTGAGGACGGACACAGAGTCGAAGAGCACGGGCCTTGTCAGTTTGTCCCCTTGATTGGCCAGCATGGCTGGTCCGTGAGTTAGCGGCGAGGGACGCGAGTTAGAAAATGATTGGCAAAATAATCGAACTGCTTTCCGTGTTGATCGTCGCGACTATCTCGCGGCTGGGTTATGCGGGAGTCGTCCTGCTGATGGCGATCGAATCAGCGTGCATACCACTCCCCTCGGAAATAATTATGCCCTTCTCGGGCTATCTCGTTTCCAAGGGGGAATTCAATCTCTGGTTGGTAGGCCTGGCCGGCGCAGTCGGCTGTGTGCTTGGATCGCTCGTGGCATATTGGGTGGGGATGTATGGAGGCAGGCCGTTCGTTGAGAAATATGGTAAGTACCTGCTGGTTTCACGTCACGATCTCGACCTGGCTGACCGTTGGTTCGCACGCTTTGGTGAAGTAATCGTCTTCGCCAGCCGCCTGTTACCGGCGATTCGAACATTCATAGCCTTTCCCGCCGGCGTGGCTCGCATGGACATAAAGAAGTTCGTGATCTACACCTTTGCGGGATCGCTCCCCTGGTGCATTGGTTTGGCGTATGTGGGTCAGAGGCTCGGCGAGAAGTGGGACAAGGACCCCACGCTGAAGAATCTATTCCATCGGTTCGATTTCATCATCGGTATAATCGTGGCGTTGGCTGCTGCCTGGTGGATCTGGCGGCACATCAAGCATCTGCGCGAGGATAAAGAAAAAAGCAGGCAGGTTTGACAGTGCCTCAACCGTCACATAGAATTCAGTCCTGTTAGTTCGGGGCGTGGCTCAGCCTGGTAGAGCGCTCGGTTCGGGACCGAGAGGTCGGAGGTTCGAATCCTCTCGCCCCGACCAATAGAATCAATTACTTACGGCTGTCGTCATCGACAGCCGTTTTTTCGTTTGTGTCCAATTTGTGGACATTTTTCACAAAGCCTACTTGTTTGGTGAGTCGAACCGCGCGAATATACCGTTCAGTAGTGGTCATGTCGCGGTGTCCCATAATCGTCTTGATGGTGAACGCATCGTAGCCGGCCATTGCCATCCGAGTGCAAAAGGTGGCTCTGAGATCGTGCCATTCGAGATCGCGTATTTCCGCTAGTTGGCACGCTGTTGCGAACGCTGTCTTGATGTCAACGTAGGGCTTTTTCGTAGTCGGATTTACGAACAAATACTCGTCCGCTTTTTTCTTTGCGCAGAGTTTGCCGAGGATTGGTTTTACCCTTTCGTCCAAGACGTCCATTGGTATTTCTCGGTTCCGCTTGCCCTTTGTTTTGCTGGCGACTACCACACCGCGGACAAAGTCCACCTGGTCGCGTCGTAAATTCAGCTGCTCACGCTTCCTTAGACCTAAACCCAATGCGATGATCACCATGTCATAGAGGTGTCGCCTTTTGCCGACTAAGGTGGACATCAGGGTCGTTTCCTCCTCCGGATCGAGAACGCGATAACGCTGATTGTCCAGCTTGAACTTTTCTACGTGCGAACATGGATTGCGGTCGGCTTTGCCGAGCGAGATCGCTAGGGTGTATATGCGAGACAGCATCTCGAACTCCCGGTTAACCGATGCTGGCGCTCGCTCGCTGTCGTGTTTTGTGTTGGTTGCCAACCTTTTCGTTTTGAACCGTTCAATTTCGAGAGGCTGGACTTCCCGTAGTTGCCTGTTGCCGAAAAACTTTTTCAGAACGACTTTGCCGTACTCGTCGTTTTTCCACGACTTCTTGTTGGACTTGGCCCAGGGCATGTAGATGTCGTCAATGAAGTCATCGACTTTCATTGTGCCGGTTTCTAGCATGCCAAAGGTTCCTTGATAGACGTCCTGCTTCAGTTTGTGTTCGGCTTGCTCAGCTTGCCTTTTGGTCCGAGCCTCAGGAATTGCTCCGCGGTAACGCACGCCACGCACTCTGAAGTAATAATGCCAGTGATTGCCTTTCGTACCCCTTTTGTAAACAGACATTTTGTGCTCCTCGAAGTTGCAGCCACCAAGAAAACAGGCGCATGGTAGCTCTAAGGAAAATCGAGCATCTTTGTCATTCTCACCGCCGTTATTTCTACGCAGGTCTATTCAACAATTGAGTCAATGTAAAATTGCAGTGTCGAATCCAAAGGTTACTTCGCGTTTGACATCGAGGCCACGATTTTCATCACGAACCGACAATCTTCGGATGTCAGCGCTTTCGATCGTTTACTCGCAGCATTACGGCATTATGAAGCGTTCAACAGATCGCGAGAGATCGCGAAACGGGCATGTTCCCGGCGGATACGATCCGCAAAGAGTGAAGCGTTCGCTTTGTGCTAACTGAAAATTCGGATTGGCGGGAGCAAGAATGTATTGCGCGGCGGCAGCGATTTCCATATTCTATGCAGGCCTGACGGATTCAGATGTTCACTAACGCTAGAGGTTCTTTCGGTTAATGACCCACGCCCGCACGAAACGGGCGCAGCGGCACTCCTCTAAGGCGGCGCGTAGTCTAGTACGAACTCGTCCTAATAGCAAGGATAAAACGCGCAAGCGACCTTATCCGCTCAAGCTGGCCGACAAGTTGCGAAGACTAAGAGAGAATCTTGATCTGTCTCAGGGCGACCTGGCCGCTAGAATTAGCGTCAAAGATCGGGCGAGTATTTCTGGTTATGAACGCGGGGAGCGCGAACCGCCATTGCCAATATTGCTTGCCTATGCTCGACTTGGTAAGGTCCGAGTAGAGGTTTTGATTGACGATGAATTAGATCTGCCGAAATGAAAAAATGCGAAGTTTTGCTTGGAGGTCTAGCAAGTCACCATTCTCAGTATAAGATCGGTTGAAATGTCGTGAGTATTCCGGTTAAAGATCGCGGTCGCTCTATGACTTAATTGTTCCGTACCAATACTCTCCATCAGGTGTGTACACTTCGAGTTTGCCGCCTGGATTCACCTTTCCGTAATAGTAGTTGTTCTTCCCATCATAAAATTCGAGCTTCCCATTGGACTTGAGTTTTCCGTAATAGTATTCGTTATCGCTGTTGTATAACTCAATATTTCCATTGTCTTTGATCTTGCCATAATAGTAATTGTTCCGAGGATCATAGAGTTCAAACTTTCTCGGCATAATGTTTGTTTCCTTTCAATCTCAAGCAGTAACCGAACGCTAATTATCGATGCAGTTATCCCAGACAGCGCACGACCCAAGGCATGTTCTGATCATGACGTATTTCTCGATAATCGGATGATGCCGTTCGCAAACGCTCATCGAGCCTTAGTTTCTTAAACGATGTACCTGCGCAAGCTGACGGTTGGGGAGCGAAGCGAGGATCTCGTTGATTCGGGTAGTAACTCCAGCGGTCTGTCTCGCAATGGCGGAATAGTGTTGCTCACGCCGTGTCCAGGAACCTTCGTGGTTGGACTTTTCTCTTTCCAATTCACCTCGTAATTCCTTTGTTCTGCTATCGATCACTTGTAAGGCGTTCTTGAACTCCTCGCTGCGGAGATAGCGATACACTTCCTGGGTTTTTTCTGCTTTGCCCTGTTCGGATAGTTGAACGCGGGAAAGTTCCACAACCGCATCACGCAAAATGGACGCTAGATGATGCGCAAACTGTGGCGCTGCAACTATGACACCATCGACGATGCATATCCCCGACTGGCTTGGGGGAAGAACACGAGATACTAGGAGCCCACACCGCGTTCCTTGAACTTCCATCGCTCGTTTCAGTTGGCGAACAAAGGCCGGCTGCCATTGATTTGTTCTCTTGCACTCATAAACTATGCAACCACAAGGCGCGCGGTCTTCAATAATCATCTGGACGATATCGCCACCGCGCCGTTTTCGCTGAATATCGTCCATAGGGAACTGCCTTCGCAGGAGTTTTTCAAGCTCCTCTTCGCCTTCCGGGCCAAAATGGACACGATCGCGCGACTCCGCTCGTCGTTGCAGTTCCTCAATTTTTCGCTTCCAGATTTCAGCGTCGCGGTCACGACGTTCTTCAATCCTCAAACGTTTCTCCTCCTCTTTGCGAAGTTGTTGAGCAAAGGTTGCTTGAACCTTCCGAGCCGCCTCACGTTCAATGCGACGCTTCTCTTGGGTCGACATCGAACTCTTTTCCGCCAATGCGGCTTTCATCTGTTTAGCACTCGACTGTAGTTCCTCTAATTCTTTACGAAGCTTGATCTCCGCCTTCTTAGCTTTCGCAGTTTCCTCAGCTGCGATCCGTTCTCGTGCGTTCTTCAACTGATTCCGTTCGCGAGCCAGTTTCTCTTCAGCTTGAGCTAGCTCTTTACGAAGCTTGATCTCCGCCTTCCTAGCTTTCGCAGTTTCTTCAGCTGCGATTCGTTCTCGCTCGCTCTTCAACTGATTCCGTTCGCGAGCCAATTTTTCTTCAGCTTGTGCAATCTCGTTTTTACGAGCGTCATCAATATGCAAGACGTTCTCATACTCTCGGCGTGTCAGAGAGGAGCCACAAAGCGGACAGTCGTAGGATTGATTATTATTTAGCATCGTCAGACCTCCAATTTACCAGCATTCTCCAACAGACCCATCCAATGGGGACATGAAACCCTGTCGGGACAGCGATCGCATGTACGCGATTTCAGTGTTGTCTTAAAGACGCCTTGTCCAAATTCTCTTAACTGATTAGTAAGACGAGAAGACTCTCTGTTGTAGTCAGCCGCTCTGTTAGTCCATTGATACGGATGTACGGTTCCGTCTTCTCCCGAAAAGATAAAGGGTTGAACGTTAGGCTCGATCTCTCTGAGAATGACAAAGCCGACTCGCTGGGGTGGCTTCAGCCCGCCCCAAAGGAGACCTTGGCTCCGAACATTTTGAGCAATAGACTCCGGTCGGAAATTCAGTGCGATAGGAACGCCGCGCTCGTCGCGATAATGTGCTAACAGATCGAGACTCAACGGTGCACTGTTCTCACTACCGTCAATTATCAGGGTGAGCACTTCGGCCAATTTCGGCTCGGGCATGTATACTTCGGCGAAATTCAAAATATAGCGCTCAGCTAGATTCGAATAAATCCTAGCGTGTGGATGATCGACAATGTCTTCGTCTGTGGGCCATAGTTTTGCGAGAATGGCCTTCGCCTGGACGGCACTCACTCTTCCTTGCTCTTTATGAGCTAGTTCAAGAATTGCTCTCAAAGCGTTTCGCACGACAGAGAAGAAGATTGGGTAAAGAGGTCTGAAATTCAGCGGAGGATTAATTTTAAGAAACTGATCTAGGTAGGTTCTTATGGCGCAAGAATCCTTATCGAGTGAACGTGCGGATAGTGGCCGAGCGGGTGAGCCGCCCCAAACGGGTCCCATAACAATTTCCTCGCTTCGAGGCGGCATTGGATTCAATTGAATAGTTGGAATTCCATGTATCGATTGCCATCGGTGTAATAGCGGTACGATCCTTCGCGGCCGTGAATGCTCGGTGCCGCTCGCGGTGCTGGCGTAAGAAACGAAAAGAGCTTGCTGCGCACGAGTTGCGCCAACAAAAAATACTGAATTTGATTGAGCCAGATCCGTGTCGGATGACGGCTGCCAAGAAGGGGGCAACCAACCATATTGGTTGGAAACCTGGCTAAGCGTTTGGCCGGCGACCGCGACACACGGAAACTCCAGCCCTTTTGACGCGTGACACGTCATTACCCTGACGGCGTCGGACGTGGATCGCGGAGGAATAAGACACGGGGTGCTAGAGCACAGCGAAGCTCGGAAGTATTCGCCAAAAGCCTTCCTTGATTTCCAAGGCTCGCTTCCGGTATGTGTGAACCTATAAACAGCAGCTCTCGATAGCGAGGTCACAATCTCATCCAGCATGAGTGATCGTGAAGCACCGACTTCCTTTTTAAGAATGGCTCGTAAGTAATCTCCTCCATCGAACAGGAAGATACACATCATCGTGAATGCATCACCACTGAAAGTCGCAGTTCTCAGAGCATTGATAGCGCGCCGGATGTCGGTCACTAACGTTTCACCGTCACCGAAATCGCTGTCAGCGAAGTTGCCATCCTTTTCGATTGTGCTAAGGACTTCCTTTATTACCTCGTTCGTTGTCGTTGCTCCAAAGCTCTCTAGTCCTAAAGCGCAGGCTAGTCTAGGAAGAGACGCCCGAGGGCGATTGACAAACGTCACAACCGCCGCAAGATCTCCCGCCGCACCCTCAGCAGTAATCAAGCCGTTCGTAGTTGCGCGAACTCCCAGAGCACCTAGCGTTAGAACGATATTCCTAACATCGACATTGCGTCTGGCTAACACTGCGATGTCACGAAACGGAATATCGGCGTCAAGCCATGACTTGACCTGATTTGCGATACCGGCTTGTTCTGCCTGGTCGGAGTCTGCGATCGCAACTATTACTGATGGTTCTCCGATAGCTACATGTTCAACTCCCGGTTTCCACCGTTCGCTGAAAACGGCATCAGTTCGGTCCGGCTGCTCAATTAACGTTGCCATCTGATTAGCTGCCTTAACGACTTGAGCACTCGAACGGTAGTTCGTGTTGAGGTAGAAGATCTTGGCTCCGCCAAAGTCACTCTCGAATTCATCAACATTCTCAGGGGCCGCTCCTCGGAATTGGTAGATCGCTTGTCGTGTGTCACCAACGACCCAGGGCGGGTTCGTCTTAGCGTCACAAAGCAGGCACAGCAACTTCGAGACACTACGACTTACGTCCTGATACTCATCGACCATAATCCATCGATACTTAGTCCTATAGGCTTCAACTATTGCCGGGTGCTGCTCAAGAATCTTTACAGGGAGTGCGATCAGATCTGCGAAGTCGATCAGCTTGGTGCTTTTCTTTGCCATCTCATACGCTTGAAAAAGCTTAAGAAATTGACTCGCACGTTCGTACTGTTCCACTTCCGCTACTGAGGGTTTCCACTTTTTTAGCTCCTCCGAAAGGTCTTCAGGAAATCGGACCCTGTCCTTCAGAAAACCAATGTGCTGAACTACTTCCTCGGCGGTTTCCGTAGGGGAATAGAGCTTCAGGATCTTTTCACAGTCGACGGTTCCCAGTAAGTTGGAAATCAGTTCCTGTTGTCCTGTTTCATCAATTACGGTTGCACTTGCATCGATGTCGAGGAAATGACCATGATGGTGAATGAACGAAACGCCTAGTCCGTGAAACGTATTAACCTCTATTCGAGAAGCAATCTCAGACCCGAACTTTCTTTGAATACGATCCATTAATTCTTCAGCGGCATCATTACTGAAAGTCAATACAAGTATGGTTTCTGGGGAGGCGAAAAGCTCTTCGATCAGGAACTGAATCCTCGCTATCAACGTTGCCGTTTTGCCGGTGCCAGGACCAGCGTTGACCAATGCTGGGCCAGCAGTATACCGAGCAGCTTCGATCTGACTTGGGTCGGGTGTTACCGGTTTCTTCTCCTCCGGCGCCTCGCCGCCTAGCGTAATCTCATAAAGTGCCTCAGCCAGCTGAGCTTGAACTAAGTGGACTGGCAGGCCTAAGGCTGTTGCTAATGATATACTGCTACTATTCGATTCGCTCTGCCACTTTTCAAACAGCTCATTGGCCGGACAAAGAAATTCGACCGCAAAACTGTTTGCTTCCGTCTCTTCCCTGCCGTGTCTGTTATATCTGGCCAGCGAGGGCGCACCATCATTCAGGTACATGGACCCGGCTAGCGTTTCTGGGGCCGTACAGCCGCGACGCAAGCGGGGATGCAACTCCAAATGACCGAGTTCATGAAGAATTATCATGAGCCGTTCATGCGAATCGCTATCAAGCTGTTTGTCATAGAAGAGAATCCCTTCCGCGGGTGAAACCTCGGCCCTACCTCCTTCAAGGAACGCCTTTGTCGTGGGCTCCAACTCTATTTCATAAACGTCAGAGAGATAGCGCACGACTCGCTCAAATAACTGGTCGGACGAGGTCCCAATTATTTCTCGACATGAACGTGCCCGTTCTCTGGCATACCTAAGTGATCGCATACATTTATTCTTTTTCCAGAAGATCGCGCCAATATCTCTTCGTATCTTCACTCATGCCTGAACGTTCCAAGATTTGCTCCCAAGTAGTGGTGTCTTTCTTGTACGCCTCGTCTCTCGATGCGGCCCTTGGTGCTACAAAGGGCTGCTCAAACGCCCGGAGCGTAACGGTTGTTGGAATGTCCAGAGCTTCTTTTGCAACTTTTGCAAGAGCCTTCCGCCAAGTCTGCGGGACTGTTTTGGCATGACGATTCAAATCCGAAATAAAAGTGACGCTAACTCCGAGCGCTCTTGCAATCGCCGCAGGCTTCAGATCGGTCCTCTTTTTATAAACGCCCAAGAGAGGTAGTGGCTCTTCTGTCAAGACTTCTCCGTCGGCGTCTGAATGAAGCAGCGATTGATTAAGCTGCCTCACCGCAACAATCGCCTTATTTGCGAGCTTGTTCGGATCGACACCATTCTGACTAAGCGCTTCGTTCAGTTCTTCATCCGTCCATTCTGCTGACGCGCTAAGCCTTCTGATTCGATCAAGTATTTCTGCACTCGACTCTGTCCGTTTCTTTCCCATCATTTCACTTCCTTCTAGCCTTTGTGGCCTGGTTAGCTTCCATTTGGTTGCGGATAGCAGCAGCTTTCCGGTCGAGGCGCTTGGAAGCGCTGTAAATATCCTTAATTGGTATGCCGGTGGCCTTGGCGATTTCGCCGGGTTGGTCACAACCTGCGCGCATGGCGCGAAGAATTCTGGTCAACTGGTCGTCTTCGCTGCAGGCTTTGGCCAGTTCATCGAGGACACGTTCTTCGCGCTGAGCCGTTTCCGCATCAATCAATAGCTCCTCCGGCGTTCGAGCGGACGCAATGAGCCATTCCCTTTCGGGTCGGCGCTCTTTAGAGCCAGCTTCCCAGTCCATTTCTGTTTGTCCGGTGACATCGAAGGTTGCACTCAAGAGTGTATTGTCTTTGCTTGTGGACAAGTGATAGAGGAGGCTATCAATCACGTCCATCAGATACTTCTTGAGGTCGGGGTCTTTTTGCGGTTCCCATTCACGCTCTCCTGAATAAAGCTTTTCAAATGCCAGAGAAACGATTGAGTCAACGGTCTCTCCTTTTGGTAATTCAACCGAATTACGGGTTCTCCAAAAAAGCTTATTGCTGACACTAAGGGCGTACCAGCCGAGTTCTTTGGCTAGGCGACCTATTTGCTCATTAGTTAATTTCGCAAGGTGGGCTCGTGCTTCTTCTTTCAAAATATCCTCCCGCTTCTGTCCTTATTGACTATTGCCGACGAAACGTTTGGTTTTGCCATCTAGAGAGACGGAAAAAACCGCCGAGCCAGCGGCATTAGAGTCCGGGGACGAAAGGTCCCTGAATTTTAACTTGAATGTGAGGAACGAGAGCATATGGAAAACCAAAACGACATCGACAGTAAGGCCGCGACAGCAAACCCGCCTGAAACAGAGGTTCTCGACGAACTAATCGACGAGATAATCGACCTTGAAGAATATGCGCAAGCCAATCGCAAGCCGCCGCGCGCCCGCGGTTACCGAATACGCATCGACAAAACCAAGTATGAAGTCAAAGTGCCGAGCATGACAGGACGTGAGTTGCTGACGCTTGCAGGTAAATCGCCAGTGAGCAACTACATGTTAACGCAAAAGCTTCGAGGCGGACAGACACGTCGGATCGAGCTGGATGAAAGCGCCGATTTCACGACGCCCGGCGTTGAGCGATTCATGACTCTGCCTCTTGACCAAACAGAGGGCTAGCAAATGCGCAGGCAATTCATGCTCCCGGAGACCGACAATGCTTTTCTAGCAACGCTCGGTCTCCCTTGGGAGACCATCATAGAGAACAATGCGCGTTGGCTGATCCTGCACGACTATGAACCGCCAGAGGGTTATGACCATAGCCCTGTGTTCCTTGCTATCCGAATCAGCCCAGGATATCCCGACACGCAGCTTGACATGGTCTACTTTTCACCTGCTCTGGCGCGACTTGATGGGCGAGCGATCGGGGCGCTCTCGACTACCGGTCTTGACGGAAAGACGTATCAACAATGGTCGAGACACAGGACTGGACTGAATCCTTGGCGACCTGGGGAAGATGACCTTTCTTCTCATCTTGAATTGGTAAAGCACTGGCTCGAACGCGAGTTGAGGAAGAACTAAAAATGAACACAGTACTTCGATTAACAGCCGACCAACATTCTCAGCTCAACAATCACTTGTTTCCGGGAGACGGAAACGAAGCTGCCGCCGTAATTCTCTGCGGTCGTCGAGCGGGTAATGAGCGACACTGTCTGACCGCCCGAATGATTTTCCCCATACCGTATGATCAATGCTCGATCCGAACGCCCTGGCGCATAACTTGGTCGACAGAAACACTCTTGCCAGTTCTCACCGAAGCTGCAAGAGGAGACCTGGCAATCGTTAAGATTCATAGCCACCCAGGGGGATTCGAGGAATTCTCTGAAACCGATGACAAGTCCGATCGAGACCTATTCCTCTCAGCATATGGCTGGTTCGATAATGAAGCGCCACACGCCAGCGCCATTATGTTGCCTGACGGCCGAATCTTCGGCCGCGTGGTTGGGCCGGCAGGGGAATTCACTTCGTTCTCGTCGATTTCGGTCATCGGCGACGATATCCGATTTCTCGAACCGCAGCGATGTGAAACAGAGTTGCCAGATTACACTCTAAGACATCGACAAATCTTCGGAGCAGGTACTACTGCCTTGTTGCGCCGGTTGACAGTTGCAGTAATTGGAGTGTCGGGCACGGGAAGTCCCGTCGTTGAACAGCTCGCGCGTCTCGGCGTTGGCAAACTCATACTTATCGATCCGGATCACATCGAGGAAAAGAATCTGAACCGAATACTCAACGCCAGAATGGAAGATGCGTGCGAGAAGCGCTTTAAAGTCGACGTGATGGAACGAGCTGTCAGGAAAATGGGGCTAGGTACTGAAGTCGTTACTTTCTCACGTAACCTCTATGATTCCGACGTGGTTAAAGCGGTCGCTCAGTCCGATGTCATCTTCGGGTGCATGGACGGCGTTGATGGACGACATCTACTTAACAGACTCGCCACATTTTACCTAATACCCTACTTTGACGTTGGCGTGAAACTCGAGAGCGATGGACGGGGTGGAATCGACCAGGTCTGTGGCACGGTGCACTATCTACAACCTGGCCGCTCTAGTCTCTTCAGTCGAGGCATGTACACATTAGAGCAGGTACGAGCCGCTGGACTCCGCCGAACGGATCCGCGGGCGTATGAGGAACAGCTCAAAGAAAAATACATAACCGGCGTTATGGAGGATCGTCCGGCAGTGATTAGTGTCAACATGTTCTTTGCGAGTCTCGCTGTGAATGAATTTCTCGCAAGACTCCACCCGTATCGTGACGATGAGAACAAGCATTTCTCAACTTACCGCTTTAGTCTGTCACAGGCCCAAACCTACAAAGAGGAAGAAGGCGAGGTCTGCCGACTCCTTATGCGGCACGTGGGGCGTGGAGATATTACTCCTCTACTAGACATGCCGGAGCTAGGCTGATGCGCTTGCGATTCGCCAAGCAGATGTTTCGCCGACTCTGGCAACGAGTTTTCGGAGATCCGACGCTACTAAAGGCGAGGGCAGTAGAAGAGTTGCCTGATCATTTGAAACCGGGGATTGTGTACGTCGTTGGCGAAGGCGGATATTTGTGGTTTGTCGCCATGATCTGTCCTTGTGGATGCAACGAGACATTGCACATGAATCTTATGTCTCACAGTCGGCCTCGATGGGACGTTATCAAGCATAAAGACGGAAGTGTTACGTTAAATCCTTCCATATCGCGATTGACTGGTTGCCATAGCCATTTTTTTCTCCGACGGGGGCGAATCGTTTGGTGGCACGCTCCGCCAAAAGAGGGCGCGTAGCCCACTCTATCGCGGTTCTGTCGTTCTCTCATATCAGGGTTGGCGATCGACGAGGTGGCTTAAGCGGGTGGATTCCGACCCGCGAGGCATCCTGGGGTAGCGCGATCGGCGAAAGGGAAGGGGTGGAAAGACAAACCGCAGAGCGCAGCACTACATATTGTGGCTTCTCATTTTATTTTCAAAATCGGTTTTTGACGTCAATCGGTTTTTGACGTCAAATTGCCACTTTGCGAACTTGGTAAGAACACAAGATGTTGTGTTTTGATCGGGAAATCGCTGATCCGTTTTCAAAATCGGGTCTGATAATTACCTATTATGTTAAAAACGCATCATCTGAGAAGCGCGGGCAATACAAAATCCGATTGATCGGCTTAACAGAAAATCTTCCGACTGTCCGCTAGACCATTTAGTTTTCGGATAGCGTGACGATTTCTTCCGGCATGGCTTCAGAAGCGTAAATGACAATGAGTCATCTTTAACGCCAAGGTATTGACAGCTCGCACAAAAGATTTTAGCCTCTCGGAGTAGGTTCTACGAAATGTCGTCCTTGCGGACTTGCATACAAAGCTAATCACAGTACGTTCAGTCTCCTAACCTGCTCTTCAATGGCCCGCAATGACACTTTCTAGCCCTCTCGGCATGCCGCGAGATCATTAGGGTATTTGTCCACGATACGGCTCGTCTAGTTAGTGCACGCATTCTGTTCACGTTGAGCCTCTGTGCTACGAGACTCGCGGATACGGGTAGCCGGGAAGATTGCTGCCGAACACCAGGAGGTAGACATTCACACGTGACTGCCGCTCAGCAGACTATAGCCGCTCTCATTCAGTCGCTAGGGAGTGCCGACTCACATACTCGTCGACGAGCAGCGGAGGCGCTTGCACGTTTGGGCAAGACTGCCGTGCCGGCTTTGATGAATGCGCTCAAGCATCAGGATGCGCGCGTTAGAGCTGGGGCGGCCGACGCTACCAGAAGAATGGGTGCCAAAGCATCGGCGGTAATTCCGCTTCTGGTTGAAAGGTTAAAAGATAGAGATTCTGAGGTCGCCTCAAACGCGGCTCTTGCCCTAGGCTCTTGTGGTTCAGCGTCACGAGTGGCAATTCCGGCGCTGATCGAATTCCTGAAGACCGACCACACTGATTCGGCGATTAAGGCTCTCAAACAACTCCGCCCGCTTTCTGAACCTGCGCTAATCGATGCGATCGGCGATAGCGACTACCTACTGAGCAAACGTGCGGCACTGGCACTCTGGGGTGAAACCCCGGAACGGGTGTCAATCCTAATTGAGTCTATGCAGAGCCCTGACTTGCGCGTGCGCAGAGGTGCTACCAGTTTCCTCGGGGCCATACGGGGAATCGGCACAGAAGCGGTATCAGCACTGCTTAATGCGTTGACTGAACCGGATGCAAAAGTTCGTTGTTACGCCGCTCAATCTCTAATCGGAAGAGAAAACCATTCCGACTTGGTTGTCTCTGCTTTGACAAGCGTTCTTGGCGATGAGAGTGAAAATGTTCAAGTTGCCGTTGTCCAAGCCATTGGGACCTATGGTACGGCTGCCGAACCTGCTGTTCCTGAGCTCATTAAGCTTCTAGATCGTGAGGCTGGCCCAAAGATTTATCGAGAGGTTGCTCAAGCGCTCAAGACGCTTGGTCCAGTTGCAGTTCCAGCGCTTATCAACACTCTCAGGGAGCCGGATAATAAAGCAGGGCCTAGGGCAACTGAGGTACTCGAAGAAATTGGCGCGCGCGGGAGTGCGGGCATTCCTGCGCTCGTCGAGGCACTTAAGGATGAGAACGCAACCGTACGCAGCAGGGCCTCTACCTGCTTGGCGGCAATTGGATCGAAGACAGTCCCATTGCTAATCGAGTTGCTAGGCGATCCCCAACAGCCATTCGTCGAAGATGCGAAGGAAGCCCTTCATGCAGTTAAACGCAAATTGGCTCGCCAGGAAGAGGATCTGAAGATCGCTACTCTATGGGCGGAAAATCTTCCCTCCCTGGAAGCCCATGACGAAAACCTGAATTATGCTTATTTCGGGAATCGTGCGTTTGCGGACCCAACTGTTCGACTGGGTCTAGATGCCAAGACTAAGCGCGAACTACTTGAGGAACTAAATCATACTTCCGGGCTCCAGCTCGAAATTGACCAGGCTTTGGCAACCTCAGAGGAAGCTCGCGCCCGCACTTCGTTGGACCAACCAAAACCCCCTCCGCCCCGTTATACTGATATCAGGTTTTACGGAGAGGATAGGTTTCGTGGGAGAATTAAGGAACTCTCGGCGGATCAGCCTCTACAGGTGAAGGGTTGGTACGAGATTGAATTTGCGATTCGCAAGAGTCCCGTCGGCGATCTTGTAGAGGGAAAACGGGAGCCCCTCCGTGAAACGGGAAAACCTCATGATGTCGAACTTCTGGTTACAGCCGAAAGCCCGGACTTCATTATCGAGAAGGCGGTCCAAAGATTGGTGCTGCCGCCGGAAGGAGATTCAACCGCGCCAGCCTACTTCAGGGTTTCTCCAAAAAGAGCCACAGTGAGCGTGAACAAACGATCACGCATTGATTTTCGGGTATTCTATAAATTCAACCTCCTTGCCGTTACTCGCTCAAGAGTTGAGGTAGTCGAAGAAGGCGAAAATGCGGCCATTTCAATTTTTGGATCTCCCAACGCCCGCACAGTCGAGCACGTTCGGCTCGAAAGTGATTTGTCAGCTGTTTACGATCTGCTGCCGCGTGAGATGCACATCGACATCACCCGAAACGACGATAACTCATTCAAATTTACTTTTACCTACTTGAAGGGTTTGGAAGGTGAAAAACAGGACGATGATCTTGTCTTAACTGCTTCAATCCATTTGCAGGAACAGGCCCTTAAAGGTGCCGTCTCGAACATCAGAAAAACGTTATTGGGAATAGTGATGACCGGATCGTACGGCGAATTTGTGGAAGGGACGGATGAAATCGAATTCGCCCGACAGATGAATCTAATCGGTCGTGATGGCGAAGCCTTGTGGACCACTCTCTTCAAGCTCGACAAGAACAGTCCAATGTACAAAATCGGCGAATTCCTCGCGGAGAATCCGTTGAAGCCAGGCTCGCTTATTCAGGTATCTACCGCGCCCGAGGCATCAGACCTCGTCTTTCCGTGGAATCTGCTGTACGACAAGAAGATTCCGGATACCGTAAGCGAGGACGTTGTTCCCGCGCTCGACGGCTTTTGGGGTCTGCGTTATATCATCGAACAAAGATTGCCGGATACCTGGGCAAAGGATGAGCCGATTGTTTATGACGACGACTTCGAGGTTACCTTTATGCTTTGGAACTTTGTTCAAGCAAAAGGTCAAGAGGATTTCCTAAAAGAACTGCTGGCCAAAGATCGAGGAACTCTGAATACTGGCGAGTCGATCAAGAATGCTAAGGTTGCGCGTCGTTGTCTGGCCGATTGTAAAAGCCAGATTCTCTATTTTTTCACCCACGGGCACACCAGCATTCCCGCCTCAAACATCGGCGGACTCACTTTAGCGGACGTCAAATCTCTCTGCAGTGCCATCCCGAACGATTCACCGCAGCATGCGGCTTGGGAAGCTCGCCTTGAAGATTTACAGCAAAATCAGTTTGCTTCTAACGATTCTTGGATCGAGCTAAGCGTGGGTAGACTGTCTCTCATGGAGAATCTATATAGGGAGGACGTCAACCTGCGAAATAGTCCAATCGTCTTTTTGAACATGTGCGAGTCGGCACAGGTCACGCCCGATCTCTCGAAACCTAGCTTCATACACTTTTTCATCAATCGAGACGCCCGCAGCGTGATCGGGACTGAATGTTCGATCACGCCGCTCTTTGCGGACAGTTTTGCTCGCAGCCTCTTCCCGTCTCTAATGCGGGGGGATCAGATTGGGAAGATCCTTCTTGATCTCCGCCGGGACTTCATGACCAAAAGAAATCCTCTCGGGCTGGCGTATACGTTGTTCGGTTCAGCAACAGTAAGACTTGAACCGTCCCCAGTTCAAGATGGAGTCACAGGTTCTGAAAAGGAGCCTTAGCCACCGAACGAGCGCCACGCTTGATCTGATTGATCTCAGCGCGGAGCAGGAGTCATTCAATCAACGTAACTTCACAGACAAAGGAGAAAGCATGAGTGATTTAGCACAAGCGCGGTCCGCCGTGGCGGACTTTCTGGAAGCAAACCTCAATGAAGACCAATTGTTTGAAAAACTTGGAGTGCGAGAGAAAGTGAGGGAACAAGACCCTGCATTGGTCAGCAGTTATTCCGACGACCCAGCCTGGGACGCCAAGGTTATGGGACCGCTTGACGACGTCCGTAGCTTTGGTCGAATCTTTTTCAAAAAGCTCAATACCCAGTGTTATGGCATTGCGTGCGGCTCGGATACGGCGGACACTGAAGAAAGGAAACAGTTAATGGCTTCCTTTGGTTTTGGCAAGACGGAAGTGGCAGCCGCACTGGCGGCGCTTTTGGTCGCTCAGCTCGCACTCGCTCCGGCTGTGGCCACCGTCGTGGCATTGTTAATTGTCAAGCTGGTTTTCAGAAATGCTTTGGGAGCTATGTGCGAAGTCTGGAAGAGCAAGATATCCTGACCTCCAGGGTATTAGTTCTTGAGTGCGGTAATTTCTTTGTCGCGAGGGTATTGTCAGATTAAACGTCTGAAGATGGAACGAAACTGTTCGCGCGCCAAACTCCACCAAGAAGTTCTTTCGTAAGCTATAAAGAGGTTGCAGTTTGTTCCCCGGATGCTCGTTGCAGACAAGCTGCACCTAAATTTTTATAGACCGTTAATCAACCATGACGAGAAGCGGATTCAGCCTTTACTTCATAGTGGGCCTCCTCCATGAAGTGGACATTACCCTTTGGATCGGCTGATCCATATGTCTTGGCAAAGATCCAAGCAACTCCACCTCTTTCATGTTGTGCGGCTTTTGATGATCCGGAAGTCATAGAGTGCCACGCTCGCGGCAACGCCGTCCTCTGAAATGCCATACAATTCAATCTGATAATCACCGGTGGAAAGAAACTCCGAGGGAATCCGTAATACAACAACGTTCACGCCCGACTCCGATTTCAGATTGTCGATGGTGAACAGTTCACGACCTTCCACGGTACGAACAACAGTACGATACTTGGCATACTTGACAGCAGAAGAGAACTCAAGTTGAAGCTTAACAAGCTTGTTCTCTTTATTAAGAACGACCTTTCTTAGTTCGCCTCCCTCTCGTAGACGAGTCGGCTGAAGTGTCAGTGCCATTGAAACCTGATCAGTTGTGACTAACGGACGACTGTTGAGTTCCGCCAATTGACGTTCGATCCTCGCGCGTTCTTCATCGACAGGAGCGGTCGCCTTCGGCAATATCAATCGGGTAATTTGGGGGGCGAAAAAAACAAAGAGGAGAATTGCCGCGAAAGCAAGTGTCACCCAAAACTTGTGTCTTTGAAAAAAACCTAGTGCGTTTCGCCATCGGTCTGCCACGGCCCAGGATTCGTGGCCAATCATTGGTTGCAGTTCTTTACCTTCAGCCACGTAGACTTCAAAAGCTTGGGCGATCATTAACTTTTGGCGTCTCTCATCATCTAAGAGAAAATTTTTCTGAAAGTCTTCACGTTCGCTTTCCGAAAGCCCATCAAAGACGTAATCATCGATAAGATCGTCCTGAGCAACCCCCAGTCTTTCCGCGAACGCTTTGTCACAGACAATGCGTTCATCGACTTCCTCCTGTAATGGCTCCTCGAGTTCGGCGAGGAGGTACTTTCTCATTATGGTTTGTTCATTATCCGGCTCGATCATCGACGGTCCCTCCGGCGGGATTCTCATCCTTATATGCCAGCAAGCTCGATAATATTATCCTTGCCCGAGCGGTCAAGACATTGCAGGATGCACTTTGCCAACCGCGTCCTAATGCGAAACACTCGCGCGCGCAAAGCGCCGACCTTGAGCCGTAGTTTATCCCCCATTTCCCGGTGGGAAGCGATTTTCGCTCGTTTCTCCTCTTTGTAGTAGCTAAGGATCAATTCCGAATTCCGACGCGGAAGCTCTGCAAGACACTGATCGAGACACCTTAGATAAGGCTCTAATTCTTCATGCGACGCCACTTCTGGCGGCGCTGGTACCGCTTTTGCTCGTTGACGAAAATACTCCCGCCTTACGTTTCTCGCCACACCGTAAAAGTAGCGCTCCTTGACTCCGACATAATTGGCCTTTAACCACGTCACCTTCTCGGCCACTCTATTAATAGTTTCGTCAGCCAGATCTTCGGCTTCGTCGCACTGTCGGTTCAGGAATACCGTTATGAGCCTGCGGCGAATTGCCTCATACTTTTCGCCTGAGTGAGCCCGATTTGGTTCAAGCCAATCGAGCAATCCGTCGAATTCTTCTTTAGTCATTGTTCAGGCAGTGTTCTTTGGTTTCGTGATCGGCCTCGAAACAAGGATAGCACCGCAAGCCATAACGGCAACGCGAATTCAGGCCGTCCGCACGGCCCTGTGCCGCGTCGCGAGATAAGTGCCGGCAGCTAGTAACAGCATCACGCCGGCTATTATTAGTATGTGTTTCCAGTTCAAACGGTGAACACCAACCTCTTTTCTGTACTCACCTTGCAGAATAAATCCGGCCCAATAGAACGGTTCTCGCCACTGCGGTTGCCGTTGCATCTTAAGCTGGGCGGTCCTCAGCGCCGCGGCGGGCGGTAGACCATCTCGTAACATGGCCGCGTAAAAGTAAGTCATGAACTCTGCGGTAGCATTGTCATCAACCTTCCAAAGACTGGCAACTACGCTTTTCGCACCTGCGTACATGAAGCCACTTGGAAGACCAACTATTCCTTCCCCGTGAACGTTCTTGCCAAGACCTGTTCGGCAAGCACTCAATACCACCAGATCCGCGGATAGATCGAGACTATAGACATCGTGCATCCGCAGAAATCCGTTAACATTCTGGCCATGCTCGTCAACCATTGAAAGAAGCACGCCGGATAGATCTGGATGCTCAACGTTAAGCAGTCCGTGAGTCGCGACGTGCAGAATTCGGTAACCGCTCATTCCGTCGCTAACGAATCTTTGTTTGGTGGCTTCGAAACCAGTAGTAATCACTCCGTCACCAGACGGGACAAATTCCATGATTGCTTTCGCTTCGCGCAGCGTTGAAGGAAGACGCGGGATATGCAATGGCGTAGCAAAAGCGTTGAAATCTCTCGTTGCTGTAGAAAGATAGACGCCGGAAGTTTCACTTTCGGTGGAGTCAGTGTTTGCGGCCAAAACTCTGGGGTCGTCTTTCTCAAATACTGGATCAGCTATAACCGCAATTGTTTTGTTTGACGGTTTAAGCTCTTTTCTTTCACTGCGGAGGGCGGCCAGAGTCATCGCTGACGGAAGCATAACGATTTCGTGCGCCGAGACTAATGGCTGGTTCGACGGCGAGTCAGGCATCGGCAATGCTTCAAAAGGAATGTAACGAAGAATCCCGTCGCCAACAATTAGAAGGCGCTTGGTCCCAATTCGCGAAGAAACTTGCCCAAGCAGCATGTTGCTTAGCATTGTTGACTGGTTCTTAAATTCGATCGCCGCTTCACCTAATATTTTGTCTCGTTCCGTGGCCCCAAGATCCTCGCTTAGAGACTGTCTTATCGTGAGTGAGTCGTATACCTCTCTAGCAAGCGCCTCGATTGTGGCCCGATCCGGTAATTCATAACTCGTGATCTCGGTGCCGCTAACCACCCATAGGTAACTATGTTCATCACCAAGCGCGAATTCCAGTAGTAGCGCGTCGTCTTCCGTCACGAGACTTTTTAGGTCTTCTGCGCGCAGTTGGTCCGGTTGGGTCAGAACCGCTCGACGAGGGCTTTGTATTCGCACTTGTGCGCGTATCGCCTGATAGTCGATAGTAAGCGCATCGAGTTCTCGAGATAACTTGTCGGCGTCCTCTTGGGTGTGTTTTCCAGCCAACAGCCGTGCCTGGTATTCGGCCTTCTCGTCAAGTGTGCGCAATAGCTCCTGTTGCCGGGACAGGAGATCCGCGTAGGGAACTCCGCGAGATTCAATTTTCTCAGTCAGAAGCGAATCCAAAAGCGAACGAGCGCTCGCTTTCTCATTCGCTAACAGTGCCGCCAATGCGTATTCACGATCGGGAAACTGGCTGTTTAAGTCCATTAACACACTAATATAGAGTTCATATTGATTATGTATTGATGAGAAGTAAGATGTGCGAAGCTGAGAGTTGTTGATCTTGGTACGCAACGACTCGCCGATCGCTATCGAGTCTTGAATTAGTGACAGGGCTCCGGTCAAATTCCCCCGATCCCTTTCGGCATTGGCAGTATTGAAAAGCGTCAAAGCCTCACCATGCCGATCTCCAGTCTCTCGCATAAGAAGAAGCGCCTGCTGAAAGTTGGCGAGTGCTTCGGGTAAGTTATGTGAAGCTGTTTGGATATGTCCGATGTCGTTTAGGACATAGGCCTCACTCCGACGATTGCCGAGTTTTCGGTAGATCTGCAAGGCAGCGTCGAACTGTTGGAGCGCAGGCATAACCTTGCCTTGAGAGAAATAGATCGTACCGAGCCCCTTCATCGCGTGAGCCTCAATTATACGATCGCCAACCTGGCGGCTGAGTTCCAGGCTCTCTTGGTAAAACTTAAGCGCCTGGGTGTTTTCTCCTTTCTGAAATAAAACCCTGCCAACCAGGAATTTGTTAAGGGCCACGAAATCGCGATTACCAATCGCTTCATAAAGCTGCAAGGCCCGAGAGTAGTTGTCGAAGGCTGCATCGTAATCATTTAGGTCTTGATACGCGCGAGCAACTCCGTTTAGTGCGGCCGCCGCCCCTTGCTTGTTGCCAATTGCCCGAAAGTAGTCACCGGCTTTCTTGTGTAAATCGAGAGCTGTTTGCTCCTCTCCAAGCAATGAATGCACACCGCCCAACACAGTCTGTGCCAGCGCAGCACCGCGACCGTCATTGATGGATTGGAATAGCGCAAGGGAGCGTTCAAAGTACTCAGAGGCCTTTTGCACATCTCCAAGATCGCTGTGCGAATAACCAAGGTTTAGGAGTCCAAGCGCCTGGCCGTTACGCTCGCCGATCTCGGCGTATATAGAGTACGCTCGCTCGAACAACTCGATTGACTTACGCAATTCACCTAAGGAGTAATCAGCCTCACCCGTCGTATTTAACGCCTGTGCCTCCGCTCTCCTATAGGTGGCAGGCTGCCGAGACGCATCGATTCGATCGATCATGTCTAACATCCTCTTGGCATATGAAAGCGCCTTTTGGTTTTCACCTAAGTAAATGTTGGTGTAGCCGAGCCCATTGAGCGCCGCGAGAACCCCCAATTCATATACTTTACCCTCGCTGATCGATAACGCCTTCTCATATTGCGCTAAACTCGCTTGGTATTGACTCAGCCCGAAGTAAACATCTCCCATCACGCAGAGGGCTTCCGCCGCTCGGCCAAATTCGCCTGCCGACTTCCACAAACGGACCGCCTCGTCGTATTTGGAGAGTGCGCTCATCTGTGCCGATTCATTATGGTGTTCCTGGAGTTCGTCTGCTTCTGCCATGAAGCGGTTCGCTTCGTCCGTCAATCGATTTCTCGGTGTCGTCGTCGCAATCTCGGCCACCTGTAATTCATATGCCTTCTCCCTGGCGTCGGTTTCAATCGACTTGACCTCGATGCGATAGGTCTGTGGGGTGTCAGTCGAAAACGAAAGCTGCAACGTGCCGTAACGTCGACCTAAGACTTCAAAGCATGACTGAGCTTCTCCACAAAAAGAAGCCACTAGCTGCAAGTCACCTTTGTTGATATCGATGCGTGCATGCTGCCCAGCCAAAAGATTGAGCGCATATACTCGCGCTTCGCCGGCAGAAATCACGTCCGAGACTTTTTGTCCCGTGGTCAGGTTGTGTGGCTCCGAGGGAGACGCGGCTTGCGTCAAAGAAGAGGGCAATGGCGTACGCGTTGGGAATCCAGCGAAGTCGGTCAGAGCGAGGCAAACCGCGCCTAAGGACACCGATGCGAGGGTTCGACATAAAATTCTTGAGAGGAGTTTCAAGCTGATTATTCCTTCTTGGAAACCACCGTTTCGGAATCGCGCAGAGTAACGGTGATTGGAGATTCCAGGCGGTCACGACTATCTGCGGGTTCGGAGAACTTGGGATTCTTATTCCTTAACATATCAAAAATCTCTATCGCTTTCTCCGGGCTTGCTCCTGTGAGTTCTACCTCATACTGCCCGTCGCGAATCTTTATGCAGCGGCTGCTCTTACCTCGCAGAAACTCGACCAGAAGTGGACCGGCGGACTTAGAAAGAACGAGGCCCCCGCAGCCGACCAAAACACCATCTGCCCCAGCTCGAACCAGTTCGAGCCTGGTCCGGCTCCCACCGCGGAGATCCCGATGTCGATACGGTCGCCGCCCACGACCCCGGCCTGTTCAAGAGTCATGTTGGGCGAAATCGCCTTCTGCGTCCTTGCTACCAATAGATGATAAGGCTGACCGTCTGGTAACGATCGTAGAAACGATCCCGTGCCGTCGACATCACGTCCGAGTTCGTTGAGAATCTCTTGACCGGTGCATTGGGTACTCACGTCAGCAACCAGGCTTATCGGCATATCCGTGGGGTGCACAAAAACTATCTCAATTGCAGGATATCCTTCACTCATAAATTCGCCCCCTCATTAAACCTGATTAGAGTATTTGTTAGTAGCTGACGATCAAATACGGAGAGGAGATCTCCCAACTCGAACGAGTCGCTTCCGGCCGTCGCAAAGCCGAGCCACTATCACCCAGATTGCAAGAAAATGGAAGTCTAAGCCTGAGCGAGGGTTCGTTACCTTAGCAGAGATTAATGGACGCTTGACTAAAGAGCGGGCTGGCGGTTAAGTCTCAAAGTCAACTTTGCGTAAGATTCGAGAATCAAGCTATTGTCTTGGGAGATTCGTTAATAGCGCCGTCGCAATAAGAAAGCAGCGGTAGGGATGCCCACCGCTGCTTCGAGGTACATGGCTTTAAGGAACTGACGAATCCGCAAAAACAAAAACCGACGTCTTCGGTTCGACTGTTGACTATACGATGAACGGACGCAATTTCTATCCTTTCAGAGTGTCGTCAGATTCCCCAAGGCTCTTTGATCGGTCGTCACCGGCTACCCCTCCTCGAGCACGCGTGCTCCCCGCCGCGTCACCCGAGTCGGCGGCTTTGGATCGATCTTCTGGGGTCGCTCCCCCTCGGGTTTTTGATTCTTTCTCTTTGGAACCTTGTTCGTTAGTGATCTCGGTGCTCATTTAGAGTTCTCCTTCTGATTATCGGTTGTAAGACCGGTGTCAGCCGCATGAACGCGTACCTGCCGGAATCCGCAGATGTCGCGCGTTTTGGAACTTCCACCACTATTTCATGATTTCGCCACGACGAACGTTACGCATGGCCGCGTGAGCCGGTGCGCCTGCATAACGTTTTGAAGCGGCCGGCATATCAGTTTAGAGATTTGGCATTTTCCAGAATTGGCATTCGGCTTTTGTCCGGAGCGGCTTGGAAGTCTGAATGCGCCAGGAGAATAAATGGAACTGCCCGAAGAGTTAGCCGAGCAAGAACTATTCGAGGCGCACATCGCTGTCGACCCATCACAACCTATCGATGAGGCTGGTGCAGATCCTGCATCGCTGGAAGAACAACACAACGAAGACGAGGCAATCGGCGACGAAGAAGGGGAAGCTGACATTCCTGCAGAGCAAGTTGCCGAAGCTGATCAAGCTGAAGAGGAGGACCAGGAGGAAGAGCGACCAGGAGAAAAAAGACTCAAAGTCTTCATCAGTTACAACCGGAATGACAACGACGGGGCCATCGCTGATCGAATCTACGACGAGCTGAGCCAACAATATGACGTATTCTTAGACCGACGCACGATCAAGATCGGTGAATCATACGAAAAAGTCACCGAAGACTGGCTGGACACCTCCGATTTCGTAATCGCCCTGATCTCAGCCAAATCGGTCGAGACTTCCTTCATAAAAGCCGAGTTACAAAGAGCCTACGAGCGCTACAAGACTGAGGCGCGTCCGACCGTCATACCCTTGCGCATCAATTATGCCGGCCCCTCCGGGCTGAGATTAGATGCTTACATCGGGCACTTTCAGCGAATCGATTGGGATAACAGAAACTTCGACTGGTTACTCAGGCAACTACACGCAGGACTTAGCAATAAATTAGCCGCGATCACGAAAGCCGTTATCACCGGCACAGACATCATTCCCATAAGCGATACTCTGCGCGAGCGTTATGCTCAAGCCTTTGTCGAGCCACGTGAGTTGATCAGCACCCCCGTGTCGTTCGACGAGAAAAGGTTGTTGTGGATCAGCGGCGATGCGGCGGTCACAAATTATGTCGCCCTCTCGATTGCCGCGACGATCACAGACAAGTCATTATACGAAATTACGAAACAGCGAAAATGGTCTGAGATCAACAGCACTTTGATTAGTGACTCAACCATCGTTCTGCGTGACGCCCTGCCAGCCTCTTATCTCCAGGAATCCGGCGCGATCGGTGAATGGCACGCTCTCCGCGCAATCATTGAACGAAACAACATCATTATTGCCACTGCTCCTAATGATGAATTCGAAAAGTTGGAGCAGGAACTGCTGAGATATCAGTTCACTGACTACCAGCATCGCCAGGTCGATGCCGGCTCGTATAGCGATGACTCAAAGTTGCTGATCTTTTCTCGACTGATTGAGCATCTCTTCAAAACCGGTGAGTTAGATGAGGACAAATATGCTTGGGCTACCGATCTAGTAAAAGACCCAAACGAAACAGATTCAGTCGGCGGTCAAGGTCGCGCGCGGGCCATCGAAAGACGCCGGCGCGACATGCGTAAGAAGTTCCGCGAAAACCTCGGCCGGTGGTCGCCTGCCGACATAGTACGGTTCGTACTCAGCTTGTCCCAGGTGGACAGCGAGAGTGATATCACTCGGCTCCTGCAGCGCTCCGCGGCGATTGAGGATGAGATTCGCTCGTGGTTCCTCGCGCTTGACGATTCCACTCGATGTTTCGTCATGACGGTGGCTCTTTTCGCCAACCTTGATCATCAAGAATTGTGGGAATACTACAAGTCCATAGTCGAACATTTACGTCATCTCGATGCAAATCTCCGCTTGCTGCCCTTCGGCATTTGCCGTAAGCGTGCTCATCCTTATGTTTCTTTGGATGGGCCGATTGCGCTGGACGAGCGCGTGGCTGATGCCGTCAGACAGGAAATAGCTCGTAGCTATCGCGAATACTTCGTTGAGTTGACTCCGAAACTCAAAGACTGGTCCGTGCCACCGGGGCGAAGTCCAAAAACCATCGAACAGCGCAATCAGCGCAAGCCGAGGATTGAAGAAACAAGGGAAGCGCGAATGGCGATCGCACGCATGGTTGGTATAGCCGCTAGGCTTGGTCTCGACGACCTTACAGAGATTCTCGACTACTGGGCCACGGATTCGAATATCCAGATTAGAAAATCAGTCGCGTTCGCTTTTGCGGAAACAGCCAAGAGTCCGACCGGAGTCAACTATGCCCTTAACCTCCTGGAGCGATGGAGTCTCGACATTAACTCGCACGGTCAAACTAGGTGGCGTGCGTTGGCCGCCGCTCACGCTCTTGGCTTCGTCACTGCCGCGGCCAATGATGCGTATGTGACGGTGCGAGCGCTCCATTGCCTCCGTACCTTCGCCCGGTCACGGCGACAGGACGCGCGCTTCTACGCTTCTATCGCCGTCCGCCAAGTCGCACGATATGCACCTTTATCGTCGACTGAAGGAGCGCTCGGCAGGCTGGCGAAAGACGATCGAACTGAAGTCCGCTTGAATGTCGCGGCCGCACTCAACGAGGCGCGTGCATACGACGCTGACACGGCCGATGCCTTAATTGAACGATGGGTTCTGTCCGATGATCCCAACCTCCGGTGGGTCGCGCTTTGCGGGATTGTGACGAGTCGCAAAAGTCAGAATGGTACAAGCCCCAAGAAGTACGAGCGGCTCCTGGACTTTCTCGACAGCGAAGAATCCGCGTTGAGTCTGGCCAGCGTCCTGAGTGAAACGGTGACGGACGATCATTACGGGCAGGTTGCGAAGGACAGTCTCGGTTTCCTCGCAGAACATGCAAAAGAGGCGCAGTGGACAAATTTCGCGGCCGGCCTCGCGATTGTCTCCACTAGCAAACTGGACAAGGAAATATTGCCCCTTCTGCGTTTTTCAGACGGCCCACCGTTCGAGGAACGCGCCGTCGATGTTAGGCGAGAGGTTTTGCGGAGAAAACTAGGCTCGCCGGCGCGATTCCTGGCTACATTGAGAGCCTGGCTTAACGGGAAAGACACGCAACTTGAACTCTTCAGAGCCCTAACACAATTGCTCGATGTCACCCCGGATAGTTCACGATCTGAGGTTATTGCGGCGATGGCCGAACAGTTTTGTGCGGAGCCCGCGAGTGTGAACGAAACACTTTCCGCACTTCGAATCCTCGCCCCAGCACACTTTGAAACCCTCGCACAAGGAGTACGCAACGAAGCGTTTCGGCGATCACTTGAAGATTCGGCGGGTTTTGTGGCGCTGGCTGGCGCGCAACTTGCTCACGTTGAAACTGCAGACGACACCGCAGAAGCAATTGTGCGATTAGCCCGAGATGATCCACCAGGCTCGCGCGAACAGATGATGCGGGCGCTGCTCGAGGCGGATGAGCAAGCTCCGCAAATGACAAAGAACCTCGTTGTAATTCTCCGCACCGGGGAACCAGACCTCGTCCGCATCGTCTATGAATTCAACTATCGGCTAATAGAAAAAGCGATGACGGTTCCCGTGACCTTTCCCGCATTTGTGCTGGAGACGGTTCGAACCGATGACGACGCCATCAGCTTGTTGAATTACCTGGCTGAGCCTGAGCCGCAGGGGAACCGAAGTACTTTGGTTCGAACACTGGTTGAAGCCAGGCTCCTGGAGGCGAATGGCGTCGACAAGCTCCTGGCCCTGCCGGCCCTGAAGCAGTGGACCAATCTCGCTTCGCTGCAAGCCGAGGTTGCGCGTTCATATTACCTGCGGAGAATTTTTGCGCCCCGGTTTGTGACAAAGTTGTTCAGCAAGAGGAGCATCGAGAATTGGTAGAGATTCGACCATAACGTTTTCTTCTCAATTTCATAGTAAGACGGAGACGAAGCAAATTCTTAATGTCTGGATGGGAGATCGCGGCAATCGTTGCCTTGGTATTGGCGTTGCTTATCGGCGTCGCGGCGATCATCGTTTACGTAGTCGCGGAAGATCGATTGCCTCCGAGCCGGCAGCAGGAAAGGCTGCCGCCGATCGTCTTTCGGCATGAGCCATTCGGTACGATCACGCCGGGGCTGATTTCATTTAGATCAAGCGAGGCACATCGACGGGTTACGCCACGCCAATTCAACTTTCGGAATGATGGTAATGACATCAGGACTAGAGAGATCAAAGAGGACCTCGACTTGTATTGCAAGCTAACCGGTAGACTGGCACGCGATTGCCGATGTGAGTTCTGTAGGAAACTGAAGGAAAAACTTGGAACCTAATAACGACAAAGTGTTTTCGCGCGAGCGATTGGCAGGATACGACCCGGAACGCATGAGTCGTAGCTGCGTGTTAGTGGTAGGGGCTGGCGCTCTTGGACAAAACACCGCAATGAATCTCGCATTGGCGGGCTTAGGGGAACTGCGGATTGTCGACAAGGACATCTTTGAAGAGCACAACCGCACGCGTAGCCCGGCCTATCCTCTGCCTGATGAGGTGGACCGCTACGGAACCGACAAAGCCGGTGCCGTCGCTCGTAAACTGCGGCGCCTAATGACGGCAAAGCACCCTTCGATGTACTACGCAAATAACTGGATTCAAGAATTGGGTGACGGAGCGTTTCGCGGCGTGTCTGTCGTTGTGTCGTGTGTCGACTCGCAACTCGCGCGTGCTTACCTGTCGGACAAGACGAGACAGCACGGGTTGCCTTTTATTGAAGGCGGCTTTCAGGCTGCGAACATCCGGCTGACCTGCTTTCCCGCGGCGCGCCCGGAAATCACAAAGACGCTGCCATGCTGGCGGTGTTCTCACCCAACGGTCGAAGGCAGCTTTTCCTGTGCTAACTACGCGCAGCAAGCAGAAGCGTTGGGCGTGATCCCGGCAATCCAAAATGCGGCCGCGGTATTGGGTGGCCTGCAGGCTGAAGCCGCAATACAAGCTGTTCATCACGAACCGACCGGTAGCGAGACTGCCCGATGTTTTGAGTTCAACGTAAGAACGTGGAAGGCCCGAACCGTAGAGCTTGCAAAGGATCCGAAGTGCCCGGGCCTCCATCGCCTGCTTGATTCGCAGCCGATAATACTACAAACGACCGCGGACGATACGGTGGCGGAACTGCTTGTCGAAATGGGCGAGCACCTGGGAACGCAGGCATGCATCTGGCTACCGATGAAAACGTATTCCAAGTATTTGTCGGCGATGCCATGCAGTAACCCCAAGTGCCGGAACATCGTCGCAGTGCGTGGCCCTGAGTGGCGCTGGAAGATGAATCCGCGTTGTTCGGACTGTGATGGACCGTTCTTACCGATGCGTGACGGGGCCGGCGTCTCAAGTTACGCGGTACCAGAATTGAGTTTGAGCTCCAGCCCTGAGGTGTTGGAAGCGACGTGTCGAACAATTGGCCTGGCTCCTCTTGGGCTTGTTGCCGGAGCCGAGGCAGCCTCGACGCAGGCCCACTTTGATGACGCCCCCCCGCCGGCCCTATTTCAATTGCCCGGATCGTTGGATGAACTTTATCAATCAGGAGAAAACACACCATGACCGAAGAAACACTCGAGATCCACTTCATTCATCCTCACACCAGCAAAAGGCTGGTGGCAGATCTCAGTCCGAACTGCACCGGAACCGATGCCTTGCACGCGCTTCTGAGCGCGGACGGCGGCGATGGCCCATTTCTAAGTCAGGCCGGCGGCCAAACCTACGAATTGTCTTTGGAAAGAACCGGTACCGCGATTACTCCCAACATGACATTTCGCGAGGCCGGAGTGATTAACCGCGACATTATCAACATCGCTCCGACCGTAATTGGCGCTGGGTCAGTCTTCAGATCAGGACCGGGACAGACCTAACGGTCTCACGTTGACCGTGTGCGAAGAATTGCTTTCCCGGGTCTTGCTGAACCAATGAATTGTTGCCGCAAAGGAGAATGGCCATGACCGAATCGCTGGACGAGAGTGACCGTCGTTCAAGGCTCACTTACGACTATCAAACCGCGATGATGATGAGGCCTCTAATGGAGGCCGAGGCATACCGCAATCTGGACGACTTGTTGGCGCGCCGCAACCGCATAGACTCCGTCGCGGACGCGTATTTAGCGACGCACTATCGCGTTCTCTATCGGGTCAGAACGCTGATTGGCCCCGCGCGTTATTGGGATGAAACGACAGTGCGCTTTGATCTCTTTGCCAACAATGATTATCCAATGAACGAACCCGCCAGTTGGGTCATCGACGGTCCAATGCCGTGGTCGCCGCATTTTCTGGAGGGTCGTGAGATCTGTATCGGCCCAATTTGGAAACGAGCCCAAGGCAGGATTCTGCTCTGTGAACTGATGATTCATGTGGCCAGGTTGCTGAATTTCGATGAGCCCCCCTACGAAGATCCCGAGTATGGAGGCTGGCAACCAGATGCGGTGGAATATTGGGAGACGACGCTTGGCAGACAGCCAATTAGCAAATTGGTGTATCCCTCTGTACCACGTCGCGTCCCGCCGCCAGCGGAACCGGAACCTGAACAGCCGACAAGAGCGATCGTCTTCCGTAATACGATTGAATGGAGCCCACCCAGCATCAGGATTAGACCACAAGCTCCCGCTGAGTCAGCTTCTTCGCTGATCAAAGTCAGGCCTCAATGAAATGGCTTAGACCCAACGTTACTTATGTCGAAGATTAGGATCAGAACAACTTACGATCCGGTTTCCCCGTTGATTCGCTCTCGACCCGAGAACAGCCGGGATCTCAGGACCTTTCGATCCGCGGACAATAACTTTGCGGCGTATGTGCACGCTGACGTGCTCGAGTTTATCCGGCAACAGGCGATTCTGGGTGGTCAGAATGAAGCCATCGGCCTGATTGCCGGCAGGATTTGTCACGATCCAAGAACGGGTCCTTATACGCTAGTGCTGGCTGCTGCTGAAGCCCGCGAAGGAGAGTTCCGCTCCACGCCGAGTTTCGTCCGGCTCTTGCCCGAGGGCCACCGACGGCTTCGTCACCGGCTCGCAGACGCTCATCCCGATCGAGAGATAGTAGGTTGGTACCACACGCACCCAAATTACGAACCATACTTTAGCTCAGTGGATTTTGAGGAGCAGAAGAATTGGAATGATGAAAACCAGATTGGCATCGTGTACGGCACCGAGCACACCGGCGAGCCTTTCGGAGTCTATCAGGGTCCGGGGGCGATTCCGCTCACACCCGTAGGTAAGATCGATCCTCTGCACGATAGGCCACCGCGCCGATCCGCAAACCGTTTGGAGATTCGACAGGCGCCGAACACACCTGCCCCGATAATAGAACCCTCAGCCTCGGCTGGAGTCCAAAAGGCTCCGCGTCGCATTTGGTACCGCAGAATCGAAATCGTTTTACCAACAGTCATCGTTCTGATCCTGGTCGCCGGTGGCCTAACTCTCTTGTCTATCAATCGGCGTCTGTCAGTTGCCGAGAAACGGCTGGAGGAATTGCCTCATGCCCGCCCAGCTTCTGAAAGGATTACAGAAACAGAACCCCCACACATTTCCGCGGGACTCGAGGCAAAGCCGAGCGTTTCACCCGAGGTCGCTGAAAAACTCAAGAGGGTGGATGATCCGGAATTGAATCCTCCGGTGAAGTCGCTGTCGCCGGAAACCACATCCAGTAAAAAGTTAACAAGGCAGGGCGTTGCCGACTCAAAATCGCGGGCTTCAAAACGCAAGCGTGAAAACAACAAAAAGACGGAAGTCGGGCCTCGTAAGCAAGCGACGCCGAAAAAAAGCCTCAGTGCGCCAGGAGAGCAGATATTTCCGTCGTCCTCACCAAAGCCAAATTCGCCATTATGAGAGCGATACCTTTGACGAGTTCACAATGTTTGACGATTTGTTTACTGATCTTGAGAATCAATTGCGATTGTTTGAAACAACAACGTTTTTGCCGATATCCGCGCTGGAAGAGAATTTTTCCCAACTTCAGGATGTCGGCTCGCTTGAAATGGTTGACGGTTCTCTTGTTGAACTCGCCGCGGATCGCTTCGCATTGCTAAGGGAAGAGGAAATGGCGAAGTTAATCTTTGACGAAACAGCCTTGTAATTCGAGTCACGAATATGTTGAAACAATTCCTCATCCTGTGTTCCGGCGCCGAAGCGTCAATATTGAACGATCAGAGATGCGCCTCTGAACGCACCAAGTACGCGGCTATTGGCGCTACGGTATTGTCAACCGCGGTACTCGCATCGCTTTCCGGCGGCTACGCAATTTACACGACGTTTCGAAACCTTCCAATTGCGATCGGTTTAGGAATTGTTTGGGCCCTGATAATTTTCAATCTCGATCGCTATATTGTCTCCACCCTGCGAAAGCAGAGGATCGATCCAGTTCTACCCAAAAGAGAACGTCTGGCTATCAGGGCTCGTGAAATTGGCCGAGCGTTGCCCCGATTTTTGCTCGCAGTGTTCATCGCGGTTGTAATAACTCGACCAATCGAACTCAAGCTCTTCGAACGCGAGATTAACGCCGCCCTCGAGAATAAGAAGAGCGACATGTTGACCAAAATCGAGCGACAGAAACGACTTGAATTCCCCCAGATTGACGAACTCGCTTCTCAGAACGACAAACTCCGGAAGGAGATCTCTGACAAGGAGAAGCAACGAGATGACCTTCATGAACTGGCGATGTCGGAAGCGCTCGGAAAATCCGGAACTCGCACGACCGGCCGTTTCGGGAAGGGAATTGTCTACGAACAGAGGTACCAGGCTTACCTAAAAGGTGAATCTGAACTAGCGGAGTTGCGAAAACAGAATCAGGGAAAAATTGCGGCCAACGAAAGATGGATTGCCACACTTGAAAACGACCGCGATAAGAGCACCAAGGAAGCCCGGCGCCAGATTGAAGAAATGGGTGGGTTGCTCGCCAGGCTCCAGATCCACAGTGATCTGACGGACCAAAAGGGAAACGGGTCGATTGCGCTGGCGAGCTGGTTCATCATCGGCTTGTTCATTCTACTTGAGACCGCGCCAATCATCGTCAAACTCCTGTCGGATCGCGGACCCTATGATGAAATCTGTGAAGCCAGAGAGCATGAAGTCTATGTCAGTGAAAGAAGGAAGATCTCAGACATCAACGACGATGCAAACACTCGAGTAAGTCTCAAACGTCGTCGGAACGCCGCGATTCTCGAAGCCGAGTCGCGTTTACGAAAGAGCCTCATTGCGTCGATGGAGACTTTGGCGGGGGAGGAACTGAGAAGAGCGCGGAGTGAAATCGCCGCCACTCTGGTCGAGAACTGGCGCGAGGCTGAGTTGAGGAACTTTGAATCCAAGTTCCAGGCAGCGCGTCATGCCCAAAATGGAAAAGGAAGCGTCTCTGTTCCTACAGTCGATGCGGCGAAAAAAGCCGGGATGCCGGATAACGCCAACATCCCAGAAGTTGCTTCACCGTTGGCCGACGCAGCCGAAGATAACCGTACCGAGAGTGTGACTCTGTAGCCGAGAGGAGAACTGATGGCTAAGAACAATCGCATCTTTGTGAGCTTCGCGATCGAAGATCTCTTCTACAAAAACGGCCTAATCAATCAGGCAAAGGACGAGCGAAGTCCTTTCGAATTCACTGACATGGCCGTGAAGGAACCTTGGGATGAGTCATGGAAAACACAATGTCGCTCAAGAATAAAAGGCTGTGACGGCCTAATCGCCCTAATAAGCACCAATACTGAAAACGCGAGTGGCGCGCGCTGGGAGATTAAGTGTGCTGCTGAAGAAGAAATCCCGATAATCGGAGTTCATATCTACAAAGACTGGACCAAACGATACACTCCTCCAGAATTGAGCGGTTATCAGACGATTGATTGGTCTTGGGAAGGCATAGCCAACTTTATTAACGCGCTGTAACGGCTGATAGGAGGTCTTCTATGATTACAACGAAGCGAGCCCTGATTGTTGGTATCAACACTTACGCGCCGCCAGTTGCTCAGCTTTCTGGTTGCATCGCCGACGCTGAGGCAATCGGCGAGATCCTTGAGCGTAACGTAGATGGCAGACCGAACTACGAATGCCGAATACTAACGGACAACACGGAAGATGGTAAGCCTATCACGCGGGCGGCCCTGCGAAAGGCATGCACTGATCTGTTCGCCGATACCAAGGACGATGTTTTGTTCTATTTTTCCGGGCACGGCGCGTTGACGGCATTCGGGGGATACCTTTGTGCCTTTGACTCCCGGAAGGATGATTGGGGAGTTCCAATGCAAGAAATTGTGGAAATGGCCAACCGCTCGAAAGCGCGCGACATTCTCTTGATAATCGATTGTTGTCACAGCGGAGGTTTTGGCGATCCGTCAATGCTTAACGCCGGACGCGCCGGCGATCCATTAGCCGTGATACGCGAGAACATGACCATCATAGGCGCATCACTTGCTTCTCAGGCCTCTCTGGAAGCTGGGGGACACGGTATCTTCACAACGGCTGTCCTTGATGCGCTCGAGGGCGGTGCCTCTGATCATATGGGGTGGGTTACTGCCCCTTCGATCTATGCGTACGTGGAGCGACGATTCGGAGCGTTTGATCAGCGCCCGGTATACAAATCCTACAGCACTGGAGTTAGGGTGATCCGCGAGTGCGCACCCCTTATAGATCGCTTGAAGCTCCACAAAATAGTAGAGCATTTTCCTGTCCAGGATCTTCAGTATCAGCTAGATCCGGAATTCGACCCGGAAGATGAACATGGAAATGTTCATGAGCCAGTAAATGAGCGAAAGGTCGCAATTGCACAACTCTTCAAGGACTATCGTGACGCAGGTTTGCTAAGGCCTTCCATTCCTGGAGAACAGTTGTATTGGACCGCGCGACGAGGTCATACGGTTGAGTTAACACTGCGAGGTCGCGAATACTGGTGGCTGGTAAAGCAAAAAAAACTATGAGAGTAGGCATAACCGGTCATCAGAAACTTGAGAGCCCCGCCAACTGGGAGTGGGTCCGCAGCGAACTGGACCGGTTTCTTTCTAGTCTTCCTCAACCTCTGATCGGAATTTCTTCACTTGCCGTTGGAGCCGACCAACTGTTTGCAACAGCGATTTTAGCGCAAGACGGAGCGCTTGAGATCGTTGTTCCTTTCGAAGGATACGAGTCGACCTTCTCTGAGGGCGATGATAGACAAGCGTATCTTAATTTGCTTTATCGCGCGTCAAAGGTGGACGTGCTGAAGCGACACGGAACGGATGAGGAAGCTTACTTTGCGGCTGGAAAGACATTGGTTGACCGATCTGAACGGATCGTTGCTGTATGGGATGGTAAGCCAGCGGGGGGGCTGGGTGGCACAGGAGACGTAGTTGCTTATGCGCTTGAGCGCACCAAGCCAGTTGTGAATATCAATCCGGTTACGAAGAGAGTACTGAGCGTATGCAGTCCTCCGATTCTTCCACGAACGCAAAGATAGAAGCGGTCCTCCGTTTTATCGCGGTTGCGTGGTGCGCCATCTTTATTTTCACTCCGAGTATCTGGTACATCATCCTCGTGGCCAGACTGATTCACCCGTCGTTGATCAGCGATGACCCAGGCATAGCACTTGGCAAGGAGGTTCCTTTTCTGGTCCTTGTGGTTGGAATTGAACTCTTCTATGGCGTCGCGTTCGCACGTTTCCTGCTTCGGCTCATACCGTCTGAACCTTCCAAAGGCGATCGAGGTCGGCATAGCCTAAGGTTACTGCTGCTCGGGGGCTCCCTGAGTCCTCTAGTTTTGTTGTTTTTACTCCTTATCCCGTCAGCGAAAATTGCTCTCGCGATCTCTGCGACCTTGTGGCTTGCATTTGTCCTGGCATCGCTGTTATCTGCGAATAGAAAACTTAAAAGATTGTCACCCGATCGCTTCGTTCTTTTTCTAAGGCGATTCTCAACTTTTTCGGAGCGGGCAATATTCGGTCTCGTGCTTTCGTCGGTTCCGCGGGACAGACCGCTCATCTTCCTAACCCCCAACCAAAGCCGCCCCAGTGATTGGAACCCATTCTTGATTAGTTTTGCAGGTCTCAAGCTTGCGCGACCCCTTAGTAATCTCCCCGTAGTATTGCGGGCGCCAGACGCTGACTGGGAGAGACCCGCGAAGTCGTTGATCGACGATGCACACCGAATCGTGCTTGATATTTCCGCAGGCAGCGCAGCAATCCAAACAGAGATGATGATGATACAGCACGCATCACGATGGCATGACACAATCTGCGTGAAAGACCGATCAACTGCCGGCAATCCTGCATTGGATGACTTCATTCTTGCGAAGGATGGGTGGCTGGTTGCATACAAGAAAAATTGGAGCCAGGTTTTACCGAGATTATTCCTGTTCATATTGTTCTCGGTGATAAGCCTATTTTGGTTGGCTTCGATTGTAACCGAGAGGTCCCATCCTTCTTCCGAATTTGAAAAGCTACTCGCGACGTTCACGGCCGTTATTTTGTGGGCCGTACCGTTCCTTTCAGGTCTTGGCTTGCTCGTCTATTCGACGTTTATCTACCCTTCAATAACTGTCTCTGCCAAGCCAGCGATTCGAAGAGCCCTTCGCGGCGTACCTTCAGATGAAAGATTAATCCGCAGCTTTGGGCAGCACCATCAGGAATTCGAACGGCTGATCAAGATGTCCCTTGAAGATCTTACTAACGAAGCAGCAACCTCCCTCCGCGTAATCACAGCGGAACCTACTTCAAATAAAGAACAGCTGATGCTTTCCTCCGAACGGCGCGATCAATATGGAGAGTTATTTAAGTCATTGCGATTAGGTCACGGCATGCGACTTCACTCCACGGATTTCATACTCCTCGCTTGTCAGAACAATATTGTCGGACGAAGCGGATGCGAGAAAGGGTATGTCTATACAACAAGTCCACTCAAGCCTCTTTACAACTCACTGGACATTCAATCAGCTAGAGGAAGATATCTTTATAGGGAACTCAAGCCGAACTGGTACCTTTATCTGTTCGAGAAATGACTCTTTTAGCCACTTGCTTTTGGTTAGACGGCACATCGTCATCCACCGCTGCCAACGAACCCCCGCGTCATCCTGAACACGCTTGATCATTCTTGACATGGCAGGGGTCACGGGGTCAGGTCCCGACGCTACTGCCAAGCGTTGATCGATGGGCAACCGCTCGCTATTTGCGAACGAGGACTGTTCGAGGACATTATTCGAGAGAGCCCTTACCGAAAGACCGTTGTGTCCAATTTGTGTCCGGGCTGGACGGTACGCGGCGGGTCGAGATGTCATAGGACGGTAAAGAACGGTAGAAGTGGTGATTTCCTCGGTGGCTGCAACTTTCGAAAATGCAAAGACTTACGTTTTTGCATGGCCCAAGATTCGGGACCGAGAGGTCGGAGGTTCGAATCCTCTCGCCCCGACCAATAAAGTTCAAACATCAGCGGCTGCCAATCGGCGGCCGCTTTTGCTTAGGCAGCGCAATTTGCTAACTTGCGGTTTCTGAAAGCCTACCTGGAAACTCATGCCGCGCGATCACCGTGTATCGCGATCCTTCACTGCGCAGCTCACTCATAACCAGGCAAACCTCGCGCACATTCACAGGGACCGGATCGAATCCAATTTCTTTGTGCAGTTCGGCGAGGCGACGAGCGTCGCGCGGTTGGCGGAGACGGGCAACAGTGAGATGCGGATGAAACGGCCGCGGTTCGCGTGCAAAACCGGCCTTGGCACATTCGTCTTCAAAGAATCGTGAAAGCGTGTTGAGATCATTTGTTGGGTCGTCGATTCCTACCCAGAGCACGCGCGGTTGACCGTGAGAAGGGAAGGCGCCGCAACCGCCGATGATTATTTCAAACGACGAAAACTGATCCGCAGCGTGCCGGGTGGCTTGCGAAAGTGTTTCGATCTCTCTCACCGCGGTTTCCCCGAGGAACTTCAACGTAAGATGAAGGTTTTCTTCGCGGGCCCAACTGGCGCGGGCATCAGGCACTGCCTGCCGTAAGTGATCAATATGCCTTTTCACACGGCTGCGCAGCGCTGAGGGAAGTTCGATGGCTATGAACAGACGCCAGGATTCGTCTTCGGTTTTCATCTTCGCGGTTGAAACGGTCTCCCAGATGCGCAACGATGACAGCGATGGACCGAACAAGGCCGGGCATTGAGGGATGGGTCCACCTGCTGACTCAGGTGGTACTGAACTCATTACGGCGACGATGGCATTAGCGCCTGCGCGCGCCGGTCCAATGCCACGCATACACACGCGCGAACAGCGTTATCGTCCAGGCTCAAAGGTAAGGACATCTTTCGTGGCTGTCTCCACCGCAGACTTCGTAAACGGAAATATGCGCGGGGTGACATTGCGCCAGTCCTCGAGCTGATCCTTCCAATGCGGATTCGACGGCACTCCCGATTCACCGAGGGTAATTCCGTGTCGGGTCTGGTCCCAATCGCTTGGGTCCGCGATGAACCGCATCGAAACGTTGCTGCCCACATTGACGGTGGCTCCGAGACTGCCGGTGCCGTTTTGCGGAAACGGTGGAATAGCGAACTGCAAACCGATGAAAGGCACGCCCGCCAGCGGATGCGCAAATCGAACTTTCTGCATCTCGCCCCATTTCCATTTTGATTCATCCGCACTTGGATTTCTGGTCAGACTCTGACGCGCGTCGCCGTAGCAGGCGCGCAAGAGTTCGGCATAGCTGTTAAATTCCTTCGGCAGCCATTCCTTCGGCTGCTCAACCAGGAAACTATCGAGCGTTGTTTCAAAATTGGCCCAGCCGTACACCTTGAACAGATCTGGACCAAGCGCGGCGGTCAGTATCCGCAGGCGAAACGCCGCGCGCATTTGAAAAGCCAAGGCCGCTTCGGATGACTCCGCATTAACTTCGCCGTTCCACTTTTCCAAAGCACCGATCGAGTCTCGCAGCTTTTGATCATTACTGAACGCCGCTGCTTTGAGTATTTTCGCGCTGTCACGGGCAAACGAGGCCAGCCCAATGGAATACACATCGCCCTGAATCCTGCGAAAGTCATCAATCGTCAGTTTGGGTTTCTGATTGAGAAGGTCCCAGATACGCCGCGCGCGGTACGGCTGGGCCCACGAGTGCGTCAGGAAGTATGGATAGTCGGTGCCGACAATCCTTTGATTTGCCGTAACAATAATTCCGGTCGGTGGATCGTAGAGGTGGGGAAGTTTGTCGAAGGGAATCCAACCGGTCCAGTCGCCCGCGTCAGTAGCGCCGTCGTAAGGGACGCTGCCGTCACCCGATTTGCGCATGGGAATGATGCCGGCGGCGTAGTAACCGATGTGCCCATCGACATCCGCGTAGACGACGTTCTGTGTCGGAGCAGTAAACGAGTGCAGCGCCTGGGTGAATTCTTTCCAGTTGCGCGCTTTCGCGACCAGATAGCTGCTGTCAGCGTTATTCGCTTTCGGATCCAACGCGGTCCATCGCAAAGCATAGCGCTTCGAATCTCTCTCAAGGATGATTGGGCCATGGCGCGTGACCGTTACATCAAGCCTGGTTATGTCGGTTTCCGAATTATCGAAGCCCTTGCGGACTTTGATCTCTTCGTGACGCATTTCGGCGTCTCGCCAGCCCTGCGGTGTCAGGTAGCGGCGAGGATTGGCCGGATCAAACTTTTCGATGTAGAGATCCTGCACATCGGGGCCGACATTGGTGAAGCCCCAGGCTATGCGTTCATTGTGGCCAATCACTACGCCGGGCAGGCCGGGTGCCGTGACGCCGGCCACACGGAGGCCGGGCGCGCTGAGTTGCACCATGTGCCAGATTGACGGCGCCGAAGCCGCGAGATGAGGATCGTTTGCCAGAAGAGGCTTGCCCGACGCGGTGTGTTTGCCGCTCACCACCCAATTGTTACTGGCCGCGAGTCCTTCCGCGTACAGGCCGATTCGTTCCAGGGCTTGGGACGCATTCTCCTGGTCGTTCGCCAGGGCTGCTAAGAATCCACCCGAAACAATAGTCCCATTTTGCTGAGTAACCGCATTCAGTCTCTTCGTGTCCTTGCCGACGACGAGCACATCGAGCGCTGATGTTTCGGGCATCAAAGCCGCGCGTTTTTCGGCGGGCAAGACAGCTAGCGCTTCGCGCATCACGTCGAGTCGCCACGTGGTTGAGAGCGCTTCGGCAAACAGTTTGACGGGCAGCAACGAATCCGCCGGCGTCCATGGCCGGGGCTTATATTTGAGGATTTGAAACTCAGGTGGCAGTGATTTGGGATCGAGAGAATCGATGTAGGCATTAACGCCGCGCGCATAGGCTGCGAGCACGGCGCGTGTCTGCGGAGATGCCTGGGCCAACTCCGCATCTACCTCCTGGGCAAAGCCCATCGTGCGGTGTTGCTTGTCTTGCTCAATCACCGCATTGTTCGGCCCTGCTCCCAGAATTTCGGCGAGCTCTCCGCGTGCCGTCCGGCGCATCAGGTCCATCTGCCACAGTCGATCATTGGCAGTAGCATAGCCTTGCCCAAAATAAAGATCTTCATCATTCGTGGCTTCAATATAGGGAATGCCCCGTTCATCGCGTCGCACGGTAACGCGCCCGTGAAGCCCGGGGATGGTGATGGTGCGACTTGCCTGTTGGGCGAATGCGCGCGAGAACTGAAAATCGTTGGCTACACCGCAGAGGCCGATGGCCAGAGCTACCAACAGTATTTTCCCTAATCTGAATCTGATCTTCATCGGTTCACCTTTTTGGTCGGGAATCAGCTTTGCAAAAGGCGAGCATGGTACCACATGGTGCGAAGGTGGTTGCTCAGTGTGAACGGAGGGCACCGTTCTAATTCTGCCTTTCTCAGCGCCTTCCGTCTTTGCTTCGCGCCTTTGCGCGAAACAAGACGACTGAAGACATATTTCCCCGCAAAGGCGCAGAGTGAGATCGAAAGACGCAAAGGGAAATCAAGAAGTCACTTCGGCGTTGACGGCGAGGCTTGCGCCCATTACAATCCGCTTACGTTTGAAGTTCCATTGCTGAACTGAGATTTCGGATTGCGTAACCAAATCAAATCGATTGTTGCCGGCGCGGGTGCGCTGATGTTCGTCCTGAGTGCCGCGTGGGTCGCTTGCGGCCAGCAGCGCCCGCTGCTCACCGAAGATGTGGATATCATCCCGCCCGGCTCGATGCGGATCGGTGCGGGAATTGATTTTGTGCAAAGGGCGAAGTACCCGGTCTCGGGACTGACCGGCGATCTCACGCGCGCCGGCGTGATCGGCATCAGCATTGGCCTGGCGCCGAACGTGGAAGTGCAAATCGAAGGCGTGGCTCAGAACTTTGTGAGTATTAATTCCCGCGGGCCGAGCGCGATTCCGCTCAACGTAGCGGCCGGAGCCAACTCCACCAACGATGTTGGTGACTTTACTCTCTGGACTAAGATTAAGCTGCGCAACGAGACTGCTCATTTGCCGTCGCTGGGTTTTCGTTTTGGTGTACAACTTCCGAATTCAAACCAGGCCCGCGGCATCGGTTTGAATCAAACCAACGCTTACGGCCAGATACTCTTCGGCAAAAAATTCGGTCCGAACGCGCGGGTGAATACGTTCGGCAATCTCGGAATTGGAATTCTCACCGCCCCAACGGGGTTGTTCACACAGAACGATGTTTTGACTTATGGTTTCGCCGGGATTGTGCGGCTAAACAAACAGTTCAGCCTCGCGGGCGAAGTTAACGGGCGCGCGAACACGCGGCCGGGCAGCGGGCCCCTGGGAACTGAATCGCAGGGCGAGGCCCGCCTCGGGATGCAAGTGCGCGCCTCTGGGCTGCGCTTCGATTTTGCCGGCATCAAAGGAATAACCAGGCTCAGCCCGCGGTCGGGACTCACCGTGGGTGTTACGTACGATACTCCCTCGATCTTTACGCCAGCCAAATAGTTCACGTTAGGAGTTGATTCTTAGCGGACTGAGTGGCGGGCGCAACTAAAGCTAGAACTCAAAACTGATCCACTACTGAGAAGTAGAATCTTTCGCGCGAATTCGCCGCTGGTTCTATGTTCGATTGGTTGCATGTTCTCGCCAAGCGTTTGGGGCACTTCATCGTGCACGTGCCGATCTTCGTGGCTGGCCCGGCGATGATTTTGATCGGAGCTCTCGACTCGTCGCTGCTGTCGCTGCCGGAAGTGAACGACTACCTCGTTGTGGCGCGTTGCTACACGCACCCGCGAGCGGTTTTCTTTTTCCCGATGTTCGCGGCAGTCGGATCGGTGCTCGGCTGCTTTCTTCTCTACACGATCCTGAGTCGCGGCGGCAGAGCGGTGTTGCATCGCCGCTTCAACGCGGAACATATCCAACGGGTAGAGCGAGCTTATGCTCGCTTTGGCATTTTGGCGCTGGCCGTGCCCGCTTTGCTTCCGCCGCCAATGCCGTTCAAGATTTTTGTGGCCACCGCCGGCGCTCTGCAGTTTCCGCGGCGCCGGTTTTTGTTGACGATACTGCTGGCTCGTTCGCTCCGTTATTATGCTGAAGGCGCGCTGGCGGTTTTCTACGGCGAAAGAGTGCTGCGCTTCTCGAAAGATAATGGGATAGTGATTATCAGTATTGTGACCGGGCTTTTTGTGCTGGCCCTTGCCATCTATCTCTTATCGAGTACGGGCCGGGCTGCAGTAAAATCCGCTAAGGAAAATGAGTAGTGGTTCCAGTTTTGAAAGGACACTGATTTATTGAAAACACTCATTCATAAGGTTACCGGAGGGCTGACGAAGCTCTCCCAGTATCTGGTTTCGTTTGGTCCACTGGGGCTGTTGGCGATCGCGTTTCTTGATTCACTCTTTATTCCTATGCCGGGTGGCGTGGATGCGGTGCTGTTATTGCTGGCCGCTGCGCGGCCTTCATGGATGTTGATTTATGTGGCCGCGGCGACGGTCGGCTCGACGGCGGGTTGCGTCGGTCTCTATAAGATTTCTCAGCGGGCGGGGCATCGCGCGTTACGTCGCTTCTCTGAGAAAAAGCAAAAACGGGTCAAGGATTTGATCGACCGTTACGACGTGCTCTCGGTGCTGGTTGCATCGCTGCTGCCACCGCCTTTTCCCTTCAAGCTGTTTGTGGTGTCGGCCGGCGTGTTCCGGCTGAACGTGGTGCGCTTTACGATTGCCGTCGCCGCCGGGCGCACTTTTCGTTATTTGCTGGAGGGGTATCTTGCCGCGCACTACGGCGAACACGCAAAGGAAATATTGGGCCGGTACTATCCGGCAATCGGCATTGGACTGGCAGTGCTGATTATTATGGTGTTTGTCGGCAAGAATCTGATGGGCCGCGGCGCGTCGACACAATCCGTATCAGACGTGCCCGTATCAGATGTCGAGAGCTAATTGCAGATCAATACCGGCGGCGAGGGCCTCGGTGTTGGCGCGAAAGCTGCGAGCTTCAAACAGAGTACGCACGCCCTGCGATCCGAGTTGATCCAGCAGACGCAGAAGCAACTCGGCCGTAGCATACGCATCGCTGGCGGCCCGGTGGCGCCCGGTAATCTCAAGACCGAAATGTTCGGCCAGGGCATCGAGGTTATGACTGTCGAGGGAGCGCAGAATTCGCCGGGCCAGTTTTACCGTGCAGAGTTCCGCGTTGCGCATTCGAGTGCCGGGAAATACCCGTGCGATCTCGCGATTGAGCAGCGCCAGATCAAACTTGGAATCGTGCGCTACCAGCACGGCGTCGCCGGCAAAATCCAGCCAGGCGTCGGCGATTTCGGCGAACTTCGGGGCGCCCCTGAGCATTTCATCCGAAATACCTGTTAACGCAGCTATGAATCGCGGCAGCCGCAGGCCCGGATCGATCAGACTTTGGAACTCGTCGAGAATCTTTCCTGAACGGACCCGGTATGCGCCAATTTCGATCATCCGCGCCGGCAGTCCTTTCGAGCCAATCGCCTCGACATCGAGGACGACAAAATCGATTTCATTGAGGGGACGATACTCAACGGGATCGTCAATGATCGCAAGCTGGCCCGCATCCAGGATGAAACGCGGATCGTCGCGCACCAGATCGTCGATCAGCGAAGCCGCCAATTCATCGTCGGCGTTAGGAAGACGGAAAACTACATCGACGATTTCAGTGACTTTCGAGCGCCCGCCGTTTTTGCTCAGCAAGTCAAAAGTTTCCTGGACCAGCGCTGAGTCGGAAATTAGATTACGATGAGTTTCCACTGGCAGGCATTGTAGTCTTTGGTAAAGGCTTTTTGAAACCCGGGATATTTGATCCTCTGGAAGCGATGAGCCAAACAGAAGTAATCGAAGAATTCAAAAGCTCCGGCGCTTTGCTGGAAGGCCATTTCATTTTGTCGAGCGGCCTGCACAGCCCGGTTTATTTGCAATGCGCGCTCGCACTGGAATCCACGGCGCGGGCTACAGAATTCGGGGCCGAGCTCGCGCAACATTTTCGTGACAGCCAAATCGAAACCGTCGCTTCTCCGGCCATCGGAGGGATCGTGATTGGATACGAAGTCGCGCGGCAACTGGGCGCGCAATTCATTTGGACGGAACGTGAAGCGGGCCGCATGACTCTGCGGAGGGGCTTTCGGGTCGGGAAAGGGGAACGAGTGTTGGTAGTCGAAGATGTGATCACCACCGGCGGCTCGACGCGCGAAACAATCGACACCCTGAAGCTTCTGGGAGCAAACGTGGTCGCGGCCGCTTCGATCATCGATCGTTCGGGAGGAAAAGCCGACGTGGGCGTACCGCGGGTGTCGCTCGCTACGCTCGATGTTCCTGCCGTTACGCCGGCTGATTGCGAAGCCTGCCAGCGCGGCGATGAGGCAATCAAGCCCGGCAGCAGAAAAATCGCGTGACTACTGTTTCGCGTGAATACCGTTTAGAGGCGGACTACCGCCCGCCGGTTTTGTGAGCCTGGAATCTAAAAATCCGGAAGGCGCGCGCCCGCCGCTAAACATCAATACGATTGTAAACACGACGATAGATCGGGTTCGATGAATTTTAAACTGCTGATCCAGTATGACGGCACGGAGTTTCATGGCTGGCAGACACAAGCAGGACTGCGCACGGTTCAGGGTGAATTGATCCGCGTGCTTTCGCTGCTCGATGATCGCGAAGTCAAGGTTCATGGATCAGGCCGAACTGATGCGGGCGTGCATGCTGAGGGACAGGTCGCCAGCGTCCAGCTCGAGCGCAAAATCACAGCTCACAAACTACGTAACGCAATCAACGGCAACCTGGCGCGCGATGTGCGCGTACTGTTTGCCGAGATAGCCCATGATGACTTCCACGCCCGCTATTCCGCGGTCAGCAAGACCTATGTCTATCGCCTGGTCCACGGGCCCGTGATGTCGCCGTTCTGGTCGCGCTTTGCTCATCAGGAAGCCCGCACAGTCGATCTCGATCGAATGCGCGAAGGCGCCCGGCTCTTCTTAGGCGAGCACGATTGGACGGCGTTTTCAGCCGCGGAGTCGGATGCTGAGTCTCGCGTACGAACGATTACACAACTCGATATCAGCGCGGGATGGGACGGGCGGGGCCTCTGTCATCTGATTGAATTTACCCCAACTGCCAACGGTTTTCTGCGGTACATGGTTCGGTCGATCGTGGGAACTTTGCTGGCCGTGGGCCGCGGTGAGATCGATCTCGATACGGTGAGACGCGCGATTGCGGAAGGGAACCGCGAGCTGGCCGGCCCAACCGCGCCGGCGTGCGGCCTGACGCTGCTGCGGGTGCAGTATGATTGACAGTGCCTCCTTCAGCAGTAAGAATGAAACAGCTTTCGATTTGTAACCCTGATTCCTTGTATTGAGGTGAGTTCGGAGTCAACCTTCAGGTTGCACCTGAGTGAAGCAAGCTGAAGCTTGAACTCTGAACTCGGATAAAATATTGCTTGCTGACTTCGCAGACGTTGTAGCCAAAGGCACTCCTGACGAACGCTTGCTAACAGCGGTTGATTGGGATCGCCTGCCTCGCCATGTGGCCGTGATTATGGACGGCAATGGGCGTTGGGCGGCGCAACGCGGGCAGCCCAGGATCGCAGGGCACCGGGCCGGCGTGGAGGCGGTGCGCGCCGCGGTTGATACCGGCGCCCGTTTAGGACTAGGGGCCCTGACGCTATACGCCTTCTCAACCGAAAACTGGAAGCGTCCGCGTTACGAAGTTGATGCTCTGATGCGGATGCTCAGGAAGTACCTGCGATTAGAGCTGGACGAGATCAATCGCCAAAATATTCGCTTTCAGACGATTGGCCGCATCGAGGCTTTGGCGCCGACTGTCAGAAACGAGATCGCGCGGGCCTCTGAACGCACGGCCACGAACACCGGCATGGTTCTGAGTGTGGCGTTGAACTATGGCGGACGCGCCGAGATTGTCGATGCCTGTCGCGCTGCGATGCGGAAATTGCAGGCCGAGGGACGATCGGCGGATGAGCTAAGCGAAGCGGACATCGAGCGGGAGTTGTACACCAAAAACCTGCCGGAGTTAGATCTGCTGGTGCGCACGAGTGGTGAATTGCGGATCTCGAACTTCTTGCTCTGGCAGAGCGCTTACGCCGAGATTTACGTGACCGAAACTCTGTGGCCTGATTTCCGGCGCTTGCATCTGCTCGAGGCCGTTGTCGATTACCAGCAGCGCAGCCGGCGGTTTGGTGGACTCAAACTCGTCGCAAACGCCAAGTGACGCGCCAAGTCAGAACCGCCTGCGGTAGCGGGCGGACTCGGTTACCCGAGTCGCATCTTGAAGATGAACGGTAAGACCGCCCGCTACCGCAGGCGGTTCTGACAAGGCAGAAACTTCGCGATTCCTTTGAAAACCAAAACACCAAAACCAAACTCTAAGGCGTTCCTGGGGAATCTTCCGCCCGCGCTGGCGCGGGTGGTGACCGCGGCGGTGCTGCTGCCGATTCTGGTCGTTTCGATTATCTTTGCAAAGCTAGCACTCTTGTTTGTGGTGCTGGCGGCAGCGGCGCTGATTGTGGCGCTTTTTGAATTCTGGTTGCTGGCTCGGAAACAACAGATTCGCGCGGACGCCGCGGCGGGACTGTTGGGCGCCGTCGCGCTCTTGACCGCTTTCTATTTTACGCGGCCGGGCAAGTTGCCTGATCTGCTAATGATTCAGATCATACTGATCCTGCTTACCATCGGGTCCCTCGTGGCCGCGATGCTGCGGGGTGCGCCCTTCGACCGAATGATCACTTCGGCTGGGGTCACGGTCCTGGGCGTGATGTACATCTTTCTACTCGGAGGACATCTGGTCGCTTTGCGCGTGGGTTTTGCGCCCCAACTTTCAAAACATCTGCTGGCGTTTTTCTTTTTGGTGATCATGGGCGCGGACGCGGCGGCCTATTACGGCGGCAGAGCTTTCGGGAAACACAAACTGGCCGCCGGCATTAGTCCGGGCAAAACGTGGGAAGGCGCGGTGGCGGGAATGCTGGGCAGTCTACTGCTCGCATCCGCGGCCCACTATTGGTTCTTTTTCGAATTGCCGACGAAGTTTGCCCTCGGTCTGGCGGCGCTAATGAACGTAATCAGCGTCATCGGCGATTTAACGGAAAGTGCGCTGAAGCGCAGTGCCGGCGCGAAAGATACTGCACAAATCCTGCCGGGTCATGGCGGCGTTCTCGATCGGATCGACAGCTTGCTGTTCAATGCGCCGGTCATCTACTATTTTGCCAGGTTGTATTTCAACTCATAAATGAGTACGAAGAAAATAATTTTGATCATCGCGGGAATTATGGCGGTGCTGGCGTTGATCGTAGCGCTGTTCGTCGGCGGGATCGCCTGGTTTGCGTTTCACACCATCGCCAACAGCGAAGCTGCGGATGAGGCCCGTACCTTTCTTCGAAAAAACGAAATCTTGAAACAGGACATCGGCGAAGTGAAAGACTTTGGATCTTTTATTACCGGGAACGTCAACGTACACAACACCGACGGTGAAGCGACGCTGAATCTGAAAGTCATCGGCGAGAAACGTACCGTGAATGCGACGGTGAACCTTTCGTACCGCAGCAATCGATCGTGGCGCGTCACGGGCGCGACCTATGATCGCGATGGGCAAACGATCGATTTAGTGCAGGGCTATGGCCCGCCCCCGACACCAACGCCTCCGGCAGATTAATTTCAAATCTTATGTCAGCACGCGGCGTCGCCATCTTAGGTTCAACCGGGTCGATCGGGTGCAACACGTTCAGGGTGCTGGAAGCGCTCGGCCCGGAAAAGTTTAGGGTCGTGGCGCTGGGCGCCGGACGTAATCTTACGAAGTTGGTCGAACAAATCTCTCGGCACCAGCCCCATCTGGTTTCAGTCGAAAACGAAAACCTCAGTGAACAACTGAAGGCTGAGTTGAGCAAACGCCGCCTCCCGATCCCACGCATCGTGACCGGTGGAGAGGGGCTGGTTGAAGTCGCCACGCATCCTGATGCCGACTGCGTCGTTTCGGCCACGGTGGGAGCGGTGGGCTTTGTGCCTACGCTGCGGGCTCTGGAAGCAGGCAAGCGCGTTGCGTTAGCCAATAAGGAAACGCTCGTGATGGCCGGCGAGCTGATGACCCGCGCCGCTGAGAGGGCTGGCGCAGAGCTCTTGCCCGTTGATTCGGAACACAACGCTCTGCATCAATGTCTGCGCGGAGAGACGCGCGCCGAGGTGCGCCGCATAATTCTGACGGCGTCAGGCGGGCCCTTTCGCACTCGCGACAAGGCTGCGATCGAATCGGCAACGGTGGCCGAAGCTCTGCAGCACCCCACGTGGAGCATGGGCGCAAAGATCACAATCGACTCGGCCACCCTGATGAATAAAGGGTTGGAAGTAATCGAAGCACGCTGGCTGTTCGGCTTCGGCGCCGACGAGATCAGCATCGTCGTGCATCCCGAATCCATCGTGCATTCGATGATTGAAATGGTAGACGGCTCAGTCATCGCTCAGATGGGTATCACGGATATGCGTCATGCAATTCAATACGCGCTGACTTACCCCGAGCGTCATGATTCTGACTTGCCGGCGCTCGATCTGGCGCGACTTTCTTCGCTGCATTTTGAAGAACCCGACCTGGAACGGTTCCCGTGCATTTCGCTCGCTTATCGGGCCTTGCGAACCGGTGGAACTTTGCCGGCAGCCATGAACGCTGCGAACGAAGAGGCGGTTCAGGCTTTTATCGATGAACGGATTTCCTTCGCTGATATACCAGCAGTTATCAAGCGAGCGATGGATGAACATCGAACCAGCGATGTTAAGGATCTTGACACTGTGATTGAGGCCGATCGATCAGCTCGTGCCGGAGCCCATGTGGCCATTGCGGAATACGCGCGGGAAAGTCAGGTTACCGGCGTCGCTTGATATGGGAACGCAGCGCCACCACCGAACCATCCTACCTGTTTGACCCTTTCCCTATGGGCCACGTAAACTCACTCTTGTAAATCCGGTATCGGTTAGCAAGAGACGCGTTTTAGTTCGATAGGAGCTTTTAATCTAATAAGCGATGGGCATATTCCAAAATCCTACTGTTATTGGCATTCTCGCTTTTATTTTCATTCTGGGCGCGGCAGTGACGCTGCATGAGTTCGGCCATTTCATAGTTGCCAAGCTCTTCAAAATCCGGGTTGAGACTTTCTCGTTCGGCTTCGGCCCGAGACTGTTTGGCCGCAAGATCGGCACGACCGATTATCGCGTCTCACTGGTACCGCTCGGTGGTTACGTAAAGTTGGGCGGCGACGAATCCAACGCGCCTATCGAGGGCGAGGGCGCCTCAGACATCCCCGCGAATGAACGATTTGATCTGCGTCCGCGCTGGCAACGAATTCTGGTTGCGCTCGCCGGACCGGTAATGAACATTCTCACGGCGTTGACCATTCCTTTTGCAGCCGGCTTGATTTACGGGGTGCCGGCGACACCGGCCCCGGTAGTCAGTTCCGTCTCCGCGAGCGGTGCGGCGCAGCTGGCCGGTCTGCAACCGGGTGATCGCATTATTTCATTCAACGGTACGGAGAATCCTGATTGGGACTCGATCAGCGGCGATGCTTTGCTTTCGCCGAACGAGCCGTTGCCGATGGTAATAGAGCGCAATGGCCAGCGAATTAACCTGACCATCAAACCGACTCCGCACACTGAGCAGGGTGAGACAGCTGGATTCCTCGACTTTGTCCCTGATTATGGCGACGTGACTGTCTCAATCAGCGATGTGGCCCCTGGCAGTCCGGCCGCTGCCGCAGGTTTGCAGGGTGGCGACCGCGTCCTGGCGATCGGAGGACAGAACGTAAAGAGTTCCGAGCAAGTCGTTCAGTACATCCGTCAACATAAGTCCGAACCCATCGCCCTGGACGTCGAGCGCGGTGGCCGCCGATTGCAACTCACGGTAAACATACCGCCCGGCGAACAGGTCATGGGCGTTCATGTGGGCCAGAAACTGCCGATGCAGAAAAGCGGCGCGATCACCGCAGTCCGCTATGCCTTCGATTCAAACCTCCGCATTATGCGGTTGACTGGCAAGGCGTTTAGCCAGCTATTTACCGGTAAGCGATCGGTGCGTAACACCGTGTCTGGTCCGATCGGCATCTACCGAGTGGCTGCCACGTCCGCGAATGAGCTTGGTTGGGCAGGCGTTTTTACTATGCTGGGATTTTTGAGTTTGAATCTCGGCGTCTTCAATCTGTTCCCGATCCCGGTCCTCGATGGCGGCGCCATATTCTTGTTATTGGTTGAGGGGCTCCTGGCCCTGGTGGGGATGAAAATCTCAATGGCCGTGCGCGAGCGAATTCAGCAAGTTGGTTTTGTCGTGGTAATTCTATTAATGGTTTTTGTAATCACCAACGATTTATTGAAGCAGGCTTCCATCTGGCGCGGCAGTAGTCCGCCAGCCGCAGCCTCGCCCGCGCCTACGACGACAACGCCTCCGAAATAGACCGTTTAGAGGCGGGCTACTCCTCGCCGATTCATAAGCGGGCGGTCTAAACGAGAAAAAACGTGACCATGAGAAAGTCCAAAGCGGTACAGGTTAAGAACGTTCAAATCGGCGGCGGCGCGCCGTGTGTCATCCAGTCGATGACCAAGACTGACACGTCCGACGTAGGCGCAACCGTAGCTCAGATCGAAGAGATGGTCAGCGCCGGCTGTGAGATCGTGCGGTTGGCTGTGCCCGATAACGACGCCGCGATCGCGCTGAAAGAGATTCGCAAGCGTGTTCCCGAAGTACCGATCGTTGCCGACATTCATTTCCACTACAAGCTTGCTCTGCTGGCCCTCGAAGCCGGCATCGACAAGCTGCGTTTGAATCCGGGAAACATTGGTAAGCACGAACGGATAGTTGAGGTGGTTCGCGCCGCGCAAGCTCAGAAAGTCCCGATTCGCATCGGTGTCAACGGTGGATCGCTGGAAAAAGATCTCTTGCAAAAGTACGGCACAGCTACACCCGTAGCGATGGTTGAATCGGCGCTGCGCCACATTCGAATTCTCGAGGAACTCGACTTTACCGACATCATTATCTCGCTGAAAGCTTCTGACGTGCAGCGAACGGTCGCTGCCTATCGCCTCCTGGCTGAAAAAGTTGACTATCCATTTCATCTGGGCGTGACCGAAGCCGGCACCGCGTTTACCGGGACGGTGAAATCGGCGATCGGTCTCGGCATTCTGTTGCATGAAGGAATCGGCGACACGATTCGCGTTTCGCTCGCGGCGGAACCGCAGGAAGAAGTGCGTGTGGCTTGGGAGATAGTGAAGTCTCTGGGTTTGCGCACGCGCGGCGTCACCGTCGTTGCTTGCCCCACCTGCGGGCGACTGGATGTCGATAACTTTGTCGAGATCGTCACCGAGATTGAACGCCGGCTGGCTCACGTCGAAGAGCCTTTGCATCTTTCGATTATGGGTTGTGCCGTCAACGGCCCCGGCGAAGCGCATGATTCGCAGCTCGGAATCACGTTTGGCCGCGGCGTGGGAATGATTTTCAAAGACGGCGTGCCGATGCGCAAAGTGGCCGGTGAAGATATCGTCGAGGCGTTTGTTAAAGAAACCGAGAAACTATTGGCGGAAGGCGCCGCGGCAAAACCCGAAACGCGGCACGAACTGGTGACAATTACTTAGTACGGCGGCGCGAAGTCAAACACCCTGCCGACGGGTAGCCACGTGGCTAACTCATTTTGCATAACCGGCGAGGAGAAATATGAACCGCTCGCGTTTGATCGTCATTGCCTGGCTCGGCTTAATCTTATTTTCTCACCCAGTTTCTGCTCAACTAGCGGCGCGGGAGCCAAAAACACCTCTCGACGATGCCGCCGTCCGAAATAAATCCAATTCCCGAATAGAATCTGAACGCATCGCCAGAGAGCGACGTGCCCAGGCCCGTGCGCTTTTGATTTCATTGGCCAGTGATGCGCGGAGCTTTCGCGATCAGACGTTGCGGGCTCGGTCCCTGGCCAGAATTGCGGACGCCTTGTGGGCCGTTGACGCCGACGAAGGGCGCGCACTTTTCCGAAAGGCCTGGGAAGCCGCTGAGACAGCCGACGAAAACCCCGCGCCTTATAACTTGGGCCAGACGCCTCCTAACCTCCGTGGAGAAGTTTTGCAACTAGCAGCCAGCCGTGACCATCGACTAGCTGAGCAGTTTCTTGAAAAGCTAAAGATAGATCAAAAACTCGACGAGTCCGCAAACTCGAGCCCTGACTTATACGCGCTTCCCGACGCCTTGCAGCAAAGATTGAGACTGGCCGGCTCCTTGCTGCGTTCAGGCGATGTAGCCAGTGCGCTGCAATTTGCCGATCCAGTGCTGGGCAGTGTAACCCTGTCAACGGTGGATTTTCTGACTCTGTTGCGCGAGAAAGATCCCGCTGCCGCCGACCGTCGTTATGCGGCAATGCTGGCTAATACTGGCGCCAATATGCTGTCGGACCCTAACACTATATCGTTGCTCTCATCCTATGTTTTCACTCCGCACATGTACGTAATCTTCGCCACTGATGGGGGTGCCGGGTGGACAATGCCGGCCTCTGTCTCTCCGCCAGCTAGTGTCGACCCGCAGTTGCGATTGGCCTTTTTTCAAACCGCCGCCAGCGTATTGCTGCGGCCGACCGAACCTCCTCCAGAACCGGATCCGGGTAAGGCGGGAATTGCCGGGAAGTTTATGGTCGTCAAACGCCTGATGCCGCTCTTTGAACAATACGCGCCGAGAGAAATCACGGAAGCAATGCGCGGGCAATTTGAGGCTCTGAATTCTCTTGTCAGCGACGGCGTTCGTCAGGGCGAAAAGGAATGGACGCAGAAAGGGATTAGCCCTGAGACGTCACTGGCGGACCAGGAGCAATCGCTGCTCGATCAGATTGATCATGCCAGGACTTCAGACGAGCGCGACCAGCTCTATTTTAAGTTGGCTTTACTCGCGCTCAGCAAAGATGATCTGAAAGCTCGCGACTATGTTAGCAAGATTGACGAAAGCTGGTTCCGCAAACAAGCGCAAGCATGGATTGATTGGGGCTTGGCCATCGGAGCCGTCAGGAAGAAGAAGATTGAGACGGCCCTGGAACTGGCTCGCATCGGAGAGTTAACTCACATCCAGCGGCTATGGCTCCTGACACAGACAGCGAAACTGCTGGTGAAAACTGATCGCGACAAGGCTTTATCGTTGCTGGACGATGCGACGTCTGAGGCTCGCCGTATCGAGGGCGTTGATCTGGATAGACCTCGTGGGTTACTGGGAATCGCCAATGCTCTCAGCGTGATCGAGCCGTCGCGCGCGTGGGACGCCGTCTTCGACTCGATCAAGGCAGCAAACTCGACCGAAGGCTTTACCGGCGAAGACGCAATGCTTAGCCAGACTATAAGCAGCAAAGACGCGATCAGAGTGAGTCCAAACGCCGTTCCCGATTTCGACATAGAAGGAATCTTCGGCAAGCTGGCCAACGAGGACTACGATCGGGTCGTCCAGTTGGCCCGCGGCTACCAGGGTGAAGCGCCCCGCGCCAACGCCACAATCGCCATAGCGCGCTCCGTGCTCAACCATAAGAGCCCGCCAGTTCCTGTTCCACAACCGGCAACGAAAAACTAAGCGATTAGTTGGTTATCTCTTTTTGAGGGTTGGCCAGAGTGGCACGGGCGTCCCGCCCGCGAATCACGCGCAAGATGCGCGCGCCATAACCACACTGCCGCGATCAGGATGCTGCCATCGCCATGAAAAGCGCGTCGCTGGCGATCTTTCGATTGATATTGACTTCGAGCGTCCCGCGCAATTCTTCAATCTGCTTGAGCCAGGCTGCCGCTTGTGCACTCTTCATTTCGGAGGCGATTTGTTGCAGCGGCGCCAGCAGGTCCTCGTTCACGATGGTTCCGCTCGGCCGGCCCAGCGCCAGAGCCCACGCGTCCCGAATCAATATCTCCAACGCTTCCAGCCTGTGCTCAAACTCCTGGCGGTCCTTTGCTGCCGCCAGGTGTTCAGCCGAATGCAGTAGCTCCACTCGATCGTTTGTAAGCGTTAGGGCCCTGAGAACGCCCAGCATCAGGTCGCGTCGATCGCGATAAGTCTCGATATCGCCCGCCAGCGCGCGCCCAATGCTGCCCTGCGCAGTGCGGGCCAGTAACCGCGCATCTTCGGCGTCGACGTTCTTTTCTTCGATCAGGAATCTCTCGACTTCTTCTGCCGCAATGGGCGCAAACCGGATTACCTGACAACGCGATCGAATCGTTGCCAACAGGGCAGTCGGATTACAAGTAGTCAGGATTAGGTGCGAAGTGGCCGGGGGCTCTTCGAGCGTCTTCAGCAAAGCATTAGCCGCCTGGTCATTCATCGTATCGGCGTCTTCGACGATGAACACGCGCGCGGCGCCTTCAAACGGGCGAAAGTTAGCTTCGCGTTCCAACTCGCGCATTGGCTTGACCCGAATGATCTGCTTGTGCGGACGGACCATGGCAAGGTCAGCGTGCTCGCTCCAAATGATTCTTTCCTTGTTGTCATCATCGCTGCTGAAAGGCGGAAACGTCGAGCGCGAGATTCGCTTGCACGAAGAGCATTCATCGCAGGCTTCGACGCCGATGCGTTGACGACAGTTCAGGGCCTTGGCTAACTCAAGCGCGAAGAGTTTCTTGCCGATCCCTTCCTCCCCCGTGAAAAGCATCGAGCCGGGAAGCCTGCCGCCGGACAACAAACGCCCCAGCGAGTCTTTTACTTCATCATTGCCGATAAGCCTGGAAAACATTTCAGTATAAGGGTGGCACAGGCTTCAGCCTGTGATTCCGGTCCCGAACTCACGGATTTAAAGTCCATGCTACTCGAGAAATCCGCGTTCTTTCAAAAACGGTAGCACGATGTCCATCACCAACGCGTGCGTCTCATTGGTAGAGTTTCGTGCATCTACAACACGGAACCGCGCCGGCTCGGATTTGGCGATCTCGAGGTAGGCGTTGCGCACGCGAGCGTGAAATTCGGCGTCTTCGCTATCGAGGCGATCCGTGTTCTTGCTGGCCACACGACGACGGGTTCGGACTGCGGACTCGGTCACCGACAAATCAAACAACAAGGTAAGATCTGGGGACAATCCTCCGGTCGCCAGTTGAACAATTTCCCCGATTAATTTTGGGTCGAAGCCGCGTCCGGCGCCCTGATACGCCACCGTCGCGTCGGCATAGCGATCAGACAATACGATTTGATTTGCCGCCAGCGCGGGCGTCAACAGCGTCCGCACGTGATGCGCGCGATCGGCAGCAAAGACCAGCAATTCGGCCAGCGGGTCGACCTGCTCCTGCACGTCGAGCAAAGCGGCGCGGAGCCTCCGCCCCAACGAGGTCCCGCCTGGTTCTCGCGTAGCCACGATTTCCAGACCGCGAAGACGCAGTTGGCTTGCCAGGAGTCGCAGTTGCGTGGATTTCCCGCAACCGTCAATCCCTTCGAAGGTGATGAAAGCGCCGGCCATGTCTTGCAAAATTGTGCTTAGGAAATGCCTTCAAGTGACGGGCGACTCAACAGTTTGATCAGGCTGGTTCTCGGTGGTGGTTTGCTGCCGCAGCTCGCCAGTCGCCCGGCGCGCCTGCGAGATGGTCGAGATGGCATGCTTGAAAATCAGTTGCTCTTGCGAGCCTGATTCCAGAATCAGCGAAAACTTGTCGAAGCTCTTAATCCGTCCCAACAGTTTCGCGCCGTTGACCAGATAGATCGTGACCGTGATCTTTTCCCGCCGCGCGAGATTGAGGAAACCGTCTTGAATATTTTGTGACGCTGGCTTTGAATCCACTAAGCGATAGTCCTTGAAATTAAGCTGACTAATATTAGCCTCAGAGTATAACAGCAGTTCAATGCTGACAAGGCTTTTCTTAAAACAAATTCAGCTTGAAGTGAAATGATTTTATGGTCCCCGGGTTTCATTCAGCGCTTACCGAGGCCTCGATCTCTCAAACACTACCTTGGCGCAGAATGAAAACCCTTGAAAAGATTCACGTCAAATAATTATCTCGCCGTCACTCTTCGAAGCGGCGCGATGATCCTTCGGGAGCCCGCACTCTTTCTTCTAAGCAAAATCTTCCTGCGCCAAAACGAAGGCGTCCGCCTGCACCGTAGGATCGTCCCCAAATCCTGCCAGCCATTGCACGCCGGGCTCGTGGCGAAACCATGACAACTGGCGCTTGGCATAATGACGCACGTCGAGTTTCGTTTGTTCGATCGCGCCGGCGAGATTACGTTGGCCGCGCAGCAACTCGATCACCCGACGATAGCCGTGCGCGCCCAGTGCGTTTGAGTTTGGGGGCACGCCTTCGTCGAGCAGGCGGCGAACTTCTTCGACCAATCCATTAGCGAAATGGTTTTCAGCGCGTTCATTGATACGCGCATACAGTTCCGCACGCGGCGGGCTCAAACCGATGATTCGAATGCGGGAAGCCAGGGCCGGCGGCTCGGGCCGCAGCGGTTTTTGTTGTGAAATCGGCGCGCCGGTTTGCAAACAAACTTCAATCGCCCGATGCACGCGCGGCCAGTCGCGCGGGCTTAGCCTGGCAGCCTCAACTGCATCGAGCCTTTTCAGGATGCGATGAAGGTATTCGGGGCCGCGCCGTTCCCGCATACGTGTTAGTCGCCCCCGCAGGTCTTCGTCGGTCGACGGGCTGTCAAAGAAAGGCCGGCGCAGGGCGCGGAGATAAAATCCCGTACCGCCGACCAGTAAAGCCGGGTGCCCGCGCGCTTCGATTTCAGCGATCGTTTCAATTGCAACTCGGGCCCAGTCCGCGGCGGTGTAATTTATTAGCGGGGAGACAAAGTCGATCAAGTGGTGCGGGACGCCGCGACGCTCGGCCATCGGCACTTTCGCCGTGGCTATCTGAATGCCCTGATAGACTTGCACCGAATCACAATTGACGATCTCGCCGCCGACGCGTCGGGCCAGCTCGATTCCTAACTCACTCTTACCAGAAGCAGTGGGGCCAACAATGGCAATGATGCTGCGACCGCGCTCTCTCTTTGGAGAGCGGGCCTCCTGCCCGCATTCACTCGTGTTCGGTTGGTTCACTCGGGCTTCGCTCATCAGCGAGAGATGATAAGCCGAATCCCAATCACTAGCCAGATGAGCAGCAGTACGCAGATGGCGCCGATGATTTGATTGCGAGAGAAACGCATCGATTAATCACAAACAAAACTCTGCCAGCTCTGCGTCACTTGGACGCACCAGCGGTCGCCCTCTCACTTCAAATACGGGAACGAATCGCTGGCGCGTTAATTTGTACATCGCACGCAGTGCTCCAAAATCGTTCGCGATGTCGCGTTCGAGAAAGGGAACGTCGTGCTCGTTTAGCCAGGCTCGCGCATGCTCGCACAAGGGACACCCCGGGACAACGTACAACATCACCGGATCGTTTCGAGCAATCATAGTTACCGACGCCATCCAGAACTCAATCGAAGTATGAAGGTCCTACCTCGTCAGAACAAAAAGTCGCAAGAACAATCCCACTCCCCAAAGCGCGATATCGATGATGCTGATCACTTTGGCGGTCATGGCCATGCCGCGTTTGTCTTCCGCAACCCCATAGATGTTTATTGTTTCGAGCGCCGTATTCGCCTTGCGAAAGGCGAGCAGGCCGAAGATAAATCCGAAACAAAAGACGCCCACGATACTAAGCAGCAAAGCGTTCTTGGCCTCACTGGCTGCATATGTCGCTTGCCTGGCAAGCACATCAGGCGGATAAAGTGAGCTTCCCGTGGGCGGTGGCGGCGGAACAAAAGGATCGTCAGTCGGTGTTTGTGACACGGCTGGATCCTCCTTATCGAGAGAGATGGGCGAACGTGTTTTACTGCGAGAACACCCCGGAGATCGTTAGTACATTCTGGTAAGTTCAATGCCGGTGTAATAGGTCTTCAAAATCTGTTCGACCGTCAGGCCCTGTTTAGCCAAACCATAGGCGCCAAACTGGCACATGCCCACGCCATGTCCCCAGCCGCGTCCAATGAATATGAATCCGGCGACGCGATCATTTTCGTTGTAGACCCGATCGATGACGAACAGTTGTTCCTTCAAACCCAGGGCCGAGCGAATGCGTCCACCGCGAATATGTCCGACGCCCTGTGTACCCAGGACTTCGAGGTCGATAGCGCGGCGGGACGAGCCCTGGGCGGCGATGCGCAGGTCGGTGATCGCGCCGATGCCTCTTACGGAACGTCCCAGACGCGCCTGCACTGCGCCGAGCGATAGTTCTGCGGTCCAGTTCGTCACGGATGAAAAGCGGTCGGCGGCAGCGCCATTGGCAGCGGGCCGGACCTCGAGGTAATCGACTTCGCCCTTCGGATTCACGTGAAAGACTACCGGCTCGCCGCCCACCAGTGCCAGGGATTTCATTTGAAAGAGATTCTCACCGAACTCGCGGAAGAGAAAAGCTTCCCGGCTCACGACGATCGGCAGGTCCTTACCCTTGTTAGAGCGCAGCATCATCACGCCGCTCGCGGCGGGCCGTGATGTGCCTTTCTGAAGCGCGAGCAAATTCCGCGATTCCGACACGCGGCCAATCGTATGCAGGACGCGCGCGCGCGACATTGTTTCCTTCGGGCGCAGCGTGGCGTCAGCGAACAGTGAAAGGGCACCGTCGCGCAGGAGCATGGCGACATCCGCGCGATTCGCTGTGGGTACTTGCTCTCCGTCACGAAAACTGAGCAGATAGTCGACGTCCGCACTATTCAACAGAGTGTCCGCGCGGCCACCGCCATACACCGCCGCAGCCAGAGCCGTACTGAACGCCGGCGGCCGGACAGCTTCATCAGGCAACTTGAATGACGCGTTGCGCGCCAGCCGAGCTACGACGCTGAGCCACTCTCGCACTTCTGATTCCGTTACGCGCGACGCTAACCATGAGCTGGAAACTTTGTCCGCCGGTACAGCGAGACCGTTTATGGCCAGCAAGGCGGCGTCACGCGCCAACGCCAGATCCTTTTCATCTTTGATATCAAACAGATCGCGCGACGTCTTGATAGTGAAGGGCGCGAAGGCTGCCTTCCCTTCAACCGCGCATTCCCGGCCCCGCAGATAGGGCGACGCGTCTTTGAAAATATTCTCTGCGTCTTCAGTGCGCCCGCCGCAAGTCGAGGTGTATAGGGCGTTGATTGGTTCGCCGTTATAGGTGGCAATCGTGCCGCGCGTTTCATCGACGGCGCGTGAGGTCAGGGCCGTCTCGCTCGACAAACCGCGATAGACCTGCGAACGCGTAGTCGGCAACAGGTCATAACCGTCTGACGCGAACTGTCCCTGGTTCTTCACCGCGTAAGTCCGCGCCGCAATCGCCTGTGCCTTCAAGGCTTCGATCGCCGGATAGGAAAGTTCATTCGGAACCACGCCGCGTATGTAGTCCTCTAGACCGATCACATTAACGACCGTTAATGCTCCACGCGTGTTAGCGAACACTTCGATCTTTCCGCGAAAGGGTTTGTCGTTGAAGCGCACCGGCGCGATTGCTTCGTCGCTCGAAGCAAAAGTAAGCGGCGCGCTCGAATGAAGGAGAGGGGCTGCTCCCCGCGCGAAGGCAACCACTTCCCGGCCGGGCGCAAGCGCGCGTGAAGTAAGCCGGACCTTGTTTGCGGTCGGAGGCTTTGCGGTCTTTAGCGGGGAAGTATCTTCCGCGTTGCCGGCGACGGGAGCTGGGCCTTTGGCGCTGGGCACGCGGCCGGATAGCTGAACTTCGAAACCTACTTCTTCCAACTTGGCGCTTAGATCGTCGGCTTCTTCCGGCGATTGACTGCGGACGACTACTTTCCACTTGTC
>JAWVEM010000026.1:0-3913 GCA_033856735.1 Blastocatellia bacterium
GTCAGCGGAAACACCCGCACGCCCTGGGGCATGCGCTCCATCGAGATCTTGTCTGCGCCGGTGAGAATGTCGCGCGCGCTCATCCCATAGACCTGAAGATTGTCTTCATTGTCAGGCTTGATCACGACGCCCTTCAACTCGAGACCCGCGAACGCGCCCTTACTCCGCGAATAGGAAAGAATCTGCGCATTGAGTCTCGCGTCCGTCGAGGCACTCGCCGAACGACCTACCGGTCCCGCGGCCGCGCTGCCCTCGCCGCCAATTTCAAACTTGTCGTTGAGGAGACTATCGACTGCGCGCTCGTTCATGAAGAGCAGAATGTAGTCGGTCGAAGCAACGCCAATCTGCAAGCCGATGCTGCCGCCGCCCAGATCGAAAAAGGCGGGCGCGCTCCAGCCTCCCGCCACCCGCCGACTGATGACGCCACTGCCACCGCGTCCCCCCACGATAAAGCCGCCCTTCAAAACGCCCGGGAACACCGCGACGGCTTCGGCGCGATCGAGCAGATCGCCCGGGATCGATTTCTCGCGCGTGCCCATGATTTGCTCGAACACCCGGGCTGCTTTGGCCGACTGTTCGGCGGCCGCGCGCGCTTTTTTGGCGCTGCGTTCACGTTCTTGCTGCGCAGACGCGTTGGCGGCAACAGCTAACACCATAGTAATGCTAAGTGAACAAAAAACTGCTCGGGTGAATAATCTCTTCATGGTTACTCCGAAGAAGTAGTTTAGACGCTGGACTTGTCCCGCTATCGGTTATTTTTAGCAGGGCCGGCAGGTCCGCCCTCTAAACCTGGAATAAAGATCTGTGCCACTATCGCGCTAGCGAATATCGTGACAGCGTCCGAGGAAAGATGCGCACTCCCGCCGGCATCTTTGTGATCGACCAGGAGCGTGTTGGCGACAGCACCTCGTTCGCCTTCATCCCATACACCGCCAGATTGTCGTCGTTGTCCGGACTGATCACCGTGCCTTTGAGTTCCAGTCCGGCAAACAGACCCTTGCTGCGTGAATAGGAAATGATTCCGGCCTTCAACAGCACGTCGGTCGACGCGCTCGCGGAGCGGCCCACGGGACCGGCCGCGGCACTTCCCTCGCCCCCCAACTCGAACTTGTCCTTCAATAATCCGCCCAGGGCTTCGTCATTCATGAACAGCAGAACAAAGTCAGTTTTGGAGGCGCCGATTTGCAAACCTATGCTGCCGCCGGCGAGATTAAAAAATGCCGGTGCGCTCCAACCACCCTTGACCCGCCGGCTGATCACTCCGTCGCCGACTCGGCCGCCGACAATGAATCCTGCCTTGATGACTCCGGGAAACACCGCAATGGCCCGGGCGTTATCAAGCAGCTTCTGCGGTACGGCCCGGTCAGGTACGTTCATGATTTCCGTAAAGACCTGCGCTGCTTTTTGCGACTCTTTAGTTGCTTCCGCAACTCGCTTGGCGTTCTTTGATTGGGTTTGAGCGGCCGTGGCGGCTGCCGCGATCAGGAGCAACATCGAAATGAATGCGCCCGCGCCAATGAATCTGATTACTCTAACCATAGTAGTCCCCGCTTTCTCTTACTTTCTCCTACTCTTAATCTCGGGGGCCAAATGTTTCTTGCTGCTAACTGCCAGCATACTTATAATCGCTCGCTCTGACAAACGGCGACACAGACTTCGGTCAGTGATCTTTTCGAACATGGAAATAATCACAGAACTGAAGGCTGTGCCATTATAACGAGCATGCCCATCGGTACTCCGTTTCATCAACGAACGTTTCCGCTTTGCGAAAGCCTGAACTATCGCGAGTGGTCCGGCTACTATACCGTCAGCGCCTACGAGATCCATCACGAGCACGAGTACAACGCGATTCGCAACGCGGCGGCACTGATCGATATCTCGCCGCTTTTCAAATATCGGATCACCGGACCGGATGCCACGCGCCTCGTCGATCGAATCATTACGCGCGATCTGCGCAAAGTTTCGGTGGGCCAGGTTGTCTACACTCCCTGGTGCGACGAGCAGGGCAAAGTGATCGACGACGGCACCGTGTCAAGGCTGGCCGACAACGTTTATCGCTGGACCGCTGCCGATCCAAGTTTGCGTTGGTTCACTCAAAACGGGGCCGGCCTCGACGTAGATATCGAAGACATCTCCGAGAGCGTGGCCGCCCTCGCCCTTCAGGGGCCGACGTCTGGTCGCCTTTTGAAAAACGTTGTCGAAGACGCCGACATTGGCAGCCTGAAATATTTCCGCGTCACCAACGGCACGATTGCCGGCGTGCCTGTCGAGATTTCCCGTACGGGCTATACCGGCGATCTCGGTTATGAAGTTTGGGTCGCGACCGACCAGGCATTGAAGGTCTGGGACGTCTTGATTGAACACGGACGGCCCTTTGATATCAAGCCGGCAGGAATGCTGGCGCTCGACGTGGCGCGGATCGAAGCGGGGTTGCTGCTGATCGAAGTCGATTTCAATAGCAGCAAGAAAGCGCTGGTTGACGAGCAAAGGTATTCGCCTTTTGAGATGGGTTTGGACCGTTTGGTAAACCTCGACAAAGATCGTTTCATCGGCCGGCAAGCATTAATCAAAGAAGCTCAGCACGGGCCGGCGCGGCGGATCGTGGGACTTGAGATCGACTGGACCGAAGTCGAGCGGCGTTTTGAAGCAGTGGGCCTGCCGCCGTCCGTCTCACCGATTGCTTCGCGAATACCCGTTCCGGTTTACAGCAGTGGCATCCAGATTGGTAAAGCAACCTCCACCACATGGTCTCCCTTGTTGAAGAAGATGATCGCGTTGGCGACGGTGAAGCGCGACTTTGCCAGGCCGGGCACACAGATCGAAATTGAGATCACAGTCGAAGCCGTCAGACATCGGGTTGGCGCAAGAGTGGTGAAGACTCCGTTCTATAATCCGAAGCACAAGACCGCGACACCGGTATGATCATAGTGGCTCTGCCACCTAGAAAGCCAAAGCCATTAGTCACAGCGAAGCCCTTGAAACAGTCGTGCGCTCTCTTAACGACATCATCGACTCTTACGATCCAAGCGCGCCGCTCGCGGAAGCTTCCACCATCCCCTCATCCTGGTACACCGACGAACGCGTCTTCGAACTCGAGAAGCAAACAGTTTTTGGACGCTCATGGCAGATCGCTGCGCGGATCGATCAAGTGCGCGCGCCTGGCCAGTACGCGACGACTGAAATAGCCGGCGAACCGATTGTGATCGTTCGGGGCAGCGACGGCGAGTTGCGCGGCTTCTTCAACGTCTGTCGCCACCATGCGGCGGCCGTGATGACCGAAGCCCAGGGACACGCAACCCAGATGCGCTGTCCTTATCACGGTTGGACCTATTCTCTGGAAGGCGCTTTGAAAGGCACGCCGGATTTCAGCGGAGTATGCAACTTTGATCGGGCCGATAATGGCCTGACTCAGGTTGAGATTGCGACCTGGGAGCAGTGGGTATTTGTTCGACTTAAAGAAGAGCAAACTACTTCTCTAAACAGTTCAAATCCTTCACTGACAGAAATTTTCGAGCCGGACCTCGTCACTCAGATCAAGGTGCTGGGATTCGAGAATCTTCATTGGCTTGAACGTCGCCGCTACAGCTTGAACTGCAACTGGAAGGTCTTTGTCGATAACTATCTTGACGGTGGCTATCACGTGCCGCACCTGCACAAGGGCCTCGACAGCGTGCTCGACTATAGCAACTACACAATTGAAAATGGCGAACACTTCTGCCTGCAGACGAGTCCGATGGTCAATCCGGATCATAATGATGAGGTGGGCGCTGTCCGCACCGGCCGGCGGGTAGTGGGGTAAGTTTGTGCATATGATTTGGTGGCCCTCTGATTTTGATTTGACTCCTTTGCCATTTACCTACGATTTGCGTCTGAGTATCCATGACTTCAGAAACCAAAACCAAGCAATTACAAA
>JAWVEM010000027.1:0-7168 GCA_033856735.1 Blastocatellia bacterium
TTGTCGAGAAAGCGTGTGCACTGATGCGTAACTGCCGCCAGGCGATCCCAGTCCAGACGATTTTCGCGATCGTAGAACTTGGCCACGTCGATCGACCCCAGATTGCACGAGTTCGCGAAGTGCAGGAACTGTTCGCCGCACGGGTTGCTCGCCATGATGGGCCCCATCGAGTTCATCATGTGATTGTGGCGATTGACTTCGTCGATGAAGGCGATGCCTGGCTCGGCATACTTGTGCGCGCTGGCAATTATGCGGTTCCAGATGTCCGGAGCGTAAGCCATGCCCGGCGTCGGCGGCTCTTCAATCATCGCGTCCGAAAGATCTGCCGTGTCGAAGGTGTCCTTATCACGGAAGGTGATCGTGGAACCGTCTGGGCGCCGGTAGACAACATAGTCGCGGCCGGTGACTGGATCGAAAATCGGATCGTTCCACAGCTCGCCGTCAAACTCGAGCTGATACCACTCGTTGTGCTCAACCGCAGCCAGAAACTTGTCAGTTACATTGACCGAGATATTAAAGTTAGTCAGCGAGTGCTGATCGTTCTTAGCATGAATGAAACGGAGAATGTCCGGATGCGTGACTCGCATCATGCCCATGTTGGCGCCGCGACGGACGCCGCCCTGCTTCACCGTGTCGGTCGTCGTGTTGAAAATATTCATGAACGACACCGGGCCGCTGGCCACTCCATGAGTGGTGCTGACCATCGCGCCGCTGGGGCGAAGCTTTTCGAAGGTGAAGCCCGTGCCGCCGCCGGTCTGGTGAATGATCGCGGCGTCGGTAGCTGTCTTCATAATGCCGGCGATCGAGTCAGGCACGTCCAGCACAAAGCACGCGGCCAGTTGTCCGTTCGGTTTGCCGGCATTGACCAGGCACGGCGTGTTCGGCACGAATTCCCGCGCCTGCATGATCCCGGACATGGCGCTGAAGAACTCGTCGCGCTTGTCGGGGTCCGTTTCGGCCACTGAAACGTGGGCCACCACGCGCGCGACGATGTCTGACCATTCTTCCAGAGAGGCACTGCGCGCATCTTTCAAGGAATAGCGCTTGGAGATGACGCGCCTGGCATTCAGCCCAAGCGGCTTGATCTGAGGCTGGAGGGAAAAAGTCGATTCGGGGATTTCGTTCTCAGACACCTTGGTCATCTTTACACCACTCGCTGTGTTCATCATCTTACCTTTCCCGCGCGAGGACCGCACGCGAGCAGATTTTGGGGAATAAAATACGTCAACGATCCGCGATCGCTGTTTTAAAACTTAAGTTGTTTGCAGGTTAATACGGTCGGTTTTTCGAAGTCACAGAAAACCTTGCGGAATCGGGTTTAGACCCTTCCACCCGCCGCCGCCAGCCGCCTCAATCCGAGCAGGTCGCACTATACACCCGCTAATCGGGCGATGTCAATATCTTGTGGTTACTTTTTTTTTCAACACGATAGAGTGTGTTTCCTGAGGCGCTACTTTAAGGCCTAAGTGACTGGGAATCAGGTCGTTAGGATGGCCCACAAGGAGTTTAAAGCTTGAACGCTTGTGGTCCCCTTAGGTGAGAACAAAGCATAGAAGAAGGTCGGGTTCCGTTATGAGCCAAATGTTTATAGCGGAGCGACGATGTCTGTTTCCCCAGCGCCTCTATGAGCTGCCCTGCCTTTCGCTCCTAAAGGAGATCAGAAAACGAGCAGGCACACAGTGCTATAACCATTTCGCGCCTATCGGCGCGCTTCGGAACAAAAGACTGTGACCCGAGCTTGATTGAGATTTTCTACTTGCCTGGCGACCCGCCGGAAAGGAGCATATCCAGCTCGCGATTTTGATTGTCGAGCATGCCAAAGGTATCGGCGGTTTCTTCGAGCATCTGGCGCGTCATCGCGATCGAATCACTGAGCTCTTCGAAGTGCAGAGCAGAGACCCTTTCGGGAGTTGGCAGGGTTACCACCTGATCACTGACCAGTCCGAAAAAGTTTTCGATTGATTGCAACTGTCCTTCGACCAGGCGCACCGATCGCTCCAGGTCGTTGAATGCGGCGACGCGGCGCTTGAGGATTTCGGCGTTCGCCTGCTGTACGCGCCGGGCACGATCGTCGGGAGAATTCCGGATCGAATGCTCGGCCTGTTTCAGTTGGTTCTGCACCGCCTGACGATTAATCGCTCGCAGGTGATGTTTGCGCCGGCGGTAGACATCGAGGAGATCAACGAAGTCCTCCCAACGCTGATCGAGGCTTTGAATATTGGCGGGGACCTGCTTGCTTGTGGTGAATTTTTTATAGTTTGTATAGATCTGGTTCTTCATCCAGCGCAGGTACTCGACGGCTTCACGCTCGCGTGGATCGAATCCCTTGATTACCGCTTCGCGTTGGGCGTCGCGAAGTTTCCGCGCGCGCTCTTTTTCGCGGCGTTCAACCAAACGACGATAGAAAGGAGTAGCTGGCACAACGGAGAGATAAATGGCTTCGGCTCCCATTCCGGCCATTAGTGGGATCACATCCTGAAAGTACGCGGCCACGATGGCAAAGCCGGCCATGCCCCAAAAGTTGATCGGCTCTTTGAATGCCTCTTTCAGGTACCGAAAATCGATCTTGGGGAATTCCATTTATCTTACGAAACGTGTCCCGTGATTGTTCGCACCCTCTAAAGCTTGGAGTTCCGCCTTCAGATGGCGTTCACTCGGACCCGACCGCCTGAAGGGGAACTCCAAACAAATACTCTACCGCGATGAAGTTTCACCTTGTGCCGGCAAGGCCTGCGGCGTCGATTCAGAACTCCCGGCAGGCAACAAACCCATATCGCGTTTGTACTGGAGCAGCTTGTCCTGCAACTGCATATCCATCGCTTCGCGCTCGATCTCCTGCATCTGGTTGTCGACCGAAGCCGACCCGAGCTGCATCTTGGCCTCAGCAGCGGCGGCGCGACGATCGATCTTGTCCCGCATCTCGTTGAAGGTCGAAGCATCGTCGCCGATTTGGAACGACTCCATAGTTTGCGCCAGTTGCTCTTGCAGTCTCGCCTGCTTCGACTGATTTATGAGTTGCATGGCTTCGGCGCTGCGCTTCTGCATTTGCAAAACATAGTTGTCGCGCGCTTTCAACGCCTGTTTCGACGCCAACTGAGCGTGTTCGTATTGGTGCCCGGTTCTCTGAAGATCGACCTGCGCCTGAGAGAGCTGGCCTATGTAGGCAGTGGCAATATCGTCGCGACCCATCTTGACGGAGGCCTTGATCTTGGAGTCCAAATCAACAACCTGAGTCTCGAGCCGCTCTTTGTTCTTACCCAGAAGCTTTTCCGTAGCCATCACCTGCGCGACCGAGTTATTCAGGTCGGGAATCCGATCGCGCATATCGCGAATCGTCTGTTGAAGTATCAGCTCCGGATCTTCGGTTTTTTCGACAATCCCGCCAAAAAGCGCGCGCATCGAACGCTTTACTCTTGTCCACAGTCCCATTTCATCCTCCGGCCAATTAAGGTTCGCAGATCAGGTCAGATTTAAAAGCGGTCGTCGAAAACGCCGGCACACCGTCGAATAGTACGAAGCTAAAACGCGCGCGGTTGCATTTTCAACCCGATTTTGTGGGGAGTATAGCAAATAACCTTGGACAGAGGCAGCGCGCGTTGGGACTCATCGTTTCTCAATTTCGATCTGAGTAGCCCCATACCGTTTGACCGAGGTGGGCACCTGGAGCGGCATCAGATCGACAGAAAGAGCGAGAAACCCCTCGCGTGGCTTCCCGTCTAATAACTCAGGCGCGCACTGGCCGGCCAATGTCCCTACGGTAATGCATGCCGTCCCAGTGTATGTTGGCGATCGCACCGTAGCAGCGGGATAAGGCGAGGTCGAGAGTCTCTCCCTTTGCCGTAACGCCGAGCACCCTTCCCCCCGCGGTAAGCCACTCACCGTGCGGGCCGCGCGAGGTAGCAGCATGAAAGACGGCCACGTTCTCGTCTCGTTCGACAAGATCCAATCCGTTTATAACTGAGCCGATTTCAGGCTTAGCCGGATAGCCGCGCCCAGCAAGCACGACACATGAGGAGGGTTGATCAGACCAGTCGATCTCTAGTTCGCCTAGACGCGTTTCACTAATCGCCTGAAAGATCATTGCCGGGTCACTCTTCAGCCGCATCATGATCGCCTGAGTTTCCGGATCGCCAAAACGCACGTTGTACTCGAGCACGCGCGGCCCATCCGAGGTCAGCATCAAACCCACGAATAGGATGCCGCGAAACGGAAAGCCTTCATCACGCGCCCCCTGCAAGGTCGGCTCGACGACTTCGCGAACAATGCGTTCGCGCATGGCATCATCGAGAATGGCCGCCTCAGTGATAGAGCCCATGCCGCCCGTGTTGGGCCCGGTATCGTTTTCGCCGACTCGTTTGTGATCGCGCGAGGCCGGCATCAGGCGAAAGTCTTTGCCGTCAGAGAACAGGAGCAAAGACACTTCCCGTCCGGCTAGCGCCTCTTCGATAATGATCCGATGCGTGGCATCGGCGCTGATCGTCCCGCCCAATAGATACTCGATGGCTTTTGTGGCTTCGAGCCGTGATCCGGCCACAATCACGCCCTTTCCCGCCGCCAAGCCGTCGGCTTTCACGACCAAGGGAGCGGATTCTCCGCCGAATTCACCGGTCTGCAAAATCCTAAACGCTTCGTTAGCAGACGAAGCAATCCGGTAACGAGCAGTGGGAATCGCGTGACGGCGCATGAAATCTTTCGCGAACGCCTTGCTTGATTCCAGACGCGCGGCTTCCCTTCCCGGTCCAACGACGTTGAGCCCGCGCTTTTCGAACTCGTCGACGATACCGGCGGCTAAAGGACCTTCGGGCCCGACCACGTTCAGGTCAATTCTTTCCGTTTCGGAGAAAGATGCCAAGGCAGGGATATCGTCAACATCGAGGGGCAGGCACTTGCCTATCTCGGCTATGCCCGCATTTCCGGGTGCGCAAAAAAGGTCCAGCGGTTGAGTTGCATTTCTGCGCAGCGCCCAGAGCAGCGCGTGCTCTCTCCCTCCTGAACCAATAACCAGAATTTTCATTTTTCGAAAAAGTACTTCTGCTCATGACCGATGCAAATCAACTTCGATCACGATTGCGGAGCTCGCACCAAACTCTCCCATGAAATATGCAAACACAATTCCCGGGAAAACGCTTGACAGTCGCTGACCATAGTCATATAAGTGCAGCCGCTGTGGCCGCGCTTTTGAACCGCATCAGTGAACCAGCAATAGTTCAGTTTCGCGGCCTCCTCGTACAGCCTGCGCAAGTTCGCGCCTACCTTTGTGGCGTCGGTGAACCGGGGAGGGTAAACCACAATGTCGAACAACCAGCCGCAAGCGATCGGAACTCAGCAGTCGTCTGACTTTCAGGACCGACCGATCACGTGCGTCGATTGCAGCGAGCCATTCATTTGGAGTGCCGGTGAGCAGATCTTTTTTCATGACAAGGGCCTGAAGAACGAACCGAAGCGTTGCAAGCCCTGCAAACAAGCCAAAAATGAGCGGCTGGAGGCGATCTCCGCGGCCCAGGTCTCCGGGATCAGGCAGCGCATTGAAGTGATCGTGATCTGCGCCCAATGCGGCGAGGAGACCACCGTACCTTTTTATCCGTCGCAGGGACGTCCGGTCTATTGTCGCTCCTGCTTCCTTGCCGGACGAGCCATGACCGCGACGGCTTGAAATTCGCTGTGACGATCCAGTCTAATGCTCAAGATGATAAGGCACGTTCGTCACTACGACTCCCTTTTTGAAAAGGAGCGCGCCCTTCAGAAACAAAGTATTCTGATTGTGCAGTAAATTCTGCCACCACTTTGCCGGAACAAACTCGGGCAGCACGATAGTAATAACTTCGCCGTGCGAACTACGTTTGACCCGATCGACATAGTTGAGGAGCGGACGCTGCAACGACCGATAGGGCGAAGCCACCACCACCAGATTTACCCCGGACCCCCACTGCTCCCATTTTTCCCGCAGCTTGCGCGTATTCTCTTCGTCGAGATTTACGTACACCGCCGTGACGTGATGGGGCGCGATCGACTTCGCGTATTCAAGCGCCGCAATTACTCCACGATGAATGCCCGAGATGGGCACAATTACTTCATGGCGAACCGGCCGCAGGCTTTCCAGGCCTTCGGTAGAGAGTTGTTCGGCGACTTCAAGATAATGACGGTGGATTCTAAGAAAGAGCAGTACCAAAAACGGAATCAAGACTACAACGATCCACGCGCCGTGCATGAACTTGGTGAGAATGAAAACCATTAGCACGACGAAGGTCGAGATCGCTCCGACGCCGTTTATCACCAGATATTTCTTCCAATGCGACTTTTTCTGAAGCTGGGGGACGTCGGCTTTGGACTTCGGCGCTGCGGTCGCTAGAGATCGGGCCTCCAGCTTGCCTGTAAGATTGTCTTCTGTTCGAGTGCGAGCGGCAGCGGGTGCTGGTGTGCCGGCAGATGCCCGCAGGCCGCGCAACATATTTCCCTCGCGCCACCAATGAACGACCATCCCGGCCTGCGACAAAGTGAATGAAAGAAAAACGCCCACGGCGTACAAAGGAATCAACCGGCTCGTGTCTCCCCGAAAAGCCCAAACCAGTAGTCCGGAGAAGACAGCCAGCAGAACGATGCCGTTGGAAAACACCAAACGATCACCAAGATTGGCAAGCTGTCTTGGCAAAAAGCGATCCCGCGCGAGGAGGGACGCCAGGCGCGGAAAACCCGCATAAGATGTATTAGCAGCCAACACGAGGATCGCCGCGGTCGTGGCCTGTACAACGTAATAGAACCACCCCAATTTACCCACGAAGACTATACGAGCAATCTGCGAGATGACTGTCTCGTGCTCATGCGGATGAATGTTGAAGAGATGCGTCAGCACGCTGGCCCCCAAAAACATTATGATCAAAAGAGCCGCCATCCATGAGAGCGTCGTGGCCGCGTTTTTTGATTCAGGCTGCTTGAATGCCTGGACGCCATTCGATATCGCTTCGATTCCAGTAAGCGCGGCGCAACCATTCGCGAACGCTCCCAGCAGAAGAAGCAGACTCAACGGGTGAGCTTGATAGCCTTCAGCGATCTTCAGGTCGACATCGTGGGGCGCCGGAACAATGCCCGGACTGGTGTAATAGCGGAATAGCCCGTACCCGATCAAACACAGAAAACTAAAGATGAATGCATAGCTGGGCGCGGCAAACAA
>JAWVEM010000028.1:0-5727 GCA_033856735.1 Blastocatellia bacterium
GCGTCTTTGAGCGATGCGAGCAAGCGCGCCCGCACACGTTAAGCGCAAATTATTTACGAACTATTGGGGGTATGAACAGCCACATATAGTCTGGTCTGTATCGCTGGAGCGCCGTTGTAAGAGGGGCGGTGGATACCGGATGCGGGCGAAATCATTCCGGGCTGAGAACTCTCCGAACAGTTCGTTTGTTCTGGAAGGAGAAACAAGAGGATGAAGAAAATTACTCTGTTGCTATTGATGGTGTTGGGCGTGTTTATGAGCGCCGTGCCGGCGTTCGCTCAGGCCGAGACGGCCGCCGCCGCCGCTAACAACAGCGTCGGATTGAAGGCCATCGCTGCTGGAATCGGTTTCGCGATTGCGGTGGTTGGTGGCGCGCTGGGACAGGCACGCATCGGGGCGGCCGCCTGCGAGGGCGCAGCCCGCAATCCGGGAGCTGCCGCGAAAATTCAGACCATGATGATTCTGGGCCTGGCCCTGATCGAATCACTGGTGCTGTTTGCTCTGGTGATCGTGTTCATTAAGACCTAGTCGGAAGCAAAGTCGACAGAAAAATGCGGGCGCGGCTTTCGAGCTTCGCTCGCATTTTACTTTTTCGAGCGCGGCTCCGTAGCCAAAATGTTTATAGCTCAGGCGGCTGATTTGTTCGCGCGCTCTGTAGGTGCGCAACAGAGAACGTTCGGCTCCTATGGAGCCGGGCCATCAGTCAGGCGCGGGGCTATAAACATTGCGCCTCTATGAGGCGAGGAAGCGTCGAACGGGAGTAGAGGTGACGACTTGATCAAACATTCCTGAAGGCTGTGTCATTAAGTGCATCTTTGCTCGCCGCAAAACCAGTGTGTTACGCTTGCCCTAAATAAGGAACGAAAGATCATCAAATGAAAGTTTGCCCCGTTTGCGCCAAGGAGTATGAGGACACCACGACGCTGTGTCCCGTCGACGCAGAGGTTCTCGAAAGAGTGGACGATCCGTTGGAGGGGCAGACGCTCGCCGGAAAGTACCTCGTCGAAGATCTGATCAAGCGCGGCGGCATGGGCGCGGTCTATCGCGGCAAGCACGTGATGATGGACAAGACCGTCGCGATCAAGGTGCTGCGTCCGGCGTTGGCGGGCGACGACATCGTCGTGAAGCGCTTTTCTCGGGAAGCCAAGGCGGCTTCTCGGATTTCTCATCCTCACGCCGTAAGTGTTACCGATTTCGGCGAAGCCGAAAATGGCGTTGTCTTCCTCGTCATGGAGTATCTGGACGGCCGTACCCTGAAAGACATCATCAGGAGCGAGGGCCCGATGCCGCTCGCGCGCGTCGTCGAGATCATTCGCCAGGTTTCCGGAGCGCTCGATGCCGCACATCAGCAGGGAGTGATCCACCGCGATCTGAAGAGCGACAACGTCATGCTCTCTCAGACAAATGGCGGCGACTGGGCCAAGGTCCTCGATTTCGGAATTGCCAAGATTCAACTAGCCGAAGGCGCTCGCGACAACGACATCACGGCGGCTAATCTGGTAATCGGGACGCCGCAGTACATGTCGCCTGAACAGTGCTCGCAGGCGGGTGCGCTCGACGCACGATCGGACGTGTATTCGCTCGGGGTGATTCTCTTCGAAATGCTTACGGGCCACGTGCCGTTCACTGGCGAGTCACCGACGGTGATCATGATGAAGCAGGTGGGGGACGAACCTCCTTCGGTGCTCGAGACGCGTCCTGAGCTGCCGGCCAGCATAGACAATTTGATTAAGAAAGCATTGGCTAAGCAGCCGCTCGATCGTTTTCAGACGGCTGGTGAACTATCGGAGGCGTTAAGCCATGCCGCTGCAGAAGCAGAGGATGCCGCTGCCACATTCATACCGCCAATCGCTGATACAGTAGCAAACGCACCCGTCGATTTGGCCGCGGATGATCTGGATGAAGTGACTGTTGTGCGTCCCCGTGATGAAGTCACCGTGCTGCGAGCACCTGAGGGACGGCCGTCCTACGTGCAGCCGGCGGAGCAGACTTCGCCGGCGAACTTTAATCCCTGGCGAATAATGGCGCCGGCGGCAATCGTTCTGGTGGCGGTTTTTGGGGTAGTGTTTCTGCTCACTCGCGGCACCAGTCAAACTCCCACGAACCAGACGCCGGGCCAGACCACGAACCAGTCGGGACTGACGCCGGATCCAAACGGCCAACCGGCGCGAGCTACCGGCACACCGACGGGTGAAAGCGAACGCAGTATTCAGCCCTCGTCCACCGCGACTCCTGCCAGCCGCAGCGCGAACGCCAGCCAGAGCGTAGTGCCGGGTACTTCCACTGGAGACTTCGGCGCTAACGACAACGCGAATACCCCTGCGGCTGGCCGCAAGAACGCAAATGCGCGCGAGGCCACGACTCCAAAGCCTTCGCCTTCGCCCGCGAAAGCAGAACCACCCCCGCCGCCCAAGCCGCTGCCGACTTTGCGGCCTTCACCAAATTCAGCAGCTACGCCGGAGTTATAGCGCCGGCAATTAGAGCTCTTAGTTTTTCCGGATTCTCGATCTCGATTGCGATGTCCGCGGTGTAGCACGGGAGTTCGAAGTTGAGCGAGCGCAGCTTCACTTCGTCCTTAGCGGTAGTGAGAAGAATTTGTGCGCCGTGCGCGACGGCCTCGCGCACGACTCGGTCGATGTCACTTTGGGTATAGGAGTGATGATCGCGGAAGACTTGTGTGTGGGCCAGTCGATAGCCGTTGCGGCGCAGCAGAGAAAAGAACGATTCCGGATTCCCCAGGGCACAAAAAACAGCGACCTTCGATGCTCGGATCTCTTCGACAACGATCGAAGATTGGCCGAACGGAACTGCTCGCAAGCCACTCAGTCTCATTCGTGAATGGAAGATAGGGCGTCCTTTGCTTTGCGCATTGATCTCACGCTGAAACGCTTGGATTTGATTCGGATCATCGGCGCGGGTTATGACGATGCAGTCCGCGCGCGCTAGTTCAACGGGTGATTCGCGCAAGACGCCGGCTGGGAAGAGCTTTCCATTCCCCCAGGGATTCTTTGCATCGATCGTCACGATGTTCAGCTTGCGGGCCACGCGCAAGTGCTGAAAACCATCATCGAGAACGAACACGTTGCTCTGAAGGTTCTGCACGGCCCAATGCGCCGCCGATACCCGATCGGCATCGCTGATGACAGCGGCCAGGCCTTTCAAGTTTTCTGCCAGCAATAGCGGCTCATCGCCTGCCCGCGCCGCGTCAGACATAATTTTGGTTCCATCTGAAACGATGACGCGACTGCCGGGGTTGCGACGGCCATAACCGCGCGTCAGAATGCAGACTCTTTGTCCGCTCTGAGCTAACTCTCTCGCGATCCATTCGACCAGCGGGGTCTTGCCGGTACCGCCTGTGGCTAGGTTGCCGACGCTGATGACGGGCGCGCCCAACTCATGCACGCGGAATCGCCCCGACTGATAAAGCGCTCGACGCGCCCGCATCGCCAGGCCGTATAAGCTACCGAGCGGTGTAAGCGCAAGTGTCACGGCGCTATTCATTGGATCCTGGGACAGTCATTTTACGGTGGTCACCGAGAGCTCGGGCAAGGGGATTGAATCGTTCGCCGTCCTGGGTGTTTCGAGCAGGCTCGCCAGCACCTGAAGGGTCCGCTCTGTCGCACCTCGATTACGATTGCAGACGACTAAAGCTCTCTGGCCGATGTCGCGCCGCAGTGAGTCGTCCGACAAGAGTCGATTAAGAGCGCGAGCAAGTTCCGCCGGCGCGTCCGACGCTGAAACTTTCGGTAGTTGAACAATCGCGTCCTCGGCGAGCAATGCTTTCGTCACGGCCGCGAAGTTGTGCGTGTGCGCTCCAGTGATTACACAGACGCCCCTAGCACCGGGTTCCAGGACGTTATGACCGCCATGCGGTGCGATGCTCCCTCCGACGAAAGCAATAGCGGCCAATGGGTAGACGGCCCGCAACTCTCCGATGGTGTCGAGCAAGACTACGTCGCAGGTTTTGTCCTTACCCTGCGGCGCGTCGGACCGGCGTGACCAGGTCAAGCCGGAAGCTTGCAAGATCGAAACTACGTCATCAAATCGCTCCGGATGCCGCGGAGCGATTAGCAGGCGCGCGCGGAAAGTCAGCATGGAATCCTGAACTTGTTTGAACGCATCGATGACGACCTGTTCTTCCGGCGCATGCGTGCTGGCGGCGACGATCAGACGCGCGTTTTGATCGAAACCGAAACGCTGCCGGAGGGCCGCAGTAGCGTTTTCGTCATGCGAGCTCTCAGCACTGTCAAACTTGAGATTGCCCGGCATCAGCACCCGATCGTAAGGCATACCCAGATCGCGTATTCGTGAAGCATCCTGCTCAGACTGCATCAGCGCGATCGAGATGCAATCCAACATCCGTCGCATAAAAGGACGTATCAGTCCATAGCGTCCAAACGAAGTGAGCGAGATACGACCATTAATCAAGGCCACCGGAATCAGGCGACGGCGACATTCGCGGAGCAGACACGGCCACAGTTCGGTTTCCATGATCAGTACGGCTGTGGGTTGCAACCGGCGCAGGACTCGCCGGACGGTCCAGGCCCAATCAATCGGAAAGTAGAAAACGGCGGCGGCGTCGCGTCCGAACGCATCGCGCGCGATGCGCTGACCAGTCACGGTCGTCGTGGAAATTACCAGGCGGTAGGAAGGAAACCTTTCAAGCAACGCACGAACCAAAGGGCGGGCCGCCTCAGTCTCGCCGACGGAAACACAGTGCAACCAGATCAGCGGACGCTCGTCCAAAGCGATCACTGGTAGGTTACCCAGGCGCTGACTAAGACCGGTGATGTACTTGCGAGTGCGGAAGGCGTCGATGGCAAACCACGGCAGCATCAAGAGGAAGCCAACCGTCAAGAGCAGACTGTAAAGCAAATACATAAGTTGCACAGACTTCAGTCTGTGATGGTTTGTTGCGGAAAAGTAGTGTCCTACTTTGTTGAGCGGTGTACAGAGTACCGACTTAAGTCGGGCTTTTGTTAAGTGAGAAAGAACCCAACTGAAGTTGCTACTCTAAACACCGCTTAATTCGGGGTTACTCTGCGCGTACACAGACTGAAGTCTGTGCCACATCACTTCGCTCGCTCGATGTATCGCCCTTCGCTGGGATCGACGCGGAGCCGATCGCCCTGGTTGATGAAAGGCGGCACCAGAATGGTCACGCCGTTTTCCAGGGTGGCCGGCTTGTTGACGTTGGAAACGGTCGCGCCCTTCATCGTCGGCTCGGTTTGCGTAACTGTCAGTTCCATTGAGGGCGGCAGTTCGATGCCGATCGGCAAGCCTTCATAAAACTCTACTTGTATCTTCAGACCGGGGGCCAGCCACTGTGCGGCGTCGCCGAGGTCTTCACCGCTCAAAGCGACCTGTTCATAGGACTCGGTGTTCATGAAGTGATGATGCGAGCCGTCCGAATAGAGATATTCCATGTCGTGCTGCTCGAGGGCTGCTTTGTCCACCGTATCCGCGGAGCGAAAACGATGATCGAAAGAGGAGCCAGTACGAATATTGCGTAGCTTGGTCTGCACCATTGCGCGCAGGTTGCCCGGCGTATGATGTCGAAAGTCGACTACTTTGCAAAGCTGGCCCTCGAAAAGGATAACCATGCCTCGTCTGATTTGGGTTGCTGGAATTGCCATTACTCTATAAGGGTCTTTCTGTTTGGTTTTTAGTCGTGCGGCGATAGAAAGGAATCACGGCACCGTTGCAAACGACGTAGTCTAGCGGGAG
>JAWVEM010000029.1:0-5046 GCA_033856735.1 Blastocatellia bacterium
GCGGAAAAAAGAATTGCGGAAAAGACCATGCCGAAGAGGCACTTCGATATTCTGTTACTCCCCATGTTAAGACTCCCCTTGGTTTGCGGTTACGATGGCGTACGTCTCAGCAGAGTGTAGACGGTCGGGGTCACCACCAGAGAAAGCAGCAAGGCCACAGCCAATCCACTGATGACGGCAATAGCCAAAGGCTGCAAAAGTTCCGAGCCTGCGCCGAGCGCCAACGCCAGCGGCAGCATTCCGAGCATCGCCGCCAGCGAAGTCATCAGCACCGGACGAAAACGACGACGGCCCGATCGCAGCAAAGCCTCGCGCACGGTGTCTCCCGCGGCGAGGTGGTCCTCAACCGCGTCGAGCATCAGAATGCCGTTCTTTGCCACGATGCCGACAATCATAATCATCCCCATTAGCGAAACCACATTGAGCGTCGTCTGGGTAATGAAAAGACCCAGCAGCACGCCGCCTAGAGCGAGCACCGCGCCGGTGACGATTGCGATTGGATGCGCGAAGGAACGAAACTCGATCAAGAGGGTAAGAAAAACCAGCACTATGGCGAGAAGGAGCGAAATCATTAGCTCGCGAAAACTTGACTGTTGTTCCTGATAGAGGCCGCCGTACTCGATCGTCATACCCGGCGGCAATTTCACATCCTTCGCCAACTGAGTCTTAATCTCATTGATTGCCGTGCCCAGATCCTTGCCTTCCAAACGGCCCGTCACCCCCACCACCTGGCGCAAATTCTCGCGTCCGATCTCGGTCTGCCCCTTGTCATAAGCGACATCCGCAACCTGATCGAGCCGGAACAGGGCGCCCGATGAAGAACGCACCTGCAACGCGCTCACTTTGTCGAGCGAGGTGCGCACATCCGGCGGGAAAATAACGCGGACTGTGATCAGCCTGCCCTGCTGCAGAATTGCTGAAGCCGCGTCGCCTGACATTGCCGTGGTAATCGTGTTCGCAATGTCAGTGGCCGTGACCCCGAAGCGCGAGGCGCGCTGCGGATCGATGTTGAAGGTGATGGCCGGTCCGCTGACGATCACGCCATTCTTGGTATCGACTACACCCTGGATCTTCTTGATTGACGCTTCAACTTCATCGGCTTTGGCTTGCAAGGCCGCGGTGTCTTCACTGAAAAGTTTGATCTCAATTGGCTCCGGCGAGCTGGTCAAGTCACCGATCACGTCAGAGAGAATGCCGACGAATTCGACGTCCAAAGCAGGCTCTGACTCCGCCAGCTTCTGTCGCAACTCGGCCATCACCTCTTCGGTGGACCGCTGGTGCCCGGGTTTCAGCTTGACGGCAAAGTCACCTCGGTTGGGCTCAGTTATGAACAGTCCCAGCTCCAGCCCCGTGCGTCGCGAGTAGCCTTCCACCTCTGGCGTCTCTCGGAGCAAATCTTCAACGTGATGGAGCATGCGATCCGTTTCCGTCAGGGACGCCCCTGCTGGCGCCCAATAGTCGAGAATGAAAGCGCTTTCATCAAATGCCGGCAGGAACTCCGAGCCTAAAGATCGGTAAAGCACGAATGATCCGGCGAGAACCACGGCCACAATAATTAGAACGGCCCAGCGATTATCCAGCGCGTGGCCCAGCACCCAGTCATAGCGCCGGACAACCGCGCCCAGAATCCGGCCGTGGGCTTCTTCTTCCTCCTCGCGCTCGTTGGCCAGCGACTCATGATCTCGCCTGCGGTCGGGATCTTCTTTCCAACCCTCACGTCGTTTAGCCCTCACGAATCGCTCGGCGAGCACCGGGGTAAACGACAGTGCCAGTACCAGTGAGGTGAGCAAAGCCACCGCCATGGTGAGCGCGAGCGAGCGAAAGAAACTGCCCGTCACGCCGGTGAGCAAGGTCAGCGGCAGAAATACTACGACCGGGGTAATCGTCGAACCGATAATCGGTATGGTGATTTCTGAGATGGCTTTCTGCACGGCTTCACGGCGCGATTGCCCGCGCGCCATGTGCGTATAGATGTTCTCGACGACTACGATTGCGTCATCGATGACCAGTCCAATAGCCGCCGCGACGCCCCCCAGCGTCATCAGATCGAAGCTCAGCCCGGCGAGATACATGGCCAGAAACGTCGCCAGCACTGTCACCGGGATCACCAGCACCGCGACAAAGGTCGTGCCCCAGTTCCGCAGAAAGGCGAAGAGGATCACTACAGAGAGAAGCAGACCAATCAAGATTGAGTCGCGTACTGAGTTCATCGAGTCGCGCACCAGCAGCGACTGGTCGTAGTAAGGAGCGATGGTGATGTCTTTGGGAATCTGCCAACGCATCGCAGCCAGCTCGGCCTTCACCTCATCCACAACGGCGACGGTGTTCGCGTCTGGCTGTCGATTGATATTCAACAGCACCGCGGGTTTGCCGGGGTAGGCGCTGACGAGGGTGTATTGCGGTTCAACTCCGGCTCCCACAGTAGCGACGTCGGCGAGAGTGACGGGCGCGCTGTTGACGGTCGCTACCACAATGCCGTTCAACTCTTCGGGCTTGGTAGCCTGGCCGCTGATCAGCGCAAGTTCGAGTTGATGGTTCTCCTCAATCAAACCGGGCGAGACGACAATGTTCGAATTGTGGACCGCATCGACTACCTGCTGAACCGAAACGTTGTGGGCCACCAGACGGTCCGGATCGATGGTAACGTGGAATTCGCGGTTCTTGCCTCCGGCCACACCCACGGTCGCCACGCCGGGCAAGCGAGCCAGTTGGGGACGAATAGTGTAGTTGGCGATGTCGCGAAGACTGGCGAGGCCGCGCGTATCTGAGGTCAGACTGTAACCGGTCACGGGGAAGACGGCGAAAGTCAGCCGCTCAACGTGATCGATTCTCGCGGTTGGCGGCAGCGTCGAGGCAAGCTGTGAAAGGCGCGCCTGGACCAATTGCAGCGACTGAACTATGTCCACGCTCCAGTCGAAGAACAAGCTTACCTCTGAAGAGCCGCGCGAAGTCTTCGACTTAATGCGCTGGATCCCCGGAATGCCGTTCATTGCTTCTTCGATAGGACGCGTGACGGAGACCAGCGTCTGCGGCGCCGGCGCCACGCCGTTATCAACAATGATTACGATGCGGGGAAAATTGGTTGCGGGAAAAATCGCGATTGGCAATTGCCAGGCTGCATACAATCCACCGGCGCAGATCAGGGCTATCATGACCAGCACTGCGCGCGATTGATTTGAGACAAGCCGGGCGAGATTCATCGTAGGTACCCTTGCTCAAAGAGATTTTTCGTCTGGAGGCGAGTTACTGTCGCAGTCATGAACATTTTCCGTTTATCATTTCTCATGTTTCATTTGTCATCTGGTGCACTTTTCACGTTGCGTCATGGCACTTAGTGGATGCTTCGCCAAGCTGAATTAAGCACGATCCACGAAATCACACGAAGACGAACGGCCAAATGAAAAATGAGAAATGACAATTGGAAAATGGAAAATCTGACTTTCAAAGCGCGTCATTTCTCTGCCGCCTTCTTCTCATCCGGCGCTGGTTCGTCTTTGGCAACTTCAACTTTGCTGCCGTCGGCCAGAGAGAAATTGCCTTCAATCACCACCGTCTCACCTCCCTGCAAGCCCGAGGCAATCTCGATCTTGTCGCTGGTGCGAATCCCGACGGTGACTTTCGTTTCGTGAGCGACTGACGCCGCGTCCACGACCATTACAGTTCCTTCATTGGCGTTGCTGGCATCCAGCGTCACCGCTGAGGTAGGGACCACCACCGCATCGGTTTTTGAGTTGGCAGAGATCGTCACCTGCGCCGCGCCATTCGCTCGCAATTTGCCGGCTCCGTTTGCCAGCGTCACCCAAACTTCGACGGTGCGGTTGGTCGGATCAGACGAGCGGCTCAGCAAAGTAATCCGGCCTTTCATCTCTTCACTTGTAGTATCCGTAGGCAGAACCGCCGCCGGATCTCCGACTTTAAGTTCCGACACGACTGTGTCGGCAAAAGGAGCTTTGACGATCACCTCGCTGATGTCAGCGATGGTCACAAGTTTCCCTCCCGCCGCGGCAAACTCACCCTGATATTGAAACTGGTCTGTGACGATGCCGGTGATGGGCGCGCGAATCGTGGCGTAGCTGAGTTGTGCATCGAGCGTCGCCAGGTGTTGTTGCGCCTGAGCTACTCTGGCGGCGGCCAACGCGCGATCGTTCGGATTAAGCGACGTCGCGCGCAGAGTAATCGTTTGCTCGGCGAGGCGAAGTTCGTTCTCGGCAGTCGTCAGTTCCAGTTGTGATGCTTCGAGGTCCTTTTTCGAGATGCCTCCCTTGTCATAGAGCAACTGGCGACGTTCGAACGTGGCCCGCGCCGTGGCGGCTTTCGCGCGCGCATCCCGCAGAGCCTTCTGGTCCTGAGCGTTCGTCTGCGGAATCGTGCCGGTTGTGACGCTGCGCTCGTTGGCGTGTTCCTGATTTAAAGCAGCGACGGCTTCGGCCCGTTGAGCCTGGAGGTCGCGAGACTCAAGCACGGCAATCACCTCGCCGGCCCTGACGAGCTTATTCTTCAACAGCGCCATCGTTTTGATTTGCGCGCTAATCTTGGCTCCGACGTCTGACTTCTCTCGCGGCCAGATCGTACCGACCGCTACTATCTGGGCGGCGATGGCTTCCTTCTCGGCTTTGGCCACCTTGACGCTGACAACAGGCGCCGCCGTCTCATCAACCGGGGCCGCAGTCCTTCGTCGCCAGACTACTAAGGCGATCACGAGAATCAGGACCAGTGCGAGCGAGATAAAAACGATCAGCAGGTTCCGCTGCCGAGGCGTCATTGATACACGACGCACACGCGTTTCCTCATACGATGCAAACACGTGAGCCGGCTCTCCCGCTCCGGTCGAGTGCTGATCTAAATCGTCTTCTGGCTTCATTGTCCTGTCGCCTGTCTCAGACGCCCGAGCGCCGTTTGATAATCGAATAGTGCCTGGTAGAGGGCCGCGCGCTGAGTCACCAGCATAGTTTGCGCATCGGTAACTTCGATAATCTGCGCTTCGCCGGCGCGGTAACGCGCGATCGAAGCGGACAAATTGTCCTGGGCAGCCAGCACGCCCTCGCG
>JAWVEM010000030.1:0-16030 GCA_033856735.1 Blastocatellia bacterium
GGGCGATATTTTCCAACTTGGCAATGCTTCATATCGCATCAAGAGAGTGGGAACCGGCGTTGTTCGCGTGGAAGACGCGCATGGACAGCCGCCTTCGATTCCCTTCTGGCTCGGCGAAGCGCCGGGGAGATCTGAGGAACTGTCTCAAGCAGTTTCACGGTTACGCACTGAGATTTCTGCCAGGCTGGAGGGTGTTGATAATAATGCGGGCGATGACGTCCGAGCTCCCAGCATGAAGTGGCTCGTGGATGTCGTCGGGATTAGCGAGGGTGCGGCTGAACAGATCGTCGAATATTTGGCGATGACAAAGTTGGCGCTGGGCGTGATGCCGACTCAGGAAAACATAGTTGTCGAACGATTCTTTGACGAAAACGGAAGCACGCATGTGGTGATTCATGCGCCGTTCGGCAGCCGTCTAAATCGCGCGTGGGGGTTGGCCTTGCGGAAACGCTTCTGCCGCACGTTTAATTTTGAGTTGCAGGCTGCCGCGACGGAAGATTCCATCGTGCTGTCGCTTGGTCCCACTCATAGTTTTCCGCTCGAAACAATTTTCAGTTATCTCAACTCGAAAACTGTTTGCGACGTGCTGACCCAGGCGTTGCTCGACGCGCCGATGTTTGGCATTCGCTGGCGCTGGAACGCGACCCGCGCGCTGGCGATTCCGCGTTGGCGGAGCGGGGGGAAAGTCGCGCCGCAGCTTCAGCGGATGGCGGCGGAAGATCTTCTGGCACTCGTCTTTCCCGATCAGGTCGCGTGCGCTGAAAACCTTACCGGGCCGATTGAAATTCCGGTTCATCCGTTGGTGGCCCAAACCATTCGCGATTGTTTGGAAGAAGCTATGGACCTGCGCGGGCTGGAAGGCTTGCTGCGATCAATCGAACAAGGCGAGCGGAAGTTGATAGCGCGAGAAATGAACGAACCCTCGCCGCTGGCCCAGGAAATTCTGACCGCGAAGCCCTACGCGTTTCTCGACGATGCGCCTGCCGAAGAGCGGCGCACCCTGGCCGTAATGAATCGTCGTTTCCTGGACGCCGAAACGGCCGCCGATTTGGGCCGGCTGGACGTGGCCGCGATCGAGCGCGTGCGCGAAGAGGCCTGGCCGCAGGCTGAGAACGCCGATGAGTTGCACGACGCGCTGATGCAACTCGGCTTGATTACTGTGGCTGAAGGAAAGCGAAACGGTTGGCAGCAGTTGTTTGAAGAACTGGTAAGGGATCGACGCGCGGCGGTGCTGCGACCAGCGCAAGTTAGCGACTCGCGCCACACCGATCTTTGGATTGCGGCTGAGCGGGTGAAGCAGTTTCTGGCGATTCACGAGCAGGCGGCGCTGACTCCTCGGCTCGATCCGCCAGCCATCTATGCCAACGAATCATGGACGTTTGAGGATGCGCTGGTTGAGGTTCTCCGGGGCCGGCTCGACGGGCTCGGTCCAGTCACAGTAGCGGAACTGGCGACTTCCTTTTCGCTGACAACGCACCAAATTGAAGCTGCTCTGATCCGGCTTGAGGGCGAAGGGTTTGCGATGCAGGGCAGCTTCACACCCGTAAATAAAACCGGCCGGGATACCGGTGAACCGCAGGCAGGGATGCCTGCGCTCGCTCCGGTCCAGGAGTGGTGTTCGCGGCGTCTGTTAGCGCGCATTCATCGCTACACGCTTAATCGGCTGCGCAAAGAGATCGAGCCGGTGTCGGCAGCTGATTTCATGCGCTTCCTTTTTGTTTGGCAGAAAGTCGCGCCCGATCACCGCGTGGAAGGGTCAGAGAGCGTGGCGACGATCATCGATCAGCTCGAAGGGTTTGAAGCGCCGGCTGGCTCGTGGGAATCAGAAGTCCTGCCGGCGCGGGTAGCGGATTATGATCCCGCCTGGCTGGATGCGCTCTGTTTGTCGGGCAGGCTCACCTGGCTGCGTTTGTCTCCGCCGCGGGTTTCTCCGGAAAAGGCAAACAGCTCCGCGCCCGTACGTAGCACACCGATCGTTTTGCTCAACCGGCGAAATGTTCAGACGTGGAGCAAAGGGTTTCCTATCGGATCAGGATCTGAATCGGACGCAGGGCAACTCTCAACCAACACGAATGCCGTGTATGAGTTTATGAGAGATCACGGCGCGTCGTTCTTTGTCGACATCGTCGCCGGTACGAATCTCTTGCCGAGCATGGTGGAAGAAGGTTTAGGCGAGTTAGTCTTCCGCGGATTGGTGAGCGCAGACAGTTTCACCGGCTTGCGTGCATTGATCACGCCCATCAGCAAGACCACGCATCGCGAAATCGAAAAACGTAAACGAAAACGTAAACAGGTCTATAGCATGGACGACGCCGGACGCTGGGTGCGTCTGCGCAGAGAAGAGCAGCCCGTCTCGTTGGATGGGCCTAACGGCAATCGCAATCAAACGATCGATCAAGACACTGTCGAAGCGATCGCTAAGAAGCTGCTGCAACGCTATGGAGTGGTATTTCGCAAGATCCTCGACCGTGAAGCGATCAATTTGCCCTGGCGCGATCTGTTAAGGGTCTATCGTAGATTGGAAGCGCGCGGTGAAATACGCGGTGGTCGCTTTGTAGGCGGATTCTCCGGCGAACAATTCGCGTTAACCGAAGCGGTGCAGTTGCTCAGATCAATTCGCCGCGCGCCCGCCGAAGGAATGATGATTTCGCTGAGTGCCGCCGACCCGCTGAATCTGCAAGGCATCATAATGCCAGGCCCGCGGCTGTCACAGTCTGCCAGCAATCGAGTGCTGTATCGCGACGGCGTACCAATTGCCCTTCTGGAGGCAAAAGAACTGCGGTTCCTGGTAGAGATGAGCCCGGCGGATCAGTGGCAAGCGCGTAATGCTCTGCTCCGACGTTATGTGCCGCCGAAGGTGCGCACCTACCTGAACGACTCCGGCCGGACTGTTTCGCCGCCATCAATTTCAACCCTGACGCATTGAGCATCGGTGCACTTGGTTATGCCGCCCGCGAAATCTCTTGAATCATCTCAGCCGTCTGGGCCGGCAGGTAAGCCCGAGTAGCCACGTCGGCCTGTGAAATGATACCGACGATCCGGCCCCCTTGATCGATCACCGGAATCCGCCTGATTTGATATTCCTCCATCGCCGCAATCGCCGTCGAGACATCATCATCTTCGCCGCAGACGACGATCGCGTGCGTCATCACGTCACCGACTGTGGTGCGGTTGGGATCTCTCGATTCAGCGACTACCTTGATGGCCAGGTCGCGGTCCGTGACTATGCCGATTATTTCTCTGGTGCGCTCGTCGCTGACCACCGGCACCGGGCCAATATGTTCACGCCGCATCACTCGCGCGGCCTGACTAACCGAATCGCTCGGCAGACAGCAGACGGGATTGTCGGTCATGACTTCGCTGCACTTCATATCAGTCCTCCTGAGTTGACGTTTATTTGAGCGATTGGAAAGTCATGCAATGCGTGGCTTGCCTGGAAGCACACACACTCAAGACTCGCATTTAGAAAAAGGGGCTGAGCAAAACTTACGAGGGGAATCTTGAAACCTTAAGTGCGCGGCCCGAAAAACTCAAGTGATGATGCTGTCGCTCACTCTTGATACTCATCAGATCCCTGGACCCAGATGAAGGATTGGATATCGATCATATCGCGCGGCCGCAGATCGCGGAGGTCGCGGTCGATCACAGCCGCGAACTCAAGCAAGCTGGCGTAAGTATCCCAGAAGGGTCTGGACCTGTACTGAAAATCAAAGCCATATTCGCGGGCCCCAATCCGGGTCACCTGTGGCTTGAGAAAAATGTGAGCTTCCGGCTGGGCGATGAAGCCGAAGACCGTCACCACCGGCCAAGTCAGCACTCGCGTCTGTTTCCGCGGCAGGGACGACACTGCCTCGCACCATTGCTGGAATTTGCGCTCGGCCGTTCCCGGACCATAAAGAAATGCGTAGAGGCCCTCCGCGAAAAGGCGCGCGCCCTCGCTGGACTTGACTGCATCGCGCAGGGCCATCTTCTCAAAAGAAAACAAGAGGTTGGTGCGCGATTCGATCTTCACCGCCTGGGCCGCAATTTCGGCAAACGCACCGCTCTTAAGTAACGACCGATAGCTGTTTCGATTAAGGCTTTCCTGCCATTGCTGGTGAGCTTTCCATTTATAACCCCGCTCCCAGGCCAGATAGGTTTCATCCTTGAATCCCCCGGGGAAGAATCGCAAAAACTTCCGGCGACAGCGGGCGCCCGAAAGCGAAGCGGGGCGCTTCATGGTTGCGACGGGTTTGTTTTGTCCCGCGGAATTTCGCCTGACACTGCTGTTTTCCGCCAAAGAACTCATGGTTTCTCTCAACCGGCTCGACTTAATCGCGCTAGCTCGCGCAACAGCTTTAAGGGTCCATTCGCCTGCAAGGAAAATCTTCACTTGACGGGCTCGCCGAATAGGTTAGAATCAGTTCAACTAGGGCGTGGCTGAATGTCTCGCCCCCGGCACGCCTAAATGGTTGTGCTTAGGAGAGCGGCGACGGGGTGAGGACGTCGCCGCTTTCGTTTTATCACCCTTTCCAATCGCAGAATCACAGTTTAGCGACCTCGTTTCGCCTTCTTCGCCGCAGTCTTTTTCGCTGCGGCTTTTTTCCGGGGCGCCGGTCGTTTCCCGGATTTTTTGGCGGCCCCTTTTCCGGACGAGGCCGAGTCGGCCTTGGTTCGGCTCACGGATTTGCTCTTGTCGGCCGCAGTTCTCTTCTTACTGGCTGAGGCCTTGGTTGACTTCGTTGATTTCGGGCCCGAGGATTTCGCCGTCACGCTCGCGCTCTTCCTGGCGGCCTTCTTCGCATTAGGTTTGGACGAACCAAGCCCAAGGGCATTCGCGATTGTCTCTATCAGGCCAGGCTTTTCGTTCTCCGGCGCCGCGGCGACGCCACCGCGCCTTACTTTTTCAGCGTTCATTCGATCACCCAGCCTTTCCGCCTCTTCACCGGTCAACACATCGTTGGCCTTGTCGAACAACTCGTGTTCTTCTTCGTCGACGTGATGCTCCACGTTCTCTTTCAAAACCGTGAGCTTGGCTTCCCACTCGTCAGAGACCGCGGTCGCCGCATACAGCTCGCTCAAAAGTTCCTTGACTACTCTGTGTTCCTCGAAAGCTTCGAGCGTAAGATCTCTCGTCTCTCTCGCCTTCTCCAGGGCCGGATAAAAAATCGCTTCTTCGATGTGCATGTGCAGGTCCAACTCGCTCTTGATCTTCCTGAAGACTGGCAGCTTCGCCTTTCCCGACGCGGCTTCGATCCGCTCGAAGAGTTTCGAGACTGTCTTGTGATCTTTTTTCAAAAGCTCAAACGGATCCATTGTTCACCCCTCTGAAATTTAGATTAGAAACGCCGGTGCAAAAGCATCCTCGAAAAAGTTTGTCCGCAGTTTGCAAGAGCAATGATCGATTCAACTGACTGAAGGCGCGTATCGAAATCAGTCGCACTCGCCTCGTACCATTACGCGGTTTCAAACAGCACTTACTTGATCTGCACTGAAAATTGTTTACTTCAAGGTCGCCTTGGCAATCATCGGGCCAAAGTCCGTTGGCATAAAAATCGCCAAGCGTCCGTGTCAATCAACGGCGCAGTTGACAAAACGAAATGCCGAACCTGACACACAAAATCAAGGTGGCAATGGATGAGAGTCGCATGTTAATTCTCGGCGCCTCGGTCTTCCTGGGCTTTCATTACCGGGCTCCGTTTGAACCGGCGTTCGCCAGCCTGCCCGCAACTTCCCAGCACCTGAAGCTGGCCGGCCTGCTGCTCCTCCTTGTGTCGATTACTCTGATCATGAGTCCCGGCGCCTACCACCGAATCGTCTGGCGGGGAAACGACTCGCCGGATGTTCAGGACTTCACTACGAGGGCCATGGACATAGCCCTGTTCCCCTTTTTGCTGACGCTGGGCATCGATTTCTATGTGATCGTTGGAAAATTTTTGGGCGGAACGGGCGGAGCAGTGGCGGGAGCGGCCGTTGCTACTACCGCGTTCTCGTTTTGGTATGGACCAGGAATATTTTGGCGCAAGAGAAAGCGCGGCTCACGAAAGAAAACCAGACGGGAGGTGGAGATGGAAAAGACGCCGTTAAAGGATCGGGTCGAACAAGTGCTGACCGAAGCGCGGGTGGTGCTCCCTGGTGTCCAGGCCCTGCTCGGTTTCCAACTGGCCACGATGTTGATGGACGGCTTTGATAAGCTCCCGCAATCGTCCAAGTACATTCATGTGATCAGTCTGCTCTTGTTGGGTCTATGTGTAATTCTCCTGATGACCCCGGCGTCTTACCACCGAATCGTCGAGCGGGGCGAAGACACGGAAAGCTTTCATAGCCTGGCCAGCGTGTTGTTACTCGTGGTGATGATCCCTCTGCCTTTGGGGATTTGTGGAGACTTGTTTGTAGTTCTTCGGAAGGCAACCGATTCCATTTCTATCTCAGCCGGTGTCGCTCTCTTGATTCTTTTCTTCTTCTTCGGCCTTTGGTTCGCGTTTCCGGCCTATCGCCGATCCCAGCTGGCGTCAGGTTCGACAGATTGAGAAAGAGTCCCCAGACTTTCTTCGCCGCGCACGCATGGACCGTCTGCAGACGCAATCGTCCACGTGATCCGACATGAAGGCTGCGAATTCGTATATACCGAAACGCTCGGTGAACATTTCCATCATGATCTTAATCAGGGAATCGTAACAATAGGGTCCTAATTTTTTCAGCCTTATTGCGCGTGCGATTCATTTGGTTTGCGATCAGAAGGTTGGGTGTCGATCCGTGGTTTGAGGCGTCTAAATTGCCAATACTTCCATCGACATTTTTCGAACAAGGGAGGAAGACATGAAAAAACTATTTACGTTCGCATTGGTATTGGCCTCATTCGGGATTTTCGGTTCAGGGAGCACGACGACGATTAACGCAAAGGCGTTGACCCCTCAGTTCCGGATCCAGATTGGTCCGCAGCGCCAACGCCGGCTGCGAAATCGCGATTGGAATCGTGGTGAGAGGGTTGGCTACGGATACGGACGGAGCGTTGTTCAGACGCGTCTGGTCCAAAGAGGATGGCACACTTACCGCGAGACCTATCGGGTGATGTACCTGCCGGACGGCGAAACTCAAACTACGTTAATTAGTCGTGTCCGAGTGAATTAGTCACTGACCTACGCGAGTAATTGCTCAGGAACGAATCGGGTCGGCGTTGTCGATTAGTCGGCGACGCCGGCCCTTCTCATGCCGGCAAGCATGCGGGGCCCCCTTGGCCGCGGAACGCAACACATTCCCCTTCCAGCCACTTCGCGGCATCGGCATTGCTACCAAGAGCGCTGATTTTCATAGACTAGGCAGGAAGGGTGGAAACGCCCTCGAGGGAGGTTTGCCGCGTCCGGTTAGCCAACATATTCGAACAAAAAGCAGTACTGAAGCGGGACAAGGAACCCCGTAAAGGCTCTCGCACGGCCGGGCCGGGGAAACCGGCATAACTGAAAATATTACTCCGACGAAAGGACACAAATGATTTGGAAGAGGACGTTTAGTTTCATTTCACCTGTTTGCATAATGGCGCTTGCTTTATTACTGGCGTGTTCGTCAGCGAAAGACAGCACCAAGTTCGCGGTCAACGCAGCGCAAGGCGGCATGATGGAAGTCGAACTGGGCCGGCTGGCGTTGCAGCATGCCGGTGACGCCTCTGTAAGGTCGTTCGGCCAACGAATGGTCACCGATCACACCGCCGCCAATGCAGAATTGAAAGGCCTGGCCGCGCGAAAGAACATACAAATTCCGGCGGATGTCAGCTCCGATCAAAAGTCTATGATTGAAAAGCTGTCAAAGCTTTCCGGCGCTGAGTTCGACAAAGAATACATATCTGACATGGTGAAGGATCACGAAACCGACGTGAAGGATTTTCAAACCCAGGCCAATGAAGGCAGCGATCCGGACGTCAAGGCCTTTGCCGGCAAAATATTACCGACCCTTCAGAGTCACCTGCAGATGGCGCGCGACACTGCCAAGAAGGTTGGAGCGCAGTAGCCTCGCTGCTACTGGCTCTTGCTATTCCGGAACGGTGCCGCCATTATGCCGGCACCGTTATTGAGAAACACCTGAAAGGATAAACCGATGCCGCCACTTCATCCGGCCTTCGTACACTTTCCCATTGCGTTGGTGGCCTTCTCATTTGTTACCGACCTACTGGGTCGTGTGTTGAATCGGGCATCGCTTCGAGCCACGGCGTTCTGGTCTTTGATTGGCGCTTTGATAGGAGGCGCAGTCACGGCGGCGACCGGTTATTACGATTTCGGCCGCGACGCGCTCGGCGAGACTTCTAAGTACGTAGATTTTCATATGGACATGGGTTTCATCCTCGTCGGTTGCGTAGTGGTGCTGACGGCCTGGCGCTGGTTCGCCTATGCGCGGCGTGATTTGTCACCAGGGATTCCTTATCTGATCGCGGCTTTGCTGGTAGTTGGCCTGACGCTCTTCCAGGGTTGGTACGGAGGAGAGATAGTTTATTCGCAGGGGGGCGGCGTGGCCGCGGCCGGCAAAGGAACTGAGCCTGCAACCAACGGCAAGCAGCGACTGGATAAAGTGACGCCGAAGGGAGACCAGGGCCCAGCCAAGCCATGAAACAGATCAAAACTTTTTTGATCGAATGGGCGCCTTATGTGCTCAGCGTGCTGCGCATCATCACTGGGTTTCTATTTTTGCAGCATGGCATGCAGAAGCTCTTAGGATATCCAGCGCCTCCGCCCGGCGGCAAACCTCCAGTGGCATCATTGTACGGAGTGGCGGGCCTTATCGAGTTTCTTGGCGCGATACTAATCATTGCGGGCCTGTTTACTCGTCCGGTGGCGTTCATCCTGTCGGGACTAATGGCGGTCGCTTACTTTACCGCGCATGCGCCGCAGGGTTTCTGGCCGGCCAAGAATCAGGGTGAGATGGCGGTGCTCTATTGCTTCATCTTTCTGTTCCTGGTGTTTGCCGGCGGCGGCCCCTGGAGCCTGGACGCTTTTTTACTCGCTAGTTACTAAACCCTCGACGCGCGCTATGCGATAGTGGTTCAGACTAAGTGAGAACTCCACCATCGCTGGCGCAAACAATGCTTTTCAACCACGTAACGAAAGGGAGACACAAATGCTCTGGACGATCCTGGTAATACTAGTGATTCTTTGGCTGCTTGGTTTTGCTCTCAAGGTCGGTGGCGGTTTAATTCACCTGATTCTGGTAATTGCGGTGATCCTGCTCATTGTGCAACTGGTTACCGGTCGACGCGCCTAGCAATGTCGGCAGCACTCGCGTCAGCGGGTAGATCTATTTTTTAAGTTGTCAGACGTGGTTAAGTGCCACCCGCCTGGGCGGCGGGTCCAGCACTCAAGGTCGAGTCTAACTCGCACCTGTCACTTGAGTGTCTGAGCCACCCGCTCATGCGGATGGTACTGACTTCGTTTGCCACGATTGGTTTCCTTACTAGGTTAGCCCGCGATCGGTTTTGTGATCGGGACACGCGGAAGCGAGGTTCCCAGTTGGCCGGCAGTTGTGGGGTTCGGATTGATTCAGATTGAAGCCCCGGCAGCTCTGACACAATGCTTGCACACAACCTTGTCCAGCGGCTGGGTAGGCGTCCAATGCAACGAAGCTTCACCCGAGGTGAATTTTCGTCGGATCTTACTCACATGGTGGCCGCAGACGGTCAAGCCAGTCTTTGGATCAAGAATATGGTAGATCGAGCTTTTGTTTCTTAAGGCATACATTTCAACGTATCCCTCCCAGTGGTTCAGTTTCTCAGCACATCAATCCTGCGTCACGCCGCCTTACGTTTTCTGGTCAGGTTTTTCTTGAGTGCTTCCATGATGTCGACGACTTTACCTTCGTCGCGTTCCGGCTCTTCAACCTTTACCACGTCTTTATGTTCGCGCTTCTTCTGAATCAGCTTGAGAAGTCTCTCTGTGTGCTCGTCCTTAAGCTCTTTGAGCGGCAGCGTCCGCGCGGCGCGCTTCCTGATGATGCGCTCGAATTTCTTCACCGTGGCCGCCGGCACACTCGGCTTTTCAGGCAAACCGACGTCCTTGGGCGTCCGGAGCTCATCGGGAAAACGCATCGTCTCTGCACGAAGAATTCCGTTCTCAGCAAAGATTGTCACCAGATACTCTTTTCCGCGCATCACGAACGTAGCGATCCCTGCCAGTTGACTCTTGTCCATCGTGTCGACCAACAGCCGGTAAGCTTTTTCTGAGCCTTCGGCGGGAACCAGAAAATAAGAGCGATCAAAATAGATTGGCGGAATCGACTCCAGCTCGACAAAACGCCGCAGGTCGATGTCGCGGCTTTGTTCCGGGGCCAGCCGCTCGAGCTCCTCGTCGGTGATAACCACGTATTTGTCTTTGTCGATCTCGTAGCCTCGCACCATGTCGTTGGAGTCGAGATCGCGGCCAGTCTTTTCTGAATAGTAACGCCGCGCCAGCGGTTCATTTTCCGGCCCGAGCATTCGCAGTGGCGCGCGATTCGTCCGGTTGCCCGGATAGAGTTCAACTGGAACGCTGACCAGGCCAAATGTCAGCGTGCCCGACCAGAAAGGACGAACTCCCTTCTGCTCTGGGTCGGCGGACTTTGCCTTCGTTTTTCTTCGGGCTGGCATTTTTTCAGGCCTCGCTTCAAACACGGACGATCGGCTCAAGCTGCGCGCTTCTGTTTCTTTAATGACTCAATGCTCTTTGATAAGATTTTATCGAGCGACGCCGGTTGCCGTTTATTTTTCACCAGTCGCAGTCTCGGCGCTCGACCTTTGGCTTTCTTCTCGACAAATTCCAGTACTCTCTGGCGGTATTCATCCTGATAATCTTTGGGATCGAATTCGCCTTTGAGCATCTCGACCAATTGCTTCGCCATGCTTAGTTCCTTTTTGTCCGGCGCCCGCCCGGCCGGCCGCGGCAGGTCTTTCGCCGACAACACTTCCTCCAGACTGCGCAGTGTGAACAGGAGCAGGTAATCGCCTTCAGCGCGTAGCGCGCCAACGTACGGTTGTTTGCGCATTACCCAACGCACAATACCCTCTCGCTCCTGATTACGCAGAGCTTCCGCGAATGCGAAATACGCGGCTGCGTCGCCATCCGGCCCAAGATAATAGGGCCGATCGTAAAACTCAGGAGCGATCTCCTTTGTTGGAACAAAGTGCCTGATTTCAATCTGGCGATCGGTCTTTGGCTCCAGGCTTTCAATTTCTTTCTCATCGAGAATTACGAACGATCCCGGCTCGACCTCGAAACCCTTCTGAATCTCTTCAGCGGCCACTTCTTTGCCGCTGCCGGGATCTATCATGTGCTGCTTGACTCGCTTCTTTGATCGGCCCTCAAGAATATGAAAGTGGACGGTTTGATCTTTGACCGCCGCGTACAATTTCACAGGCACCTTCGTCGAGTCGACCCTAAGTTCACCTTTCCAAATAGCGCGAGCTGCCATCACTCACCTCGTACTCTCCGCCGGTTCAACGCAAACCGGACAAAATATTTCCAGCGATACAGTCTGCACACACTCGACACAAACCGGCCCGTCGCACGCCACACAACGAGATTCCGTCTCGATTAAATACGCGTGACTGCATGCCGGACATGTCTCGGTCCCCGCTTCCAGCCACCAGGGCAGATTTTCTTTAGGCTTTGCCATTCGTTTTACCGCATAGCATTTCCAGTTCCACAAGAGAAACGCGCGCCCCAATCTTTGTACGGAATCGTACGGACTAGCTCAGCCGGATCGGCTAAAAAATCCACTGTAAGAAATTATCCCGGTGCAACGGAGGTGTTGCGATGTCTCCTTGGTCTGACGTCAAGGCTGGAGAGTGGTACCTGATCGTTACATGCGAAAATTGTAAAACAAGACATCCTCTCTTTCGCGACTTGTCTAAGGGCGAATCAAAGATTAAAGCGACGTACAAATGGACCTGCCCAACCTGCGGGCACGAGAGCGATTATGACTCCGACGGTATTGAACGGTATCAGCATCTGGCCGCGAACGGTCGCGCGGGGTAACCTCTCAATCAAGCCCGCCTTCGAAACAACATGTCTTCTGTACATTGCTTATCAATAGTGCTACTTTTGGTCCAGCATTAGACCTATTTGTTCTTTCCTAAGCCAACTACCGACATCGGGTTAGGGCTCTTTCGAAAAAGTCCTCCTTGTGCCGTCAGCTGTTTTTTCACAAGCGACCGGAGCGAGGAGAAGCCCTAAAGCCATCAATAGCACCCCCATGACGGAAGAGCGGCAAACAACCAACAAAATTCTCGCGGCCCTATCCCCTGAGGAATTCGATCAGGTCGCGGCAAAGTGCCGACGTGTACACCTCAAGCTTGGCGAGATTCTCTACATTCCAGAGCAAAAGATTGAACACATCTATTTCGTTGAGAGCGGAGTGGTATCTCTGCTCGCCGCGCTTGAAAATGGAGCCACGGTTGAAGCCGGACTTATTGGCCCTGAGGGCATGGTCGGAATCGCAGTGATTCTGGGCGCCGATTCAACTCCCAACCAGGCCTTAGTTCAAGGCGAAGGTGACGCGCTAAGGATGTCCACTGCCGATGTGCGGACAGAGTTTGGCAAGGAGGGCAAGTTGCGGAATCTGCTCCTGGGTTATACGCACACACTCTTTACCCAGGTAGCCCAGACGGCGGCGTGCAATCGCCTTCATAGCATCGAGCAGCGACTCGCGCGCTGGCTGCTACTGATGCAAGATCGGATCGGACGTGCTGACTTCGTACTGACGCAGGATTTTCTGTCGCGTATGTTAGGCGTCCGTCGCGCCGGCGTCAGCGTTGCGGCAAGCACCCTCAAGCAGGCCGGCTTGATCGACTACAGTCGTGGCACAATGATCGTCACGGATCGCAAGGGGCTCGAGAACTACTCTTGCGAATGCTATAGCATTGTTAGACACGAATACGATCGCTTCTCACCATCGTAATTGCTCGGCTTCCGATTAACCTTCGTCTCCAACACTCGCGCCGCATTCCGCGCGCCCACGGAAAAGAGGCAGTGAATTCGTACCTTCTTCTTACTGTAAACGACTCGGCGCATCATAACAGTTAAACTTCCGTTAGATACTCCACACAAAGTTCCGCTACCGTACAGACGCTTTGACCGCCCGGAGTCATTATGTGGTCGTGCTCCCTCTGAGTTCGCTAACTGATTTCCCGACGTATCGCTAATCCAGGTAGGATACCTTGAGTACTGAAAGAAAACCGAAAACGATCCTGGTGGTCGAAGATGTCCAGGAGATCAGTTCGCAGATGGGGGCGATGTTGCGCGGGAAAGGCCATCGCACTTTGAACGCAGCCAATGCCGAAGATGCGATCCGGATTGCTGAGAGCGATCGGCCTAATCTGATTCTCACCGATCTCGACCTGCCTACGTTCCCTACTCTGATGCGCATGGTGCGCGATCACAAAGACCTTAACGACATGCTGGTGGTCATCATTGATATCCACCATCCCGAAGTGAGCGAGCAAGCCGATCTAAGAGTCCTGTCAAATTTCGATCAGCTCGACCAGTTGCTTGAGTCGTGTAAATAGGGATGCTGCTGAGAATCTCTTTATTGAAGAAGACAAGGGACGTCAATCTGCCCGGCCGCAGTTGCCGGTTCAGTGCGCTCTTAGGATCTCATTAGCACCGTCGCTTTAGCGCGGTGTATTTAGGGCTCGTTACAACCCGAAACCTTAAACGGTTTGATTTTGAACCCAATCGCTAATCACCGGGCTGAGCCGCGGTGCTTATGAGAAAAACGGCCAGGAGTTCGAACTGCGCCAGTAGCCAGAGGCGCTAGTCAGGCGCCGGCTTCCTTATTTCTCGCCCGGCTTTTTCCGTGGATGCTTGTCGTAGAAAATTATATTGAAAATCAAAATGAGGCCGGCGATGGCAGCCAACAGAAAAAACATCATTGGCAGCCCGGGATAGCCGAAGATCCGAAAAGAAGTCTCAACTCGCATCATTAAAGCCGCCCCCACAATCAAAGCGGCGAGCACCAGCCCCAGGGTAATTCGGTTGGCCACTTTTTGCAGGCCATCGAGCACCACTCGCTCGTCGATAGCATCGACGCCTATTTTCAGCTCGTTGTTTCCAATGGCGTCGAGAATCTTATTAACGCGAGTCGGAAGCCGTTCGACGAATTCCTTAACTTCGATCACCCGGGTCAAGACGCTGCCCGGTTCGATGCTCTTCACGATCCTGCGCGTGAGAATCCCGGTGGCTTCGTCGCGGATGACCTCGTTCGGATTAAAGTCCGGGTAGAGTGTGTAGACAACTCGATCAAGATTCAGCAGGGCCTTCGCCATCAAGGCGAATTCCACCGGCAAACGAAACCAACAGTCTGCCGCGATCCTGGTGATCTCCAGCGCCACATGGCCCGCGTCGATTTGCTCAACGGTCGAGCCCGAGTGTTGGGCGACCAGACTCGCAACGCGAGTTTCAAAATCATGCTTGTCAAAGTTGGGCTTCGCCTCGCCCATCTTGATTGATACTTCAGCGGCTTCGTCGCCGCGGCCCTCACTAATGGCCAGTAAGAGCCGCAAAAGGTTTTCTTGAAACGACCCCGTAATGTGCCCGACCATTCCGAGATCGATCAGCGCGATGCGGTCGTCGTCGGTGATAAAAACATTCCCCGGGTGAGGGTCGGCGTGAAAGAATCCATCGACCAGGATCTGTTTGAGATAAGCGCGAAACAGCTCTTCCGCCAACGATGGGCCGTCCAACTCCATCAGCCGCAACGGACTCAGGCCCGTTATTTTCTTGCCTGCGATGTAATCCATCGTGAGCACGCGCGAAGTTGTGTAGTCTTCAACCGGCTCGGGGATGATGATGTTTTCAAACTCTCGCAGGCTGGTTCGCAGGCGGCGAAGATTTCCGGCCTCCTGCTTGAAATCAAGCTCGCGCAAAAGACTCTGACGGAGCTCGGCGAGCAGGTTACCGAATTCGTAACGCTTCCCCATCTCAGTATGCGCGTCGATGAAATCGGTAATCTCTTCCAGTGCTTCGAGGTCTTTAACGATAGTCTCGCGGACGCCCGGCCGCTGAACCTTGACGACTACCATTCGGCCATTTCGCATGCGGGCGCGATGAACCTGCGCCAGGGACGCCGCCGCCGTTGGCTCACGATCGAATTCAGAGAACAGCTTTGAGATGCGCCCACCCAACTCAGTTGAAACGATCTCCTCGACTTCATCGAATCCGAACGGCTCGATCTGATCCTGCAAACGAGACAGAGCTTCGAGGTACGGCTCAGGCAAAAGATCACCTCGCGTAGACAAGAGCTGCCCCAGCTTTATAAATGTCGGCCCAAGCTTTTCCAGATCGGACGCGAGTTCTTCAGCCTTTGGTTCGACCGTGGTGGCGAGCGCTTGCGCGTGCTCGCCGGGAATATCGAGGTCACTCTGTTGGACGAGATCCGAGCGGCCATACTTTATGAGCAACGCCACGACATCTTTATAGCGTTTGATACGTTCTGGTTTCAGTGATAGGGCCATTATGTTTTCGAGTAAAGCGGTTCAAATTTTACCCAGAAGATCCGGTTTCGGGCGCGCTTTGTCTGCGCAGAAGGATTGCCAGCCCCGTTAACACTACGGCGGCGGCGGCGATAAGACCCAGCCAGAACCAGCCGCTCAATTGCACGGGGATAAGTCCGGATTCGCGATGCGCGCGCATTCGCTCACGGTTCATGAGCAAGACGACAATTACGCCGCAGGCCGTGCTTAGCACTCCCAAAAGCTGGGGCCTCGCGGGCCGCACGCGCAGCAAAACAAAAACGAGGACTGCGCACATCAATAACGGAATCAGCCATAACAACGCGTCCTCATGTCTGGCCAGGCCCAGACCGGTCAGAGTATCCTTCGCGCCGCCGCAACTCACCTGCACCCAAGGCAAAAAGAAGCAGATCAGCACGATGATGGCTGCACTAAGATTGATTCGTCTTAACATTCGAAGCGTTCAGCGCTCTCTTTACAGCACGTGGCGTGCTGCTCGGCGAAAATGACTAAACACGGCGTTTATTAGCGAGTCGACCACGCCTCTTGCGTACACAATCGTGACAGAGGTGTATGAAAGGCGGG